>DATCFU010000211.1:0-13399 GCA_036509315.1 Acidothermaceae bacterium
GCCGCGAACGTGACAGCGCCAAGGACCCGCCGCCGGTCGACGTCAATAGGCGCACCCGACCACGACTGTCGAGCGGCGACGACGTTAGCCACGAGTGCATCGAGGGAAAGCAAGCCGCCGCCGCCGATGATGAACGGCATCCATGCGAACACAAACACGATGTCACTGCCGGTGTAATACGGGCTGGTATGAAAGCTGACGGCGAGGAACAGATTGAGCGACAGCAACAATCCGCCGATTGCAGCGATTCGGGTTAGCAGGCCGAGCAAGGCGCCGACGCCGACAGCGACCTCGCCCAACGCGATCACCGCACCGATGAGTGCTGCGTGATGCGCGAGCGGTGAGATCAGGACGTGGATCGGGCTGCGCCGTACCGCCCCGGCCAGCTGCGCCTGGATTGACGCGGGATTGGCGGCGTCAAAGAAGGCAGGGTTCGCCAGTTTTTGCAATCCCGCGAAGCAGAACGTGAAACCAAGGAATGCCCGCAAGGGCAGCAGTGCCCAGCCGGCGAGCGTGGGCGTGCACCCCGGTGGCACCAACCACAGCCAGCGCGCACCGGAGGAGTTTGGGGCCGCTGGCGCACGCGAGGTCCCCCCGTTGCGGCCAGCACTCATGTGAAAAACCCTATTCAGCTCTGCAGCGAGGGCAGCTTTGGCGCCGACTGGGTTCGCACCCGCGGCCAGGTCACCGTCATCCGGGCGCCACCCATCGCCGACTCACCCACCGACCATCGCCCATGCGTCGTCCGCACAACTGCATCGGCAATCGCCAGCCCAAGGCCGGCACCTTGCCCACCGTTTTCCTCGACGCGGTGAAAACGGTCAAACAACCGCGGGCGCTCCGCGAGGGGGATGCCCGGGCCGTCATCTGCCACCGTCAACGCAACGTTGCCGGCACTACTGTCGACCACGATGGCGACGTGACCTGGTGACTTTGCGTAGCGAGTGGCGTTGTCGAGCAGGACGCCGATCAGCCGATCGAGCCACTCTGGCGCAGCGGCGACGTGCGGGTGATCGTCGCCGTTCACTTTGATGCTGAGCTGGATGCCTCTCGACGCGACCACTGGCCCGAACCTGTCGGCACACTGCTGTGCCACCGTTGTCAGATCGACGATCTCGGCCTGGGGCAATGGTGGCTCGGAGTCGAATCGCGCGAGCCAGAGCATGTCTTCGACAATCTTTCGCAACCGAGGCGTCTCGCCCGCGACCCGCTGGAGTGCGTCGCGGTAGCCGCTCGCCGAGCGCTCGGTCGTGAGGGCCAATCCGACCTCCGCCTCTATGACCGTGAGCGGCGTCCGCAGTTCGTGGGAGGCGTCAGCGGTGAACTCCAGTTGCCGCACCCGCGCGGTCTCCACGGGCCTTGACGCTGATCGCCCAATGACGAACGCGCTCACGAATACCGAGGCAAGCAGTGCCGGCGATACGGCGATCGCCGACATCATGAGCAGGCTGCGCACATGGTGGGGTTGCGCGAGACTCTCGGCCGCGTAGATCCGCGAGCCGTCGGCCTTCGAAACGTATCCGAAGCGGAAGTCCCCGGCGTCGACAAAGGCAGTGCGAGGTCCGGTCGCGTGGCCACGCAACAGTGCAGTGGGGAACGAGAATGCGTCGGGGCTTGTAGCAGTCACGACACCGGCCGCGCTGACCTGCCAGTAGTACACAGGGGGATCGTCTGAATCGCGTCGCAGCACTGCCCGCGATGAGAGCTGTGCAGGCGACAGCTGCCGTGCGTTAGCGAGCTGATCCCCTATGCGGCCGTCTGTCTCGTGCAGAAGCCTGTTCGACACCAGGGTCAAGATGCCGACCACGATCAGCGCGTAGAACAAAGCCACCACGGCTGTCGCTGCCGTCGCGACCCGTAGCGCTGGGCGAAGCGGAATCGACATCTTCACCGGCGGCTCACGACGGCAAGAGCCGATAGCCGACGCCACGCACCGTCTCCACACGGGTGTGGGAGCCGACAAGCTTGGCGCGCAATCGGGCCAGATGGACGTCGATCGTGTTCGATCCGATGCCGTCGGCTTCCACCGGCCAAACATTCACCGCAATCGACTGGCGCGTCACGATCGCGGGAGTACGGCGCAGGAGGAGCTCGAGAATCGCCAGTTCCGTTGCGGTCACAGCAAGCGGCTTATTGTCGACACGTGCGTCACGAGATGCCGGATCAAGACTGAGGTCGCCACAGCGCAAGACAACCCCCGTCACCACCGCCGGCCGCCGTTGCAACGCGCGCAGGCGGGCCAAGAGCTCACCGAAGTCGAACGGCTTGACGAGGTAGTCGTCCGCGCCGCCGTCGAGCCCGGCGATCCGATCGGCGGACCGATCCATTGCTGTCAGCATCAGCACGGGGACCGCGAGTCGGCGCTTCCGGAGAGCGGCGAGAACGTCGTATCCGTTCATTCTCGGCATCCGCCAGTCCAGGATGACGACCTCGTACTCGTAACTCGCCAAATAGTTAAGCGCAGCTTCACCGTCGCCAACCGCATCAACGACGTAGCCGTTCTCGGTGAGCCCGCGGATGAGCACGCTGCGTAGCGCCTCATCGTCCTCAGCTATCAAAACGCGCACGTATCATCATCGCTGGCGCTACCTGACGGACGACTGACGGGGTCCTCGAGGCCGTCATTTGCGCGTAGGCAAGCCAAAGGCCTGACCACCAGGACGGTGCCCAGGCCTTGGCCTGCGGTTCATTGGTAGCGGGGACAGGATTTGAACCTGTGACCTCTGGGTTATGAGCCCAGCGAGCTACCGAGCTGCTCCACCCCGCGTCGGTTCTGTCACTTTACGTCAACTATGCGGCGCCCACAAATCGCCCAGCGCCATCACGCCTATGGCGACGCGCTTGGTGACGTCGCGCCGCTCGTCGGCGAAGGCAGGGTTGACGGGCTCGGCGGCAGCGTCGGTGACAACACCCCAGCGGCCTTCGCCAAGGCCGCCGCCAGGCGTTGTTGAGCCAACCCGTAGGCCGCGAAATCGCCGGCCTTCAGCGCGGCCTGACCATCGGCGTACGCCTGTTGTGCCGCGGCGATGTCCTGCGCAAGATCCGAAGGGACAAGCACCGACGGTGACGATGACGGACTCGCGGGCCCGGACGGCGAGGGGCTGGTCGAGCCCGGTGGCGCGCTGCCCGTCGTGCCAGTGCCGGTGGAACCTGAACTCGATGAACCCGCCGGCGCGCCAACGAGGCTGGCGATCGCCGCCGAATAGGTGCTCTGGAAGCCAATGTTGTTGCCGAACGAAACGAGCACCTTCTGCAGCAACGGATAGCTGCCCTGGCCGCCCGCAGCCTTCACATACACAGGCTCCACGTATAACAAGCCACCCGCGACTGGCAGCGAAAGCAGGTTGCCGTACGTGACGCCAGCCGCACCGCCCTGCACGCGCAGGATGTTCAGGGTCGTCTGCACGTTCGGATCGGATTCGAACTGGTTCTGCACCTGGCCTGGTCCGCTGATCAACAGGCTTCGCGGCAACTGAAGCACCCGGATCGTCCCGTAGTCGGGGCCCGGATCACTGTCGACGGCCATGAACGCCGACAGGTTGGTTCTTCCTTGAGGGACGAACGTCGTCGTGAGCGAGAACGTGGGCTTCGGCTGGTCGGGCATCTTCAACGTGAGGTAATACGGCGGCTGCGGGGGTTGCGGCGCGGTTTGAGTTGGGTCAGCCGGGACCTGCCAGAAATCCTGCTGGCCGTAGAACGCGTGCGGGTCGGTGACGTGGTACTTGGCGAGCAGGTTGCGCTGCACCTTGAAAATGTCTTCGGGATAGCGAACGTGGGCGAGCAACTGCGTACTCATTGCAGATTCCGGCTGCACCGTGCCGGGGAAGACTTTCATCCACGTCTTGAGCACCGGATCGGTCGCGTCCCACGCGTAGAGGGTGACCGCGCCGGTGTAGGCATCGACGGTCGCCTTGACTGAGTTACGAATGTAATTGATCGTCTCGCTCGACTGTTGCTTCGTCGTCGCGGTTTCGGTGTTTGTGTCTTGCGTGATCGCGTTCAGGTTTTCTCTTTGCGAGTAGGGGAACCCATCGCTTGTCGTGTAGCCGTCGACGATCCACACCAACTTGCCGTTGACGATGGCCGAGTAGGGATCGCCGTCGAGGGTGAGGTACGGCGCGACTTTCGATACTCGCTGGCGAGGGTCACGGTCATACAGGATTCGCGAGTCTGAGTTGATGCCGTCAGAAAGAATCAGGTTCTTGTCGCCGAACCGCAACGCGTACTCGAGCTGGCGGAACGTTGAACCAATCGAGACACCGCCGCCGCCGTTGTACGTGGTGTACTGCTGCCCGTTCCCGCCGTTGGTCGGATAGTCGTATTCCCGAGGCGTTGCTCCGGCAGGCTGGCCGACAACGGAGAATGAGGTCTCGCCCTCGCCGAAATAGACGCGGGGCTGAAACGTCCCGAGGCTGCCGGTGACCGGAATGTTGGACTCGATGAACGAAGGACGGCCGTCGTTGTCGACACCATCGCCGGGAGCCGCCACAAAACCGTACCCGTGGGTGTAGACGAGGTGCTCGTTAATCCACGACTTCTGGCTGGTGGGAACTCCGGCGAGGTTGAGTTCGCGGGTGGCGACGACTGCGTCCTGCTCTTGGCCGTTGATGATGTACCGGTCGACGTCCAGTTTGTCGATGTTGTAAAAGTTTCGGAACTGCTGCAGCTGGTTGTAGGTCGGCGGTAGCACCGCGTTGTCGAGCAATCGGACACCGGCGCCGATGGCAGTACTGTTGATTAAGGCGCTCGCGCTCACGGTCGTCGTGGCCGCATACGGGGTGACTTTGACCTTGTCGAGGCCGTACGCGTAGCTCGTCTCCTGGATATTGCGCCCAATGTAGGGCGCCTCCTTGTCGGCCTCGCTCGGCTTCACTTGGAAGTTCTGCACGATCAACGGGTAAATGCCGCCGATGATGACCGCCGAGAAAACCAGTAACCCGAAGGAAACAGCCGGCAGCAACCAGCCGGTGCGGAAGATCGTCGCGATGAACAACGCGGCACACAGCAACGAGATGATGAGCAGGATCTCCTTGGCGGGCAGCACCGCGTGCACGTCTGTGTACGACGGCCCTTGCACCGCACCGCGGCTCGAGAATGCCAGACCGAATCTGTCGAGGTAGTAGGCGATCGCCTTGCAGACGACAAACACGAACAGGAGCAGCGCGAGGTGGGTGCGCGCTCCCCTGGTCACTCGCTCGCCCGGTGTCCGGAAGGCGACGCCGCCAAATACGTAATGCGAAGCAAGCGTAAGCAACGTGCATACGACGACCAGAGCCATGATGTAACCGAGGATGAATCTCTGGAACGGCAAGATGAATGCAAAGTACGAGACGTCGCGGTGGAACTGCGGGTCCTTGTGGCCGAATGAGGTCGCGTTGCTCCACAACAGCCAGGTCTGCCAGCGGCCGGACGCTGCCGTACCAAAGATCAGTCCGAAGAACGCCGCGAGTGCGCCGAATATCCACCAGCGACGCGGTTCGATGACCGTGCGGTAGCGATCAAGAATGACCTGCTCGACCGACGATGCTCGGAAGGCCGGGCGCAGCCGGTACGCGAGATACACGTTGCCGAACGTCATCGCCGCCATGAAGAGCCCGAAGCCCCCGAAGAGGGCCAACCGGGTCACCAGCTTGGTGGTGAAGACCTCGCCGAATCCGACGGAGTCGTACCACAGGTGCTCGGTGTCGATCGCGACGAACAGTGCGATCGCAACGACAAGGACGACGACGATCCCGAGCGTGATCAGGAGCGGCTTTCCCCAACTCGGGAACTGCGGCCGCGGGAGCGGCTGGCGCGGACCACCGTTACCGGCGCCGTACGGTCGCCGCTCGGGGCGGGGAAACGTCACGCAGACCTCGATGTCCTGCCCGGGGAATGACCGGGATCGGCGCCAGCGGCGAGGGCACCCAATCGGGCCGCGCCGGGCGGCAACGCCGCCGTGCGATCAACCTACCTAAAGTGGCCCACCAGGGAGCACATCGCCGTCCGGCAAGATGTCCCCGTGATCGAGCCCCCGGACGCGCAGCCTGACGAGCCTCGCCGCAGCGAGCCCCTGCTCGAAGCGATCGCCGAAGTCGAACGGCATCTCGCGCAGGGAGGTTGGGATCAGCCCACCCGGCTTTACGCCCTCGTCCACACTGCCGACCTGATCGCCTCAGAACCGGCGCTCGCGCAGACTCTCGGCCTTCCTGCGACACCAGCAGCCGACGCACTGACGCCCGTGGAACAGGACTCCATGCCGACCGGCACACCGCTCGACGAGTGGCTCGCCGAGATCGGCTGGCCTTCGGAGGTCGCAGGCTGCGCGTTGTCACAAGAGGTACTAACCCTGCCGCCATCGGTCGAGGCGGATCTCCCTTCGGACGCCGACGCCGTGGCCTGGGCCGTCAGTCATCCGTTGCGGCGCGAGGTCCGGATGGTGGTCGGCGTCCTGCGTGATGGTTCGCGGACGGCGACCCTGCGGGTTCGCGGCATCGCCGACCAGTCTGACGACGTTGTGAGCGGCGCCGACCTGGTGCCGCTCCTGACCGACGCGCTCGCAGCGACATTGGTCGACTAAGCCGCTACGTTCGCGGCTACTTCGCCGGACACGTCGGCACGTCCGTGGCGCCGGCGTCGATTTTCTTCAGCACGTCAACGGCCGAACTCAACGTCGTTATGGGCACAAGGCGAAGGCCATGCGGGACGGCGGTCAACGCCTCCGCGCAATTGGACTTCGGCACAAGGAACACCGTGGCGCCTGCACTGCGCGCGCCGGCCATCTTCTGAATCACCCCGCCGATAGCACCGACGTTTCCGTCGGCATCAATCGTGCCTGTCACGGCGATCGTGCGGCCGCCGGTCAGGTTGCCGTCGGTGAGCTTGTCGACAATGCCGAGGGCAAACGCCGTTCCGGCACTTGGCCCACCTACGTCGGCCAGGTTGATATCGATCGCGAACGGTTTGGTGAAGCTGTCGACCACGCTGATCCCAATCGTCGGGGTCGTGGAGCCCTTCGCCGGTGGTTGCAGAGTGACCGGGACATCAAGTTGCGTAGTCCCTCGCACCACATGCAAGACGATCTGGTCGCCGGCCTTGTGCGTCGCGTCGACCTTCAGCAAGTTGGCACTATTCGTCACAGTGGTGTTATCGACACCGGTGATGATGTCGTCGTTCATCAACTTTCCTTTGAGTGCAGGCAAAACTACGCTCGCGATGTCGACTCCTGGCGTGAGCGGGTACTTCAAGTAGCGCAGCGCGGCAACCTTGGCTTCCTCCTGCGATTCGATCATGTCGTTGTTGTCCTGCGTCGCAACTTGCTGCGGCGTCGTTCGTGCATCTGGGTACAACAGACGTCGGGGAATCACGGCATCGCTGCGCTTCCACCAGCCCAGGAGCACCTGAAATGCGGAGATGTTCTGGTGCGGTCCGCCGGACTCGCTCACCGTCACCAGATAGATGCGGCCCTTGGGCGTCGCAGTCGGGTGCGCGATCGTGATCAACGGCTTGCCCTGCGCCGTACCGAGCGTGTCAGAAACCGGGCCCGGCGCATCCTGCACGTACGGCGCCGGCAGGTGCATGCCGGCGAACGCGAGGATGACGGCCAATACGCCCGACACAAGCAGAGTCGTTGCCTGGCGTCGCATGCGACCAAGCCTAGTTGCGCGTCAGAAACGCTGCTGCCCCGGCAAACACCGAAGCCGCGGTCCTGGGGGAGGGACCACGGCTTTGGTGTTTGCGGCTCCAGCTCTGGGGGGAGCTGTTTGCTCTCGGAGCTGGGGGGCTCGGGGAGCTCTTGCGGCTCGCGGCGCGAGGGGCGCGGCGACCCGGGGGGCTCACCGCACGAAGTACCCGGTACCGCGCTCGCGGCGGCTGCCGAACGCCGGCTCCAGAACCTGGGCCGCGGGGCGGTCCGGCTCGGCGACGGGCTGGCCGAAGAAGGCAGGCTCTTCCGACGGCGACGCGAATGCGATCTGAACGGGCGGGAGGAACTCGCGCTCGGGGACGAGGATGCCTGTCGAGGAACCATCCGCTCCCGACGACTCGGGCGGCGCCAACTGGTCGAGCCGCACGCTGTCGTCGTCGCTGGTGTAACTCTCGATCGCCTCGGCGATCGTCGTCGGTGCGGCGACATCGGTTTGGGCGCCGTCGCTGTTCTCCGCGCCGTCCTCGGAGTTCGGGATCTCGACTCGGTACCACGTCTTGAACGACAGTGGAACCTCGGTCAGCGTGTGAACGGACGCCTCGCTGACGTTCTCGACGTTGCGCAGGTGCTCGACGAACCGGGCTGCGTCATCGACGGTGGCAAGACGACGGAAGGCGGGGGTGCCGTCCGGCGCTGGGAAAAATACGACGTGTTCCACTGTGCCTCACTCAGACGGCTGGGCCCCGCGGCGTGCGCGAGAAGCCCTAGCTATTGGACGCTGACGATCCATAGATCGGCATCTGCAGCAGGCAACCTTGAGCCGACCAGACCCCAACTGCGTCGGCAAACGGGCGAATTATTCGGTGCGAGCAACCGACGGTGCCGGCTCGTCGAGCCTGCTCGGATCAGCTGAATCGTCGGTATGAGTGCCGTTTGGGTGGCCCAGTTGTTGCCATGCCCCCGGACTCGCCGTGCTGGCCGCCAGAGCGCGACGAAATCTCGAGAACGACGCCATCGAATCCTGCATTGCGGCAGGTCGCGGCGGTCGGCTACGGATGGACGCCCAGATCGTTCCCACGATCAAAGCAGCGACCGGAATCATCAACCACAGCAAGACTTTCATTGCGCTCTCGCAGACGCCCTTCCTTGCGTACAGCCCTTCGAGGCCTCAGCTTTCGACGTCCAGCGTAGTCTCGATGCCCACCCAGGCGACTGCGCCATCGGTAAAGCCTTGCTGTTTCCAGATCGGCACTCGCGCCTTCACCTCGTCGATCAGCTCCTTGCCAGCCGCGAACGCCTCGCCTCGGTGTCCGGCGGCGACGGCGACCACGACCGCAAGATCCCCGATGGCGAGAAGACCGGTGCGGTGAACAGCGGCAACGGCAATGACGTCATGCTTCTCCGCGATCTCTTTGGCCACTTCCTGCAGCGCGACGATCGCGTCCGGGTGCGCCTCATAGCGCAGCGAACTCACCTCACGGCCGCCGTCTGAAGAACGAACAGTCCCGATGAACACCGTCGTGCCGCCGGCGGCGCGATCCGCGACTGCGGCCAGCACCTCATCGACCGACAACGGGACGTCTCGAATGCCGACGAGCCGGACGACGTCGGCTGGCGACTGCACGGCCGCGCGGTCGCCCTCGACGGAAGGTTCAACCATGCCGACGCCGTCTCGCGCGCCGCACCAGCGCCGCCGTCCCGACCAAAGCCACTGTCGCCCCGACGGCCGCACCCGCGGCCGCATCGCGGCGTCCGAGCCGGTGACCACCGATCGCCAATCGACCCGCCGACTCAGCGACCGCGACCGCCAACGCACTTTCGTTGTCGTAAGCCGCCCGCCATCCGGCCTTGGCCAGTCGCGTTGGATCGATCACCCAAGGATGCACGAGGAACTGCAAATCGCTGGAGCCCGCAGGCGTGACGCCGAGACGGTGCAGTCGCTCCGCCGTGCCGAACGCAACCGACGACGGCAACTCGATGTGCCGCTTGCCGGTGATTCGTTCGACATCCTCCTGTTCAAGCCAGCCCGCGCTGCCAACCGCGACCACGAGATGGCCACTCGATACCTGGTCGCTGCTGTCGTCATCAACCGGCGTGCGCAAGCCGCCGCTCACGACGAGCTCGAGCGCGGACAGCAGATCGTCGACGTGGCAGAACTGCCAGCACGTACGCGAACCTTTGACGGCAAGCAGTCGTGGCGCCTCGAAGTGTCGAGTGAAGATGGTGTCGACCCCACCACCGACGAGCGCGGCCGGACGTAACACCGTCACCAGGAGGCCGGGATGCGTCCGCGGCGCCTGCGCCCCGAGCCGCTCGATCTCGAGCAGGTCACCCATCCAGGCACTATCGGCGGTCGCCTGCAGTTCGGAGTCCTCGGGCAGCGGAACAGGGTTGTCCGCCAGCGCGCCGTAGACCATCGCACTTGTCACGAGCACCACGTGGCCGACTCCCGCGGCCGGTGCTGCGGTCAGCACAGTCGCGGTCCCGCGGGCGTGGGCCCCCCGCCCTTGCCCAGCGTGCGGCTCAGCGTCGTCATGATCGACGCTGCTGTCGACCGCGAGATGGACGAGCACGTCCACCCCGGCGAGCCGCTCGACCAGCGCGGGCTCGCGGACGTCGACGAGCCGCCACGTCGCCGCCGGAACATCGCCTCGGATCGTGTCGATCGCGATCACTTTTTTCACTGAAGCGGACGACGCAAGCTGGCGTACGAGAAGTTCACCGACGCCGTGGGCCGCGCCTGTCACGGCAACAACAGGACCCACGCGACGCGAACGAGTGCTGCGCCGTGGGCGAACCGGCTGCTCTTCGCTACTCATCGGCTCCCCCGCACGACTACTTTGGAAGGCACGGACGTGGTCAGGCGGACCGACGACCGGTGGTGTCTCTTCCCCGTCATGGAGCCCATCTTGCCCGAGGAGCAGCGGTGAGCGAGATTCCCTTTGGGTTTGGCAAGCCGGGCGACCCTAACGATCCCGGCTCTGGCGGCCCCGGCAGAGGCGGCGGCCCAGGCGGGATGGGCTTCGGCGATCTTGGTGGTGCCGACATCAGCAGCGCGTTGCACCGCTTCGCCGACATGCTGTCGTGGCAGGGCGGCCCGGTGAACTGGGATCTGGCCAAGGACGTTGCGCGACAGGCCGCGGCCGGCGACGACCCGTCGATCGGGCCGTCCGAACGCAGCGCAGTCACCGATGCGATCCGGCTCGCCGAACTCTGGCTCGACCCGACCACTTCCTTCCCGGCCGCGACCACGTCGGCCAGCGCGTGGAGTCGCGCCGAGTGGATCGAAGCGACCCTGCCCACCTGGACCGAACTCGTCGAGCCGGTCGCGAGCAAGGTCGTCGAGGCATTCAGCGGCGAGCTCACCGGTGGCCTGGCCGGCGCAGGCGGGCTTGCCGGACTTGGCCTTCCCGGCTTCCCACCAGGTGCTGATCTGGGTAGCGACGGCGAGTCGTCCGGGCCGCTGCCCGACATGACCGGACCCCTGCTGTCGATGATGCGCCAGATGGGCGGCGTGATGTTCGGCGGGCAAGTTGGTCAAGCGTTGGGCACGCTATCGCGTGAGGTCGTGTCGTCGACCGATGTCGGACTCCCCCTCGCTGGCGTGGGCCATGCCGCCCTGATCCCCGCTGGTATCGCCGCCTTCGGTGAAGGTCTCGGCGTCGCGCCCGACGAGGTGCGGCTATTCCTGGCCTTGCGTGAAGCGGCGTGTCATCGGCTGTTCGCTGCCGTCCCGTGGCTGCGTGGCCGGTTGGTCGCAGCGCTCGATGACTACTCCCGCGGGATCACCGTCGACACGTCTCGCATGCAAGAAGCGCTCGGTTCGATCGACCCGACGAACCCCGAGGCTCTGCAGGACGCGCTGACCGGTGGATTGTTCGAACCAGAAAACACGCCGGCACAACAAGCTGCACTCACCAGACTCGAGACCTTGCTCGCGCTGATCGAGGGCTGGATCGACGATGTCGTCGCGCAAGCGGCGGACGGCCGGCTTGCGGGCGCCTCAGCGTTGCGCGAGACGGTACGTCGCCGGCGCGCGACGGGCGGCCCGGCGGAGCAGACCTTCGGCACGCTGGTTGGTCTGCAACTGCGTCCGCGCCGGATGCGCGAGGCATCGCAGCTGTGGCAACTACTGCGAGAGGCTCGCGGAGCGGAGGGCCGCGACGCCCTATGGGAACACCCCGACCTGCTGCCGACAGTCGATGACCTCGACGACCCGACCGGATTCGTGAACCGCCGTGACAACGACTTCGATCTGCGCTCGCTGAACGACACACCACCCAGCGAGGGCCCGGCCGGCGAAATCTCCGACTGACGAGTTACCAGAGCGCGTCTGGGTCAGTCGTGCCTGTGCCGCCAGCTTGGGTTGGGGCGCCAGTCTCAGGGTCAGGCACGGTCTCGACTTCGTCGTCCCGTTCGTCGACCCCGTGAGCCTGGTCGGCGTCGTACGCGGACTCCTCGTCAAGCGCGTCGGGCTCGGTAGCCCAGCCCGCGCCAGCGACTACCCCGAGCAAGTAGCCGCGAGCGCGTTCGGCCTTCGGGAAGGCATCGACGAGGCGGTGGAACCGGGGGCCGTGGCCGATCTCGATGAGATGTGCCAACTCGTGCACCAGCACGTAGTCGACGACCCAGCCGGGCATCGTCGCCAGTCGATCTGACAGCCGTATGGTGCCGTCGACCGGCGTGCACGAGCCCCACCGCGAGCCCTGGTTGGTCACCCATCGCACGCTTTTCGGCTTTGGCACGCCACGCAGATATTGCCGAGACAGTTCCGCGGCACGGCGGCCGAGTTCGGCATCACCGCGCGACGCCCGTCGGGCACTGCGTCGCTCCTGCGTGGCCAGTCGTTCGAGCATGATCGTGATCCACCGCTGCTCTTCGGCGCGCGACATGCGCGCCGGCAGGAGCACGATCGTGCGGTCGCCGTCGCGATACGCCGAGACCGTTCGGCGCCGGCGCGCGCTTCGACGCACCTCTACTGAACCCTCTGACACGGAACCCTCGGAAGCAGCCACGCGGGCACCGTACCGCCGGCGTGGGACACCTGCACGACACCATGCACAGCCATGCGCAGGCAGGTACGGGCGCGCTTCAGCAACCCAAATCCACCGATTTCTTTCCCGTCCACAGCACGGATCGCCATCCGCGCAGGTGGCGCACGGCGCGAGATCGCGGTGGCGGTCGGCGTGCACATCCCTATCCCGCCCTGTCCACAGGAACACTCCCGCGCATCCCCACCCCGCCCACAGCCCTGTCCACAGGCCATTGTGCCGAGCACCCTCGCAGCGTTGACGGCGTCGACTGGGCCTCCTAACGTCGGGGCGTCGAAGCCCCCGGTCGGGCGCCATTCGCAAGGGGAAGGCGGATGGCAGCAAGCCGGGGGCTTCACATCGGCCCCCCGCAGCTGTGACCGGCTTGAGATGATCGGGCCTGTAGATGAGGCTGTGGGTAACCCTGTGATCGCCCTGTGGATAAACCTGTGAACCAAGACGCCGCCGCCACGACGTCGACAACAACGCCGCGCTCGTGCGGCGCGCGTGCGGCGCGCGTGAGCGTGTCTGACGTAGGCTGACGCTCAGTTTCGTTCCCCCGAGAGGGGGGACGACGCCTTTCGAGGCGGTCGGCGACGTGCTCGACGACTCGACCGAAGACTGGCTCGCGAACGCGATCAACGTGATCGGCGCATGCCCAGAGGTTAGAGAGCCCCAACCCGTTCCACCTGTTTTACCCCCGACCGTGACCAAGGAGGACCGCGTGGCCGAGAAATACAGTGGC
>DATCFU010000212.1:0-18876 GCA_036509315.1 Acidothermaceae bacterium
GCCGACGTGGTCGCCAAATACGAGGCCGCGCACTAAACCCCTATCGCCCTTCCCTGCGAGCTGTTCGCGCGCTACATCGCAGCTGTTCGCTGCTAGCGCAACAAGCCTTCCGACGGGTCCGGAACACCGCGATTCTGGTCACGGTTGAGACTCAGTGTGGGCACGAACGCCCAAATCGCGGCATTTGACGGGTCAAACTGACGTAGTGCGCCCCCCCAACCACGAAAATTTGGCGTAAGAACGCAAGTCTGGCCCGCATTTGGGCGAGAAGAGTGCGAGAACTGTCGATCAGCGCGGCAAGGGCTGTCCCTGGCGCCGGGATAGCATGAAATGAAGGTAAGGCGCCGCTATTGAGGAGCGAGCGACATGTTCGAGAGATTTACCGACCGGGCCCGACGCGTTGTCGTGCTGGCGCAAGAAGAAGCCCGCATGCTCAACCACAACTACATCGGCACCGAGCACATCCTGCTCGGTCTCATCCACGAGGGCGAAGGCGTTGCCGCGAAGGCTCTCGAGAGCCTCGGTATTTCGCTTGAAGGCGTTCGCCAGCAGGTCGAAGAGATCATCGGACAAGGCCAGCAGGCGCCGTCCGGCCACATCCCTTTCACCCCGCGCGCCAAGAAGGTTCTCGAGCTCTCGCTGCGCGAGGCGCTTCAGCTCGGCCACAACTACATCGGCACCGAGCACATCCTGCTCGGCCTGATCCGCGAGGGCGAAGGCGTCGCCGCCCAGGTGCTGGTCAAGCTCGGCGCTGACCTCAACCGCGTCCGGCAGCAGGTCATCCAGCTGCTGTCTGGCTACCAGGGCAAGCAAGAAGCGACGGCTGGCGGTCCCGCTGAGGGCGCCCAATCGACGTCCCTCGTCTTGGATCAGTTCGGTCGCAACCTGACGCAGGCTGCGCGCGAAGGCAAGCTCGACCCGGTCATTGGCCGTGAGAAAGAAATCGAGCGCGTCATGCAGGTGCTGTCGCGCCGCACCAAGAACAATCCGGTGCTGATCGGCGAGCCCGGCGTCGGCAAGACCGCAATCGTTGAAGGTCTGGCGCAGGCCATCGTCAAAGGTGAAGTGCCCGAGACGCTGAAGGACAAGCAGCTGTACACCCTCGACCTCGGCGCACTTGTCGCCGGCAGCCGCTACCGCGGTGACTTCGAGGAGCGGTTGAAGAAGGTCCTTAAGGAGATCCGCACTCGCGGCGACATCATCTTGTTCATCGACGAGCTGCACACGCTGGTGGGTGCGGGCGCGGCCGAGGGTGCCATCGACGCGGCGTCCATCTTGAAGCCGATGCTGGCCCGCGGCGAGCTGCAGACCATCGGTGCGACGACCCTTGACGAGTACCGCAAGCACTTAGAGAAGGATGCGGCGCTCGAACGGCGGTTCCAGCCGATCCAGGTTGCCGAGCCGTCGCTCGCGCACACAATCGAGATCCTCAAGGGCCTGCGCGATCGCTACGAGTCACACCACCGCGTCTCGATCACCGACGGCGCTCTGGTTGCGGCCGCGCAGTTGGCTGACCGTTACATCAGTGACCGGTTCCTACCCGACAAGGCCATCGACCTCATCGACGAGGCCGGCTCGCGCATGCGCATTCGTCGCATGACCGCGCCTCCGGACCTTCGCGAGTTCGACGAGAAGATCGCCGGCGTCCGCCGCGAGAAGGAAAGCGCGATTGACGCACAAGACTTCGAGAAGGCGGCCTCGCTTCGCGATCGCGAAAAGCAACTGCTCGCGGCGAAGTCGCAGCGCGAGCGGGAGTGGAAGGCCGGCGACATGGATGTCGTGGCCGAGGTCGACGAAGAGCTGATCGCCGAAGTGCTCGCGACTGCTACCGGCATTCCGGTGTTCAAGCTGACCGAGGAAGAGACCTCGCGGCTGCTGCGCATGGAAGACGAGTTGCACAAGCGGGTGATCGGCCAGGAGCCGGCGATCAAGGCGCTCTCGCAGACGATCCGTCGTACCCGTGCCGGTCTGAAGGACCCGAAGCGTCCCGGCGGCTCGTTCATCTTCGCCGGCCCCTCAGGTGTCGGTAAGACCGAGCTCTCGAAGACACTCGCCGAGTTCCTTTTCGGTGACGAAGACTCCCTGATCCAGCTCGACATGAGTGAGTTCATGGAGAAGCACACGGTGTCGAGGTTGTTCGGTTCGCCTCCTGGCTACGTCGGTTACGACGAGGGTGGTCAGCTCACCGAAAAGGTGCGCCGCAAGCCGTTCTCTGTCGTGTTGTTCGACGAGGTCGAGAAGGCGCACCCCGACATCTTCAACTCGCTGTTGCAGATCCTCGAGGACGGTCGGCTGACCGACGCTCAGGGCCGGGTTGTCGACTTCAAGAACACCGTCATCATCATGACGACCAACCTCGGCACGCGTGACATCTCCAAGGGCTTCAACATGGGCTTCTCCAAGGAGCATGACGCGCAGGGCAACTACGAGCGGATGAAGGCGAAGGTCAACGAGGAGCTGAAGCAGCACTTCAGGCCTGAGTTCTTGAACCGCGTCGACGACACGATCGTGTTCCACCAGCTGACTGAGGAAGAGATCGTGACGATCGTCGACCTGATGATCGCCAAGGTCGACCTTCGGTTGCGCGATCGCGACATGGGCCTCGAACTTACGTCGGACGCCAAGAAGGTGCTCGCCAAGAAGGGTTACGACCCGGTGCTTGGTGCACGTCCGTTGCGGCGCACGATCCAGCGCGAGATCGAGGACGTGCTGTCGGAGAAGATCCTCTTCGGCGAGCTCAAGGCCGGCCAGATCGTGGTGGTCGACGCCGAGGGAGTCGACACCCCCGAAGCCGCCTTCACGTTCCGCGGCGAGGCCAAGCCGGCGCTGGTGCCCGACCTGCCTCCGCTGGCAGAAGCGGCACCCGCCGCTGATCCGGCTGGCGCAGCTGGCACCGCTCCAGCTGCTGAGTAGCACTTCGTTAGCCGTCAGGGCCGGTACCCGTTGGGTGCCGGCCTCGGCGTCTCCCTCTTACGTTGGGAGTTGGAAGCGGCTACGGGGCAGCGGCTCTACCAGACCGTCCGCCACTAGACCGTCGAGAGCACGATCGAGCTGGACGGCGTCGGGCCAGGCGGAGCGGAGCTGGGCGAGGCGGGCCGGTCCAGGCTGCGCCCGCAGGATTGCCAGCACCGCCCCGCGCGCTTGGCGGTCGGTGCCTTCGTAGCGCTGCCCGGGGCGGAGCGGTAACGCTGAGGGTGGATAGCCCGCCTGGCGCCACGCGCAGCGGTGCGCTACCGGGCATCGATCACACTGCGGAACGCGGGCGCGGCAGATCAATGCGCCGAGCTCCATCAACGCCACGCCGAACGTCGCCGCACGCTCACCGTCGTCCGGTAAGAGTTCGCTCGCGGCCCGGCGTTCGGCCATCGTCGGAGCGCTCGAGGGCTCAGCCAGGCCGGATACCGCCCGGGCGAGCACGCGGCGCACGTTCGTGTCGAGGACGGCGTGGCGCTGCCGGAACGCGAACGCCGCGACCGCGGCCGCGGTGTAGTCGCCGACCCCCGGCAGGGCGCGCAGCTGTGCGTAGTCGGCAGGCACTTCCCCACTGTGGCGCACGACGATCGTGGTCGCCGCGGCGTGCAAGCGCAGGGCCCGGCGCGGGTAGCCGAGCCGGTCCCAGGCCCGGACGGCGTCGCCGGCGGTGGCTGCCGCGAGGGCAGCAGGGGTCGGCCACCGGGCGATCCACCGCTCGTAGGCGGGCAACACCCGCGCCACGGGGGTCTGCTGGAGCATGATCTCGCTCACCAGCACCGCCCACGGCGTGGCCGCCGGCTCGCGCCACGGAAGCTGCCGGGCAGCGTGTCGGTACCAGCCGAGGAGCTCCTCGACGATCGGCGCCTCGATGCTTCGAGCGCTCCCAGGTTGTCTTAAGAAAGTCGCCACTTCAGACGACAGGTTAAGGAGTCATTGGGGAGGAGCCCGCGGCGGGCTTCCGGACCGAGGAGCGCCTAGGTGTCGGTTGCGCGCGAAGCGTCAACCTCGGCCAGCGCCAGTGCGTTCTCGGCATCGCAACCAGACGCCCACGAGCAGTCCGCGGTCACCGTTGTACTGGTCGAGGACTCCGTGATCGAGCGCCGGTTCCTTCGGGCGGCGATCACGGCCGATCCGGGCCTCTGCGTGGTGGGCGAGGCGCAGACCTTACGCGACGCCATCGCCTTGATCGAGCGGCTACGGCCATCAGCCGTCGTCCTCGACCTTGAACTACCGGGCACCGCCGCCATCGAGATCATCGAACGGATCATGGCGAGCGTCCCGACCCCGATCCTGGTCTGCTCGACCGAGGTCGACGCCGCAAGAGCCGCCGCCGCCCTGGCCGCTGGCGCGATCGACGTTGTGGCAAGACCGACCGCACGCGACGCCGACCGGGCGTCGTATGCTGAGGCGCTGCGCCGTGGCGTGCGAGTCGCGTCGAGAGTGCGCGTTATCACCCATCCGCGAGGGCGCCTGAAGACCCGTGCGCAATCAGCGGCAGGGGCCGCTGATGGAGGTGCGCGAGCTAGCGCGGAACCAACCGTCGACTTGGTGGCGATCGGCGCCTCGACTGGTGGGCCGCAAGCACTTGCCCACCTGCTCGGCGCGTTGCCCGCCGACTTCACGCCCGCTGTCGTTGTCGTGCAACACATGGCGGACGGATTCATCGAAGGTCTTGCGACCTGGCTCGACGGCCTTTGCGCGCTCCCCGTTGGCGTTGCAACGTCGGGCATCCGCCTGCAGCCGCGCACGGTCACGATCGCGCCGAGTGCACGCAACCTCGTAGTCAACGATCACCTGCGCGTCAGCATCGAGCAACCGCCGGCGACCCAGTTCAATGTGCCGGGCGTCGACGCGACGTTCGAGAGCGTCGCGCGCACGGTCGGTCCGCGGGCGATCGGTGTGCTGCTTACCGGGATGGGTCGTGACGGCGCCGCCGGGCTGAAGGCGATGCGAAGCGCCGGGGCGATCACGATCGGACAGGACGAAGAGTCGAGCGCAGTGTGGGGCATGCCAGCGGCGGCCGCTGCCTGCGGTGCGGTGCAGCGCCAACTGCCGCTCATCGAGATCGCGGCCGCACTTGTCGCAATCCTGCAGGGCCAGTCGCTTGGCGGTGAGCGATGAAATTCTCGCTGACCGATGACGAGTTCGACACCCTGCGCAAGCTCCTGGAGAAGAGCGCGGGTTTGGTCCACGACGAGAGTCGCCGCGACTCGCTGACCTTTGCAGTCGCAGGCCGCATGGAGGCGATTGGCGCCAGTTCGGCTGCCGTGTACCTCACGATGCTCAGCGGTCCTGGCGGTGCGCCCGAACGGCAGCAGCTCATTGACGTGGTCACTATTCAAGAGACGCACTTTTTCCGGAACCCGCCGCAGATTCGCGCACTTCGCCAGCATGTCCTGCCCGAGCTGATCCGCCGGTCTACGGCGCTGAACCGCCCGCTCACGATCTGGAGTGCAGGGTGCTCGACAGGCGAGGAGCCGTACAGCTTGGCCATGCTGGTCCGTGAACTCATGCCGATGGCTACCCGCGAACACGTCAGGATCGTCGGATCGGACGTCTCGGCGACCGCGCTTTCATTCGCGGACGCCGGTCGGTATGGCGCTCGGGCTGTGCAGATGGCAGACCCGATCGATCTGGGCCGTTGGTTCGACATCGACCGCGGCTGGTACTCGGTCAAGGATGATGTGCGCGAGCTGGTCGACCTGCAACTGCACAACCTGATCACCGAAGCACCGCCGTTCGAGAGCAGTGAGGTCGATCTGTTGCTCTGTCGCAACGTGACGATCTACTTCAACCGGACGACGACCAAGGCGCTCATGTCGCGGTTCCACACCGCCCTCGGCGATGGTGGGTACCTGTTCCTCGGCCACTCCGAAACGTTGTGGCAGATGAGCGAGGCGTTCACGTTGGTGCCCCTTGGCGATGCGTTTGTGTATCGACGGGACGACGGCCCGCAGGGCCGCGCGACGTTGCCCGATCGCCGTACCGAGGCGGGTGATGCGCCTATTCTGCTGCCCGAACGACGTGGTCGGACGGAGCGTCGACGCGACCTTCCCGAGACGCCGTCCGCCCGGGTCCAGGCAACACCGGCCGTGCCGCCGCAACGCGTGCCGCGGCATTCCGAGCCGGCCCGGCAGGAGGTAGCGCGAGCTGGGTCCCATCGACCCGCGGACCGCCGCGCGGCGCCGCGATCCGCGGCCGCTGCAAGCGCGACGGGCGCTAGTGCCAAGGAACTCGTGGCCACCGCCCGGGAGGCGCTGGCGCACGGGCGCTATTCCGACGCAGTCGGCGCTGCCGGCCTCGCCGCCAAAGCCGACCCGATGCTGGTTGATCCACATCTGATCGGCGGAGAGGCGCTGGTCAACCTTGGTCGCGATGCTGACGCGATCAGGGAGTTACGCCAGGCCGTCTACCTTCAGCCCGATTCAGCGTCTGCCTTGCTGCTGCTCGCTGGTGCACTTGACCGGCAGGGCGAACCAGCCGCGGCAGGCCGGGCTTACCGATCTGCGGCTGCAACGGTTGGCGACTTGCCTCCTGAGGAGGTGTCCGGGTTCTTCGGTGGCCGCAGTGCCGCCGAGCTGGTCGCCCTGTGTCTGCGGCTCGCGACGCAGGCCGAGCGGACCGCAAAGGCCACCAAGTCGGCCAGGTTCAGGCCGCGGGAGACGCCATGATCGGTTACATCACGTTCCGTCTCGGTGATCGAAACCTTGCGTGCCGGCTCGACGAGGTCCGCGAGGTCGTCCGGCTCGACGGGCTCGATGTCCTGCCCGGCATGACGCCGCCGATCAGTGGGTTGCTGGAGTTGCGTGGCAATCCGCTGCCGGTCGTCGACCTGCGCGGTACCAGCTTGGCGGGGGGGAGGGGTGACGTGCTGGTCATGGCCTCGGGCATCGACGCGATGGGCGCGATTGTCGATCAGGTCATCGCTGTTCATGACGAGGACGAGCTGGTGTCCTTGGGCGAGCGACCGTCAGGGCTCCCGGACTATGTCATCGACGTACTTCGCCATGACGGCATCAGCACGGGCCGTGGTGGGCCGGTGTTGCTCGTTCACTTGCAGGCGCTGCTCTCCGTTGCGGTCTGAAGCCCGCGTGTGCAGCAGTTAGACGTAGCGCTCGAGGATCGATGATTCGGCGAGTCGCGACAGTCCCTCACGCACGCTGCGCGCCCTGTTCTCGCCAACACCTTCGACCGCCTGCAGATCGTCGATGCCCGCCGCGAGCAGCTTCTGCAGGCCACCGAAATGCTCGACAAGGCGATCGACGACGAGGTTCGGCAGCCGCGGGACTTTGGCGAGCAGCCGATAGCCGCGTGGGCTCACGGGTGCGTCGAGTGCGTCCGCTCCGGCGGCGTAGCCCATCACCCGAGCGATCGTGCTGAGGTCGAGTAGCTCAGATGCCGACAGCATGTCGAAGTCGCGCAGCACGTCGTCGGGCGTGCGCGACTTCTTGCTTCCTGAAGGCAGGTAGTCACGGACGACGAGTTCGCGCTCCGGTTCGACGCCGGCAAGAAGCTCGTCGAGTTGCAGGCTGAGCAGCCGGCCGTCGGTGCCGAGTTCGACGACGTAGCCCTCGATCTCGCTCGCGATCCGCCGAACCATCTCAAGGCGCTGCGCCACCGCTGCGGCGTCGCGCACCGTGACGAGGTCCTCGATTTCCAGCGCAGAAAGGGTTCCGCTCACCTCGTCGAGGCGCAGCTTGTAGCGCTCGAGGGTCGCGAGCGCCTGGTTCGCCCGCGACAGGATTGCCCCGGTGTCGTCGAGCACGTAGCGCCTGCCGCCGACGTAGAGCGCGATGATGCGCATCGACTGGCTCACCGAGATCACCGGGTAGCCCGTTTGCTTGGCAGTGCGTTCGGCGCTGCGGTGCCGCGTGCCGGACTCACTCGTCGGGATCGAAGGGTCCGGCTGCAAGTGCACGTTCGCTTTGAGGATCCGGGTGCCGGTGTTATCGAGCACGATGGCACCGTCCATCTTGCAGATCTCGCGCATCAGCGGCGCGGAAGTCTCGATGTCGAGATTGAAACCACCGGTGCACAGCGACTCGACGGTCTTGTCGTACCCGAGAACGATCAGACCTCCCGTGTTGCCACGCAGGATGCGTTCGAGTGCGTCGCGCAGGTCAGTACCAGGCGCGATCGTCGCGAGAGTAGCCCGCAATTTCTCGTCGACGGTGCGGTCGAACCGATCGTTGGCTGGCACCGGGCTCCCCGTACGTGGATGCTCTCAAAGAGGCACTATTGGACGCTACGGCGATTCTAGCTGTTAGGCGCGACCGCGTACTGGATCGCTTCTCGGACGTGGGAAACCTCGATGGAATGGACGCCGGGTGGCACTGGTCCTGAGTCGGGTGGCACTAGCGCGAGAGTGAAGCCGAGTCGTGCGGCTTCGGTGAGCCGGCGACCGACCCCCTCGACGCGACGAACCTCACCCGCGAGGCCCACCTCACCGATGGCGACGACACCCGGGCGCAGCGGCCTGTCGTTGCGCGCGCTCGCGACGGCGAGCGCGACGGCCAGGTCTCCGGCGGGTTCAGACATCTTCACGCCGCCGACGGTGGCGGTGAAGATATCGAATCCCGAAAGCACGATCTTCGCCCGTTGCTCTGTTACCGCCAGCACCATCGATACCCGCGCAGCGTCGAGACCCGACGTCGTGCGTCGCGGCATCGCCATGCTCGAGGGCGCAACCAACGCCTGCACTTCTGCCACAAGTGGACGGCGACCCTCGAGTGCCACGGTCACGCAGGTGCCCGGCACCGGCGTACCACGCCGCGAGAGGAAGAGGCCACTTGGATCCGCAAGCCCGACGATGCCTTCTTCGGTCAGGTCGAAACACCCGACCTCGTCGCATGCGCCGTAGCGGTTCTTGATCGCCCGGACCAACCGAAGTCGTGAGTGCCGCTCACCCTCGAACTGCAGCACCACATCGACGAGATGCTCGAGCACCCGCGGGCCAGCGATTGACCCATCTTTGGTGACGTGGCCGACCAGCACGGTGGCGATGCCGCGCTCTTTGGCAACTGCGATCAAGGCCGCCGCGACCTGGCGCACCTGCGTAACTCCACCTGCCGAACCGTCGACGTCCGCGATGGCCATCGTTTGCACAGAGTCGACGATCAGCAGGCTTGGGTTGACCTCGTCGAGGTGTTTCAAGACCGCGCCGATGTCAGTTTCGGCGGCCAGGAAGAGGTCGGGCGACAGTGCCTTGATGCGACCCGCTCGCAGTCGGACCTGTGCGGTCGACTCTTCACCGGTGATGTACAGCGTGCGGGTGCCAGGAGTAGCGAACTTCGAGGCGACATCGAGCACCAGGGTCGACTTGCCCACACCCGGTTCGCCAGCCAGCAGGACGACGACGCCGGGAACCAGGCCACCGCCGAGCACGCGGTCAAGCTCGTCGACGCCCGTCGAAACGCTGCGGGCGGACTCGGCATCGATCTCACCGATCGGGCGCGCGGCCGCCGTAACCGCCGTTGCCGCCACGCTGCGAAGCCGCAGGAGACCGGGTTGCTCGATGGTGCCCCAGGCCTGGCACTCACCGCAGCGGCCGACCCACTTCACCGACTCCCAACCGCACTCACCACATCGAAAGCCCTGTTTGGCGGCGCTCGGGGTGCTCTTGGGCATGGCTGCAGGCTAGTGCCGTGGGCGGACAGTTGCCTGGCCGCTCGAGTGAGTTGTGGAGTTAACTTCTGGTCGGAATTACTGCGGGTCGGCCGGGTGCGGGGCGACTGGCGTCTTGGACGCGATTCGCCGCTCGCAATGCGCGACCAGCTCTGCGTAACCCTGGACGCCCATCAACTCGGTCAGCTCTGGACCGTAGGAGACGTAGACCCGATCACGTGCGCCGTGTGCCTCCGGTGAGCTCGTGCACCACCACGTGAGTTCGTGTCCGCCCGAGCCCCAGCCCCTGCGGTCGTACTCGCCGATCGTGACGACCAGCACCTTGGTCTCGTCAGGTCGGTCGACCCAATCGAACGTACGGCGGATCGGTAGTTGCCAGCATACGTCGGGCTTGGTTTCCAGCGGGTGCCGGTCAATCGTCAACGCCAGGCTGTGCAACGAGCACCCGGAGCCGCCCTCGAAACCCGGGCGGTTCAAGAAGATGCACGCACCGTCGACTCTGCGGGTGCGACGCTTGCCGTCCTCAAGCTCGGTGAAGCCCTTCTGGCCCTTCTTGTAGTACTGCCAAGTTTCTGGCGTGAGTTGCTCGGCGAACTTGCGGACCCGCTTCTCGTCGGCGCGACCTGAGTAGAAGGCACCGTGGCTGCAGCAGCCATCGGCCGCCCGACCCGGCACGATGCCATGACAGCCGTTGCCAAAGATGCATCCCCAACTCGACGTCAGCCACGTCAGGTCGCAGCGAAAGATCTGTTCGGCATCGGCGGGATCGACGAACTCGACCCACTCGCGCGCGAAGTCGAGACCTGTTTCCGGAAGCGGTACGCGCTCACCGGCAGCCGTTCCGCGTGGCGTTGGAGTCGTCGGGTGGGCGGGTTCTTCTCGACCGGAGGTCTTCGACTGCTGTGATGGCTTGCTTGGCATGCGCAAACACTAGGCCCTCACGCGTCGGAGTCGGACGCCGATGTGCACCGGCCGGTGTGTCGGCCTGCGTCGACGTAGGCTCGGGGAGTGAGCACTACATCGGACGAGTCAGCAATGGCGCGGGTGACGGCCCGCCCGACGGTGGCTCTGTCGACCTCGTCAGTGTGGCCTGAATCGACTGCGGTCGCGTTCGAGGTTGCTGCCCGACTCGGCTACGACGGCGTCGAGTTGATGGTGTCTGGTGATCCGGTCAGCCAAGATCTCGACACGGTGCGTCGGCTCATGGACTACCACCAACTGCCGGTGGTGTCCGTGCATTCGCCGTGCCTGCTGATCAGTCAGCGGGTGTGGGGCACAGAGCCGTGGGCGAAGTTGATGCGTTCGCAGATCGCCGCAGAACGACTCGGCGCGAAGGTCGTGGTGACCCACCCGCCATTTCGTTGGCAACGCGCCTACGCCAAGGGATTCACCGACGGCATCCTGGCGATGCACGACGAAACAGACATCGTGTTTGCGGTCGAGAACATGTTTCCGCAACGAGGACCGAGCGGCCTCGAGGTTGGCGTCTACTCGCCGTCCTGGTCGTTGCTCGACGCCGACTACCCGCACATCACCCTCGACGTGTCACACGCAGCTGTTGCCCGTGCCGACCCGCTCGTGCTGCTCGAGGGTTTCGGCGACCGGCTCGCCCACTTCCACCTGTCTGACGGCACCGGCTCGCGAAACGACGAGCACCTCGTGCCGGGTCGAGGCACGCAGCCTTGCGTACAGCTCCTGCAGCGGTTAGCGGCGCAGCGGTACGCCGGGGTGGTCGTCCTTGAGGTAAACACGAGGAGGGCTGCGTCGCACGAGGAGAGGGTGGCCGACCTCGCCGAATCGCTCGCGTTCACCCGCGACGCTCTCGCTGCGACAGCGGCGTGACGACGGCGGCCCCACTCCTATGAGTCGGTCACGGTTCGACGCAGTCGCAAGGGTGTACGACGCCGGCCGGCCGGGCTATCCCGATGCATTGTTCGATGCCATCGAGGAGATGTCGGGCAGTTTCCTTTCGGGGGCGTTGCTAGCCGATGTTGGCGCGGGCACCGGAATCTCGACTCGTAGCCTGCTCGAGCGCGGTGCGCGAGTCGTCGCAGTCGACCACGGGGCCGCGATGCTCAGCACCTTACGTAGCCGCACTCGCGGCACTCCAGTCGTGCTCGCTGATGCAAACCAACTGCCCTTTGCGAACGGATCACTCGACCTCGTCACGTTCGCCCAGTCGTGGCACTGGGTCGATCTTGACCGCGCGCCTGGCGAAGTGCTGCGGGTTTTGCGTCCAGGTGGTGCACTCGCGATCTGGTGGAATATTCCGGACGAGAGCGGCGAAGAGTGGCTGGCGCAACATCGCGCGCGACTGCGGGTCGCGGGCCAGCATGTCGTCGGAGCCCACTTTGAAGCTGCCTGGCGATCGATCCCGTCGGCGTTTGAGAACCTCGACGTCGAGACCGCGCGCATCAGTTGGGACCGGACGGTCGCGATGGAGGTGATCCTCGACGAGGTGCGGTCGAAGTCCTACATCGAGGAACTCGGAGCGGCTGACGCGGCCGCTTTTGTCGAGCGCGAGCGCGAACTGCTTCCTAGTGGTCAGCTGCGGGAGCCTTTCGTGACCCAGCTCGCCGTCGTCCGCATGCCCGCCTAGGCGGGAAATGTGGCGATTGTCCGAATATCGGCGCGCATTTCGGTGCTCAAGCCGCTCCTTGGGGTGTCGATGCATGAGCTAGTTGGCGGCTCGACACGGAGGCGTAGATGGCGTGGCTCGCAGTGGTGGCGTCGGTTGCGCTGCTCGCTGCCCTGATCGGGTGGGCCGCCACGATCGCCAATCGAAACCGCGCCCAGCAGGCCGTCGTCGCCGCATTCGATGCGATCGCCAGCGGCGACCTCGCCCGTCCAGTCGTCTTGCCCAAGGGCAACGTCTGGCGCCCGGTTGGTGCATCGATCGCTGAGCTGACCGGTGCGCTGTCCGTCGCACTTACCCGGATCGAGCTCGCGAAGAGCGCACTGAACGTCGGCTGGCATGACGTCGACAAGATGGCATGGAAGTCGTTGGACACCACGGAGACAACTGCAGCACAGGCAACCGCCGCCGCACGCGCGGCCGAGGGGATCTCCCAGAGCCTCCAACTGATTGCAGCAGCGACCGACGAGTTCGCGTCGACGATTCAAGAAGTTGCGCGGCACGCTTCCGAGGCATCGTCAGTGGCATCAGCCGCAACCGATGAAGTCCACGCAGCGAACGCCACAGTGGCCGATCTCGCGGTTGCCTCGCACCACATCGAGGAAGTCCTGCGGTTCATCGGAAATATTGCTACGCAGACGCACTTGCTGTCGCTGAACGCAACGATCGAGGCGGCGAGGGCCGGCGAGGCCGGCCGCGGTTTCGCCGTCGTCGCGGGAGAGGTCAAGCAGCTTTCACAACAGACTGGTGCGGCTACCGCAAATGTCGGTGCTTCAGTCAGTTCGATTCAGGAGGGTTCCGCGCAAGCGGCGGCCGCGATGGTTCGAGTCACCGACACGATGGCCAGGGTCAACGACAACCAGCACGGAATCGCCTCTGCTGTTGATCAGCAGACTGCGACGACAGCAGAGATCGGTCGCAACACCTCCAGTGCGGCGATGGGGTCGGCGGAGCTTGCGGAGAACGTCGCAGCGCTCGTCAATAACATCCGGCTGACGGCATACGCCGGCGCGCATGCGCGCAGCGTCGCCGCGGAGCTTGCCCGGATCGAGGACTCGTTGACGCAGGTGCTGGCGCCTTACCGATTCACGTCGGTCGAGTTCGACGTCGAGGCGGAGGTTGACCTGCGCGGCACGGGGGTCAAGACCGTCGGAAACACCACGACGGTCTACCACTACGCATTCGGCTCGGGTGTCAATGAGATCGAGTACTCATCGGAGTGGCGGCATTCAAAGGCCAACTTGGAGAGCAGCGGAAGTGACTCCTACTGTGGGATGGAGAACGGGGTCGCCACCGTACGGTTCGTCGGCACCTGTGTTCGCTACTACGGCTTCGCGGAGTCGAACCACGGGATGATCGCACTGTCGATCGACGACGGTCCCGACACGATCGTCGACCAGTACGGGACTTCCCGGGAGAACCGCATGTTCTGGCAGTCCCCGGTGCTCCCACGTGGCAACCACGTCCTACGCGCCCGCGCGACCGCCGACCAGAATCCGGCGTCTCGCTACATCTGGGTGACGCTCGAGCGGATCGAGATCGACAACTAGGGGAGCTGTCGCCAACGATCAGCCGTGATGGCATATACGGCTGCATCGAACTTCTCGCCGTCCTCCTCAAGTTCGGTTTCATGGTCGAGTGTCATGCCCAGGCGCTTCATCACCGCGATACTTCGCACGTTCGGCACGTCAGAAATCGAGATGACACGCGGCAGGGCCAATGTCTGGAAGCCGTACTCAAGCCACGCTGCCGCCGCCTCTGTTGCGTAGCCGTTTCCCCAGAAGTCGCGTGCAAGCCGCCAGCCGATTTCGATGTCGGGGTACCAACTGACGTGGTGCAGGCCGCACATCCCAAGGAACTCGCCGTCCGCCCGACGCTCGATCGCTAGCAGGCCCATGTGCTGTGTCGCGTACGTTTCCTGCGCCCAGGCTGCAATGTCGTCTGACTCAGCCGCGCTGATAGCGCCTCCGAGGTAGCGCATGACCTCGGGATCTGCGTTTAGTGCCGCGTACGCCGGAAGGTCGGCGCGTCGAAACGTCCGCAAGAGCAATCGAGGGGTCTCGATAACCGCGGTACCGCTCCCGTCGACCTCCACCTATTGCGGGCGGGGGCCGCGCTGGCGCAGGGTCTCCTGCACCGTGTGCTGAACCAGCACCGGAATGTATTGGGTGACTCGCGCACCAAGGTATCGACTGGCCTCGCGGAACACCGCGTCGTGAACCTCAACCTGGTCGGCGCGGTCCGCGAACTTTCTCGTCAGTTGGTCGGCTACCCGGCCCAACTGCTGTTCGAGTACCTCACCACGCATCTCCTGATCCACCGACATGCGACGCGCTCCTCTGGTTCGCCCGCTGGTCCGGCTCGTCTCGATCGTTGCCTGCCTTACCGTCTGTGTGGAGAGTCGCTGCCTGGAATTCACCTGAACTTCATCGGAGCGCCCGATTGATCCGGATAAATCCGGACTCTGATTCACTACCGCGAACCCCTCTCAGAACAGGGACCCCAGGAGCGACACCCAGGCGTTGCGGGCGGCTCCGCAGCCCAGAACGCGTAGCCTGGACGCGCCGGTGGGAGTGGATCTCGACGGCTGTGACGGACACCGGCTCGAAACTCGGAGGACGACGACGTGCTGCGCCGCCTGCTGCTGTCGGCCGCTGCCAGCCCGCGCGTCAAGCGAGGGGTCGAGGTTGTGCCGCTGACCAAGCACGTGGTCGACCGCTTCGTTGCGGGCGATGATGTCGGGGACGCCCTAGCCGCGAGCAGGAAGCTCGTTGCCGCCGGCCTGCTCGCCAGCATCGATCGGCTTGGCGAGGCGACGACCGACCCGACACAGGCCGAGGCCACAGCGTCCGCTTACGTCTGGTTGCTGAAGGAACTGGCCGACGCCGGGCTCGCCGACTTCTGTGAAGTCTCACTCAAGCTGTCGTCGCTTGGGCAGGCGTTGGAGAAGGACGGCGAGCAGATCGCCCTGGAGAATGCCCGCACCGTGTGTGCCGCGGCCCGTGAGGCGGGCACCACCGTGACGGTCGACATGGAAGATCACACGACTACCGACGCGACGCTGTCGGCAGTGCGGGAATTGCGTAGCGACTTTCCGACTGTTGCCGCAGTCCTCCAGGCGGCGCTGCTCAGGACGGAGGCCGATTGCGCGGACTTCGCCGGTGAGGGCAGCCGGGTTCGGCTGTGCAAGGGCGCCTACAACGAGCCCGCGTCCGTCGCCCACAAGGACCGAAGCGCCGTCGACCTGTCGTACGTCCGATGCCTGCGAATTCTCATGCGGGGCAAGGGTTATCCGATGGTCGCGACCCACGATCCTCGTCTTGTTGCCGTCAGCGGAGTGATGGCCGTCCAAGCGGGCCGCTCAAAGGGTGAGTACGAGTATCAGATGTTGTTCGGTGTCAGACCCGATGAGCAGCGCCGGCTCGCTGCACGTGGTGAGAAAATTCGCGTGTACTTGCCGTACGGCACGCAGTCATATCCGTACCTCATGCGCCGGCTGGCCGAACGGCCTGCCAATCTTGCGTTCTTCCTTCGAGCGGTAGCGAGCAAAATCTAGTCCGGTACGAGCAAGGGATGAGGGAGCGAATGATCGCGGTGATTGGTGCGGGCAAGATGGGGGAGGCGTTGGTGTCCGGGCTGCTCAAAGCAGGAACGAGCCCCGACGACCTCATCATCACCGAACGCTATGAAGAGCGGGCACACGAACTCTCGCAGCGCTACGGCGTGAAGTCAGTGAGCAACGCAGATGCCGCCAATCAAGCGGAGACCATCGTGCTCGCGGTCAAGCCACAGGACATGGAGGCGCTGCTAGCCGAACTCGCACCCGTAGTCACCCCTGACCGCCTGATCGTGACGATTGCGGCCGGTATCACGACGGCCGCGATCGAACGGCGCCTTGCCGCCGGCGTCCCAGTCGTGCGGGTCATGCCGAATACGCCGGCATTGGTGGGCGAGGCCATGAGCGCAGTAGCCCCTGGCGCGCACGCATCGGCCGAACACCTTGACCGGGCTGAGGCGCTTTTTCGGCCGGTTGGCAGGGTCGTGCGACTTCCTGAGTCACAGCTCGACGCTGTTACCGCTCTCTCGGGTAGCGGCCCGGCGTACGTCTTCTATTTAGTCGAAGCGATGACGGATGCAGGCATCCTGCTGGGGCTGCCGCGCGCTGTCGCGCACGAATTGATCGTGCAGACCGTTTACGGTGCAGCGGTGATGCTGCGCGAAACCGGCGAGCACCCGGTGGCGCTGCGGGAGGCCGTAACCTCACCGGCCGGCACCACCATCTCGGCGATCCGCGAGCTTGAGAACCACGGCGTCCGTGCTGCGTTCCTGGCCGCTCTTGAGGCAGCGCGCGACAGATCGCGCGAGCTCGCCGGCGAATAGTGTGTGCGCCTGCTCACTAGTGTTGAGCTCATGCACCCGTTGACGGTCGTCTGGTCCGATGAACTGGCCGCTTATGACTTCGGTCCGCATCACCCGCTCGCGCCGGTGCGAGTTGTGCTCACCATCGACTTGGCGCGATCACTAGGCGTTCTCGATGCGCCGAACGTGACCTTGGCGCTGCCTGACCCGTGTGACGATTCGATGCTCGAACTTGTGCACGCCAAGGCGTTTCTCGCGGCGGTCAAAGCCGAAGTCGGCAACGTGGCGTTCGGACTAGGTACACCCGATGTTCCAGTGTTCGACGGAATGCATGCAGCTTCGGCCCGGATTGTGGGTGCGACGCTGGCGGCTACTCGCGCTGTCTACGAAGGGCGTGCGATGCACGCAGTCAATGTGGCGGGTGGCCTGCATCACGCGATGCCCGCTGCTGCGTCAGGGTTTTGTGTGTACAACGATCCGGCGGTTGCCATCGCATGGCTGCTTGCGCAAGGTGTGCAACGAGTCGCGTATGTCGACATCGATGTTCATCACGGCGACGGGGTGCAGGCAGCGTTCTACGACGACCCGCGAGTGCTCACGATCTCGCTGCATCAAAGCGGCCGGACGTTGTTTCCGGGTACCGGCTTTCCTGATGAGACGGGCGGTCCACTGGCGCGCGGCTACGCCGTGAACGTGGCTCTGCCGCCAGGCACGAACGACGCGAGTTGGCTGCGTGCGTTCCATGCCGTCGTGCCGCCCTTGCTGCGAAGCTTCGAGCCTGAGATTCTCGTCAGCCAGCACGGTTGTGACACTCATCGGATCGATCCCCTTGCCGAGCTTGCCCTCACGGTCGACGGGCAACGGGCTGCGCACGCGGCGTTGCACGACCTTGCGCACGAGGTCGCGGGCGGTCGGTGGGTAGCGGTTGGTGGTGGCGGCTATGCGTTGGCGCAGGTCGTTCCGCGCACCTGGACCCACTTGCTGGCAATCGCAGCGGGCGCGCCAATCGATCCGGCGACCCCAACCCCGATGGCCTGGCAAGCGAATGCGCGCGCCCGCACTGGCGGACCCGTGCCGGCCTCAATGACAGACGGTGGGTCGGGCGATTATCGAAGCTTCGATACGGGCCACGATCCGGGCGATCCAGTCGACCGCGCGATCATGGCGACCATGAATGCAACGTTTCCGGCGCACGGCATCTTCGTCGGTGGTCTCGGTTGACCGCGGCGCCGAGTGCGCCATCTCGCGCCGAGTTGTTGGAGTACCTATCGGTGGCTCGCATCGCTGGCCCGGTCGCGACGCCGCGCGAGGCCAATCTCGCTAACTACCGGCTCATGGCCGCCCGCGATCCCGATTACCTGTTTGGCCTGGAGCCGAGGGGGGCCTGGCCATTCGATGACGTCCTGGCCCTGATGGCGCAGCGATGCGGCGTCTCACCGGATCTCCTCCATGACTCCGGCGCCGACACGATCGATGCGGCATTGACCGTCGAACGCCTCGAAGCGATGGCTGCGCAACTGCGCACGGCCGCAGCAACCAAGGCTCGCGTTCTGGTGGCTACCGGGCATCCAACCGGCGTCCTCGTCGTCCATCTTGAGATCGCTCGAGCACTCGCGGCTGCCGGGTGCACGCTCCTTACCCCGCCTGCCGTATGGGAGCACGTCGACTACGCGGGGCGGGTGCATGAGCGCCACGTTCGGGACGTACTCGGGGTGAGCGTGGCTAGTCAGGGCGCCAACTTGCTGCATACCCACTCGCCAACTCCGATGGAGTTAATGCTGGGCGCTCTTACCGACCAAGGAGCGGCCGCACCCGATCTCGTGGTTGGCGATCACGGCTTCGCGGGTGCCGCCGGTCGGGCCGGTGTCACGTGCGTCGGCTTCGCGGACTCCAATGACCCGGCGCTGTTCGTCGGCGAGGCTGAAGGCGACGTTGCGGTTTGTGTGCCACTAGACGACAACGTGATGCCGAATCTCTACGCGCCGCTAACCAGCTTCCTGTTGGCTACCGCGTTCAGGTAGCGGCCTACACCTCGACGCTCGCGGCCCATACGACGACTAACTCTCTACCGCAGCCTGAGGTTTGGGGTTTCGGTCACCGAGCGTTGCCGAATCCGCCGGGAAGGCTCCACAGGCGGCCCACGCGTCGCCTCGGGGGACCAGCCCTTCCCCACTGGCCCCAACATCGCTACCCTCGGTCACGCACGTGCGTGATCGTCTGCCGGTGGGGAAGCCGGCACCCGTCGCGTGCTGAGAGTTCGGTGCGTCATGGGTGCAGTTGAACGG
>DATCFU010000213.1:0-26189 GCA_036509315.1 Acidothermaceae bacterium
GAATATCGCGTTTACTCGAACCGCGATTACGGTCGCGCTGCTCTTCGTCACGCTGCCGTTTGTCGTGCGCACCGTCCAGCCGGTGCTGATCGAACTTGACCGCGACATGGAAGCGGCCGCAGCCTCACTTGGCGCGTCGCCCTTCCTGATCGCGCGGCGAATCATCCTGCCGAACCTGGTGCCGGCAATGTTGACCGGAACCGGTCTTGCGTTCGCCCGGGCCATTGGTGAGTTCGGTTCAGTGAGCCTGCTGTCGGGCAACCTGCCCTTTCGCACCGAGGTTTCCGCGGTCAACATCTACAACCAGATTCAAAGCGACAACCCGGTTGGCGCAGCGACACAGTCGACGGTGTTGCTCGTCATCGCGTTCGTCGTGCTGTTCGCGCTCGATCGTCTGAAGCGCTGGGGAGTGCATCGTGGCTAGCGTGTCCGGTGTGAGCGACGGCTCAGTTGCGGTGCGCGGCAACCGTCGTCCGGTGGCCCGCTATGGCCTGCGCTTCGTCGCTCTGGGCTACTTGCTCGTGCTACTCGCGGCGCCGGTCGCGATGGTGTTCTATCGCGCGTTCCAGCACGGGCTCGGGCCGATCTGGTCTGCGTTGACGACGAGTGAAGCCCGCAGTGCGATCGAGGTGACGCTGATCGTCGCGATCTCAGCGGTTGTGCTGAACACCCTGTTCGGCGTCGGCACGGCTCTGTTGCTCGTGCGTCGGCGCTTTCCGGGACGCCATCTTCTCGACGTTCTGGTTGATATTCCGCAGGCGGTGTCGCCGATCGTCGTCGGGCTTGCGCTGGTCCTGGTGTACGGAAAGTTCGGTTTCTTCGGGTCATGGATCGAGCGCAATGGAATCAAGATCATCTTTAGCCTGCCTGGAATGGTGCTGGCGACCGCGTTCGTCTCGCTGCCCCTCGTCGTCCGCTCAGTTGCTCCTGTCCTTGCTGAACTCGGCGATGAACAGGAGCAGGCCGCGCGGACGTTAGGTGCGTCGAGTTGGCAGACCTTTCGCCGGATCACGCTGCCGTCGATTCGCGACGCGTTGGCGTACGGCGTCGTGCTGTCGCTCGCGCGGTCGCTTGGTGAGTACGGGGCGGTGACCGTGGTGTCGGGGCATGTGATCGGGAAGACCGTGACGCTCACGCTCTTCATTGACGAACGGCTGCAGAACTTCGATCAGCCGGCGGCGTATTCGGCCGCGGTCTTATTGGCGATCATCGCGATGGGCAGCCTGCTGATCAGCAGGCGGTTCCGGACCCGAAGCAGGAGCGTTGTATGAGCATCTCGGTACGGCACGTGACGAAGCGGTTCGCGCAGTTCACCGCGCTCGACGATGTCAGCGTTGACATTCCGACGGGCTCATTGACGGCGCTGCTTGGTCCTTCGGGCAGCGGCAAGTCGACGCTGTTGCGCGTTATCGCCGGCCTCGATACTGCCGACGCAGGCACTGTCAGCATCGAGGGCAGTGACGCAACGCACCTGCCGCCGCAGCGGCGCGAGGTCGGCTTCGTGTTCCAGCACTACGCACCGTTCAAGCACATGACGGTGTACGACAACATCGCGTTTGGGCTCACGGTGCGCAGGGCGGGCAAGGCAGAAACGAAGTCGAAGGTGAACGAGTTGCTCGAACTCGTGCACCTGGAGAAGTTCCAGACTCGGTATCCCGCACAACTCTCGGGTGGGCAACGGCAGCGCATGGCGTTGGCGCGGGCTCTCGCCGTCGCGCCTCGTGTGTTGCTGCTCGACGAGCCGTTCGGCGCGCTCGATGCGCAGGTGCGTAAGGAGTTGCGGACATGGCTGCGTCGGCTGCACGACGAGATGCACGTGACAACCGTGATCGTCACGCACGACCAAGAGGAAGCGATGGAAGTCGCCGACGAGATCGTCGTGTTGCACGACGGGCGGGTGCAGCAGGTGGGTCATCCGAACGATGTGTACGAGCACCCGGCGAATGATTGGGTGATGAGTTTCCTCGGGCCAGTCACGCACTTCGGCTCGTTGTTGGTTCGACCGCATGACCTCGATGTAGCCCATGAGCCATCGGACGGCGCGTTGCCGGCCACCGTTGTCCGAGTGACGCGTTTGGGCTTCCAAACGGTGGTGGACCTCGACATGCAGGGCGCGCCGATCTACGCGCAGCTCGCGCGCGAGGCGACGGACAGATTGACGCTCGAGCCCGGGACTGCGGTGTACGTGAGCCATGCGCGCGGTGACGTGCTGCCCGCTGCTCCCGGTGTTTCGGAATCGAGGCAGCTAGGGGCCGAACTGCAAACCGCTCAGGCCCCACTCAAGTAGCCGGTCGCCGGCCCAGACCGCGTTGTCGCCGAACTGAGCACCGGGAGCCGTCGGGAGCGCCGTCCATGTGTCGGTTCTGGAGTCCCACACTGCGCTTTCACCTGCGCCGGTCGTGGGCCCACCGTCGACGCTGGATCCGATCGTGCCGGTGTACTCAAGCAACGCCGATCCCGTCCAGACTCCGAGTGGGTCGGTAGCGTCGATTGGCCCGGCTGACATCGCGCTCCACGTGCCCGTCGCGAAGTCGAGCCGATATCCATGCTGACCAAACGAGGGAGGCCACGTCGAATCGTCGCCATGCCAACCCTGCCCAGGCAACACCAGTAGTTCATCACCGGCCACAGTGACGCCGTCGAGCCCAGCTGGTTGGTCATTCAGAGTGGCCGCTGATGTCTCGCGCTTCGCCCATGTGTTGTGCGACGGGTCGTAGACGACGAAGTCAACGCCCGCACCAATGTCGGTGGTGTTGCCGTCCGTTGTCACGTGTTGCCACATCTGCCCGACGTAGATTCCGCGGTCGGTGACCATTGCTCGAAGATGCCGAACCTCATGCCCGGATGTGCTCGGCATTGCCGGTAGCGTCCGCCAACGATTGGTGCTCGGATCGTAGGCCGCTTCGCCTGCTGCATAGCCGGGACCATCGACCGACTCGTCCGCCGGGTCGCCACCGATGACGAGAACCTCGTGGCCGGTCCAAACAAGCTCCGGATTGAAGCGCGGCGACAGCGGCGCGGACGGAAGCTTGCGCCACGAGTTTGTGGAGGGCGTGAAGATCGCGCCGTCTGCAAGTGGCGCAACGCTCCCGTCGCTGGCGACACTTCCGTAGCCGCCGAACACGACCAGCGATGAGCCCGTCCACACCCAACCCATTTGAGTGCGAGCACTGACCGGCGCGACCGGCAGCGTCGTCCACTGCTTCGTGGCTGGGTCGTAGCTAGCGCCGTCGGCGTACAGCGTTGCGTCGCTTCGGCCGTCGGAGGCTCCACCCCAGACAATCAGCTGAGTGCCGGTCCAGGCGACAACGCCAGCCGTGCGAGGAGCGATCGGAGCTGCCGGGAGTTGGCTCCAATGGTCGGCGATCAACGCCGCGGCGGTGCCCGCGAAGGGATCAGTCATCGAGGCGGACGCCGGTGGTGGCACGGCAGATGCGGAAGCGGCCGGTGACTCGACGGTTGCCGATGATGAGGACGCTGGCGATGACGGCGCGACTACGCCGGACGAGTCGGCGGCGCTGCGACCGTGATTCGATCCGCTGCCACACCCGACAGCGACGACCGCGATCGCCACCGCGCATGCGGCTAGTCGTCGGGTCGCGTTCACGTGAACGCGGCTGCCAAATCGGTCACGGCTCAGGTCCGAACTGCAGGCCGGTTGTAGCGCTGCTCACCGAATTGTTCACTGCAGGAACGCCCAACATTCCCCACTCGAGCAACCCGTCGCCGTCCCATACTTCGACGTCCCCGCCGTACAACGGCGCGGCAGGCAGTCGTGTCCACGCCCCGGTACTGGGATCCCACGCTGCAGCCTGCCCCGGCAACGTGCTTCCGTTGGGTCCGTTGGTTTCCGCGCCAGTGTCAAACTCGATGAAGGCACTCCCCGTCCACACGAAGGCGCGCGGTTGCAACTCATCGATTGGGCCGGGCGGGATCTTCGTCCATGAGTTGGCAGTCGGATCCAGCAGGCGCCCCTGACCGCCGAGGAAGCCCGGTCCTGGGCAATCCCCGCACCAAGGCTCTGTAGGCGGCACGACGATGTTCCTCCCGGTCCAGAGCGCCGACCCGATCCCGTCCGGCGAACTGTTATCCGATACGCCGTCGGTGGGCCGCGACGCCGCGACATCCCGCGACCAGGAGTTGCGAGTTGGATCGAAGATATACAGGTCGAGGCCGGAGTAGATCGCCCCTGAGCCGTCCGCGTTGCTTACCGAATGTTGCCATTCCTCCCACGCATACACGCGATCGTTCGTCGCCACCGCAACGACCGCGAGCACCAACTGATTGCTAGCGAGCGGCATCGGGGCCAGCGTCGTCCACTTGTTGGTCGACGGGTCGAACGCAGCCAGATCCGTTCGCACCTGCTGGCTCGACGACAGCGCTGGCGGGTCGCCGCTAATAACGATCACTTCGCCGTCGACCCACACAGCTTGCGCATTGACGCGACCACTGAGCGGACTGGTCGGCAACTTGCGCCACTTCATCGTGATCGGGTTGTACAGCGCGCCGTCGCCGGCAATCCCGTCAGCGGCATTGCCTCCCCACACGAAGAGTTCGCTGCCTGTCCAGGCACTTGCCATCTGCGATCGTGCGCTGATCGGAGCCGCGGGTAGCTTCGTCCAGCGTTTCGTCGTCGGGTCGTACGCCGCCCCGTCGCCAGCAAGTTGATCGCCTTGGGGGCCGAAGTTGCCGCCCCAAATGAGAAGCTGCCGGCCGGTCCATGCGCTGGCCGGGTCCGCGCGCGCGGTGATCGGCGCCGGCGGCAACGTGCTCCAGTGGTCTTTTGCCAACGCGGCTGGCGTGCCCGCCATCGGATCAAGGATCGGAGCGGACGACGACGGCGCGGCGAACGAGGAGGACGCCGGGGCCGACACGGGGGACGCGGCTGACGAAGAGGCGGGCCCGGACGGCGACAGGGAAACCACGCCCGAGGAGTCGGTCGCGCTGCGGCCGTGGATGGATCCGCTGCCGCACCCGACCACGACGACGCCGAGCACCACCGAGCAAACGGCCGCTCGTCGCGCTGCGTTCATGGTGTCGCCCCGTTCAGCCCGGACGTTTGCAGCCCTCCCAGGGCGGTAAACGTCCGATCTGACTCTGCCGGCGCCCTGCTGGTTCCATTAGCGGGGGACCCAGCCTTCGAGGTCGCGGATCATCGTGCGCACGGAAGCCGGCATCTTCCCGGCCGCGACATCGGCGACACTGATCCGCTCGAGTACGGCGCGAAGGCCGGCGCGGACGGCGACCCACACGTCCTGCAGGCGCTCGGCGGATCCCTCGTACTCGAGCGTCTCGGGTCGAAGTCCTCGCACCTCGGCTAATGGGCCGTCGACTGCCCGCATCACGTCGGCGACTTGGATCTTCGAGGCCGGTCGCGCGAGCCGGTAGCCGCCCTCAGCCCCGCGCAGGCTTTCGACCAACCGCGCCCGGCGCAGGTCAGACAGGATTGCCTCGAGAAACTTGCGCGGCAGGTGCTGTTCGCCAGCGATCGTCTCCGCTTTGACCCAGGTATCGCGCGGCGCCTCGGCGAGCACGAGCATGGCGCGCATCGCGTAGTCGGTCTTCGCGGAGATGTGCACCTCGCCATGATGGCAGCCGGACCGACTGACGACCCTCAGCCGCGCGGCCGCAGACCCTAGGCGTGCGTGGGCTTGTCCGAGGAGCCGGATGATTGGGTCGGGAAGCTGAGCAGATCGGCCAGCCCTCGTCGTCCGTGCGTATTCGTCTTCGTATAGACGTGCGCCAAGTGGGTCTGCACCGTGCGCACCGAAAGTCCGAGCCGCCCCGCGATGTCGATGTCAGAGGCGCCGATCGCAGCCAATGATGCGACGTCGCGTTCGCGTGCGGTCAGCGTGCGCGCAGTCGATAGAACAGAAGCAGCGGGGACGGCGATTGGCTCGCCCGCGTGCAGAACGCTCGCCAAGCGTTCAGCCGCGCGAATCTCGCCAGGGATGTCGCCACGCCGCGCGAACAACGACGCCGCGGATGCGTAAGCGTCGGCTGCGAGGGGCCGAAATCCCAGTAATAGCAAGGAATCGCCGACGTCGATCAGCGCTGATGCATCGGAGTCGGCAAGCGCGTCGACGGTGCTCGCGAGCAGTGGTGCCAGCGGTCCATCGACGCAGTCGGCCGCCATCCGTGCGCCGTCGCGTGCTGCTCGAGGGTCGCCATAGCGCGCGACCGCGTTCCATGCCATGAGTGCGACGGGTGCCTGACCCAGCGACCAGGCCGATGTAGCAGCGCCAAGAGCGGCGGCACGCGCACCCGGCAGATCGCCCGCGCACGCCAGCACGTCGGCTCGGCACAACTCCTGCTCAGGTCGGTAGACCGCGAGGTCATGAGGCGCAGAATCCATCTCTGCAAGACTTTGCTGCGCCAGATCCACCCGACCGCGTAGGGCGTCGGCGACCGCCAACAAACCGAGATTCCATGCGGCGAACGACTCGTCGGAGCCGCCCAAGTCGGAGAGCACCTCACGCATCTGCCGCGCAGCGATCGTCGGTTCGCCGCGCAACATCGCGACGCGAGCCATGCACTGCAACATTCGGGGCCGGGCACGAGCGGCGTCGTCGGTGCCCGGCCGCACCAATGCTTCGCGCGCGATCGTGTCGGCGGTGCTCAAGTCTCCACGACGCTCGTGCGCGAGGATCACCGCCGACAGCAGCGCGGCGACGTCGAACCCACCACTGTCTGGCTCGTCGCCGAGTTCGGCGAATGTGCGATCCGAGAGCTGAATCGCCGCATCCAACTGTCCCGTCGTCGCCATTCCCGCCACCGCGGCGACCGCCGCTCGCCATCGAGCAAAGCCTGGCATCTGCGGGTCAGTCGCTAAGGGTGTGGCCAACGCGACCGCCTGCTTCGCGTCCCCGCCGAGTAGGTGCGCCATCGCAGCGGCCAACCTGATCGCCGGCGGCGCGAGTTGCGCGTCACCAGCCGCGGCCAAGAGCTGCGATGGATCGTCGCCGCCCAACGTCGTGACCAGCGCAGACAACGCCATGACGGCCATTGCCAACTCGTCGGGCAATGGCTCGGCGGCCAGTTCGGCGAGCAGCGCGCGAGTCTGTGCCGGATCCGAGAGCGCGAGCGATTCGGCAAGCGCAAGGCGAGCCGGCACACCACCACCAGCGGCGACGGCAGCGCGCAACAACGTGTGCGCCGACGCGGCATCGTGGCGCATCGCTGCCCGACCGGCGGCCATCAGAGCCATCGGATCCGTCGCAAGCCCGGCCTGCACCCGCAGCAACGCGATGCGCAGCGGATCCGCGGGCGCGTGATCGGCGCCTTGGCCGGACGACGGGGAGCTGGCGACGAGTTGTGACGCTAACCTCCGTCGCCGGCTCGCCGGCAATGCCGACTGCAGCCACTCTCCGTACAGCGGGTGCGCAAGCCACACCTGCGGTCGAGCTGCACTGACTTCGACCTGGCCTACGTACGGCGCGGCGGTGGCCTGCGCCGCCGACGACTCAGCGGCGATCGTGATGAGGCCTTGCTGCTCGAGCCATTCGACGGCCGGCCCGCCGGCGAGCCGCAACAGGGTGTCGAAATCGAGGGGCTCGCTGAGCGCGACCAACTCGAGAGCCTCTCGGCGTCCGTCATCAAGAGCACTAAGCCGGAGACTGACGAGCTCAGCTAATTGCGCGTCAGCAGGCAGTGCGCCGTCGAGTTGCCAGACATCGCGGTGCTGCCGCAACGAGTTGTTAGCGAGGGCAACGCGGATCAGCTCGCGAAGCACGAGCGGGCTACCGACGCTGAGGTGATGCAGGCGTTCGGCGGCGCGCGCCGACACGTGCCCGTCGAGTGTCGACTCGAGCAAAGCACTAGCGCCCGCCTCATCGAGCGGGCTGATCTCGACCGCGAGCATGTTGTCGCCGTCCGCGAAGTTGCGCAGTGCGGGCGGCAGCTCTGCGGCCACCCGTGCGACGAGGATGACCTGCAGGCCCTGAAAATCCATCAACTGCCGCAAAACCAGGCCGGAAAGTCCGTCGAGCAGGTGCGCATCGTCAACAAGTAGCAGCGTGATTCCGGTCGCGGACAGCGTCGCAGCGATCGCCTCGCGCGCCCGGGCGAGCAGCAGACCGTTCTCGGCCGGAGCCTCGGTGCCAGTCAGAAATGGGCTCAGCGCGCCAAGTGGCACCTCATGCGATGAGGTCGTCCCGAAGATCGCCTTCGACGGGCGACCCGCGGCTTCGGCGTTGGCAATCGCTGCCTTGGCGAGCCATGTCTTGCCGATCCCCGGCGGCCCGGTCAAGAGGAGATTTCGGCCGGCCAGCACGGTCTGCGTCAGGTCGGAAATCACGGCGGCGCGGTTGGGTACTGCCACCACCTGGGCGGACGCCGGAACCGACCCTGGGGTCACGACGTAACGGTATGCCGAGCGCAGGTTTACGGCTACGTAGGGGACTACTGATGTAGCCGACTACTGACCCGCGTCCGCGGATTCCTCACTTATGCGGGTGGAATCCCGGTCCCTTCGCCCGCGCCCGGCGAGAAACCGTCGACGCCGCTCGGCTCCGCACATAAACAGATCGTCGGGGCGCTCAGGTTGATCTGTTTATCAGCGGAGTGGCGGGTAGCGCCCCAAAATGGCCGCCGACTGAGCCTCCGACCCGTCCAGCCCGACGTGACACGCAGCCGCACCGATGCATATAGTTGCTTTGAGTCAAGCAACTATCACGGGAGCCTAAGTTGCCTAGCCCGCATTACAAGTGGGTCGCCCTGTCGAACACCACGCTCGGCATGTTGATGGCGACCATCAACTCCTCGATCATCTTGATCTCGCTGCCGGCGATCTTTCGCGGCATCGGTATCAACCCGCTCTCGCCCGGCAACGTGGGCTACTTGCTCTGGCTGATGATGGGCTACATGCTCGTCACGGCCGTGCTGGTCGTGAGCCTCGGCCGCCTCGGCGACATGTTGGGCCGGGTGCGCATCTACAACGCGGGCTTCGCGGTGTTCTCGATCGCGTCGATCATCCTCGCGCTTGACCCGATGCGCGGTGGCGGCGGCGCGATGTGGCTGGTGCTGTGGCGGCTCGTGCAGGGTGTCGGCGGCGCGATGCTGTTCGCGAACGCGAGCGCGATCATCGCCGACGCTTTTCCGGTCGAGCAGCGCGGACTCGCGATCGGCATCAACCAGGTCGCGGCGATCGCCGGCTCGTTCATCGGGCTCATCGCTGGCGGCTTGCTCTCGGTCGTCGACTGGCGACTCGTCTTCTGGGTCTCGGTTCCGGTCGGGGCGGTCGGCACGGTCTGGGCGTACAAGAGCCTGAAAGACAATGGACGTCGGGTGAAGGCGCGCATCGACTGGTGGGGCAACGTCACCTTCGCCGTAGGACTCACAGCGATACTTGCGGCGATCGTGTACGGGATTCAGCCATACGGCAATCACACGATGGGCTGGACGGCGCCGAAGGTGATCGTCGGATTCGTGGCAGGCATTGTCCTGCTCGCGACCTTCGGGTGGATCGAACTGCACTCTGATTCGCCGATGTTCAACTTGCGACTGTTCAAGATTCGCGCATTCGCAACGGGCGGACTCGCGGGCCTTCTCGCCGCAATCTCGCGCGGTGGCTTGCAGTTCATGCTCATCATCTGGCTACAGGGCATCTGGTTGCCGTTGCATGGCTACAAGTACGCAGACACGCCGCTGTGGGCCGGCATCTACTTGCTGCCGTTGACCATTGGGTTCCTGATCGCTGGTCCGGTTTCGGGTTACCTTTCCGACCGGCATGGTGCGCGTGCGCTGTCGACGCTCGGCATGGTTGTGGTTGGCGGCAGTTTCGCCGGATTACTCCTTGTGCCGACGAACTTCTCCTACTGGGCCTTTGCCTTACTGGTACTGCTGAACGGCATCGGCGGCGGCCTGTTCTCGGCGCCGAACTCGACCGCCATCATGAACAGCGTGCCAGCCGATCAGCGTGGTGGTGCAGCAGGTGTGCAGGCGACATTCCTCAACTCCGGCATGGTGTTGTCGATCGGCATCTTCTTCTCGCTGATGATTGTCGGCCTCGCCAATACGTTGCCTTCCGCCATGTTCAAGGGGCTCACGGCGAACGGCGTTACCGCAGCGCAGGCGCACACCGTTGCGAATCAGCCGCCCGTGGGCAGCCTGTTCGCGTCGTTCCTCGGATTCAATCCGCTGCAGACGTTGCTCGGTTCGCAGTCGGCGGCAGGCGTCTCGAATGCGCAGTGGGCGACGTTGACGGGCAAGCACTTCTTCCCGAACCTGATCTCGTCGCCGTTCCATCACGGCCTCGTCATTGTGTTCGCGGTGGCGATCGGGCTCTCCATCATCGGTGCGATCTGCTCATTGCTGCGCGGCAAGCGCTACGTCCACAGCGACGACGTCGAGATCACCCATCCAGACCACGAACACCGCGGCGATGCGGCGATCGTGTCCGGTGCGGTGCCCGGCGAGCTCGCGCTGCAGGATGACCGCACATGACGCGGCCCACCACAACAGTCAGTACGGACGCCGAAACCGCAGCACGGCTGCGGCTCGTCATCTCGCGACTTGCCCGTGCGGTGCGCCAACACGGCGCCGCCGGCCTCACGCCGTCCCAGCTTTCTGCACTAGCCACGATCGAGGAGTTCGGGCCGATCCGCATGAGCGATCTCGCGGGGTACGAACTCATCGGCGCACCGGTCGCGACCCGCGTCGTGGCGTCGCTCCAAGAGCTCGGACTCGTGCAAAAGGCGCACGGTTCGACCGACGGACGCGTCTCCCTCATCGAGCTCAGCGACGCCGGCCGCGAGACGCTGGGTGAGCTGTGGAGCGAGCGGGCTGCCGGGCTCACGGCGCGCATCGAGCGGCTGCAGCCCGAGCAGGTCGCGTTGCTCACCGCCGCGTTGCCGGTGCTTGAAACGTTAGTGCGCGACCGCGTCATCTGAGCGCCGCCAAACCGCAAATCGGTAACCGAGGTTTTGCTCAGCGGCAACGTTCGCGTCACATCCAGCTGTCAGTGTCGCTCTCGAGCCCGAGGTGGAGCTCAGCTTGGCGGAGGCTTAAGGGGAGCGACATGATCACGAATGCGAGAAGGCTGCAGCTCGTACGTCCGTCGGTGACGTTGGAAGAGGTGTCCAGCGCCGCCGGAGTATCGAAGTCGACCGCGTCACGTGCGCTCTGTAACGAGCCGAACGTCAAAGCGGAGACCCGTGCTCGGGTTCAGGCGATAGCCGCGGGACTCGGCTATGTGCCCAACGAAGCTGCTCGGGCGCTGGCGGCTCGGCGCCAGGTTGTGATGAGCGGCACGCGCGCGGGGTAGCTGTCACGGCGGCAGCGTCACAAGAGCTGCCGCTGGGGGGTGTCACAGTAGGAAGATGCGGGGACGGCGATGGGCTGGCGTAAGCCTGGCAGTGCTGGGGATGCTGGCGGGCTGTTCGAGCAACGCTAAATCGTCGAGCTCGTCGGGGGTATCGCAAACGTCACCCGCTTCATCGCAGTCGTTGGCAGCTGTGCGATCAGCGCTGTTAGTGGTACCGACGGCGCCGTCAGCCACCCCATCGGTGGCATCGGCGGCGCCGTCCGCCACTGCGTTGCGGTCCAGCACTTCGTCGCAGTCCAGCACTGCCTCCGCGACCGTGCATCCGGCAAAGCCTGCGTCCGCATTGGCAACCGTGTCGCCGTCAAAGATCCTGTCGGCGTCGGCAACTGCGTCGTCGTCGGCCACCGCGGTGCCCCTGACGGGCGTCGCGTACGTCGACGTGTCGGTCGCGACGTTGTGGCACAGTCCGAGTTCGCCGCGCGCGGTTGACTCGGCTGAGTTGCAGCAACCCGCTGGAGTCACAACGTGGTTGGCGGCAATGACGACTGCGCAGCGGCTGGCACTGAATGGGCGCGTCGACAGCCAACTCCTGCTCGGCGAAAAGGTGCTCGTCGACAAGCGCCAGGGCACGTGGGCGCACGTCGTCGTCCCGGATCAACCGATACCACTCGATGCGCGCGGCTACCCGGGCTGGATTCCCGCCGCCCAGCTGACTTTCCGCGCACCGATCGCAGCCGCCAATGATCTTGTCGTGCTCGCGCCGATGGCGTGGGTGTACGCCCCGGACGGGGTGACGCGCGCCGTCCAAGTAAGCATGGCCACCCGGTTGCCCGCGCTGAGAGCTGACGTGAAGTGGGTGTATTCGCAGCTGCCCGATGGTCGTCCCGTGCTGCTGCGCCCGTCGGACGTTGCCGTTGTGGCGAAAGGCGCCGCGCCGTTGCCAGCGACGGCAGCTGACGTCGTCCGCACTGCGAAGCTTTTCCTTGGTTTGCAGTATTTGTGGGGCGGCACGTCGGCGTTTGGGTTCGACTGTTCGGGGCTGACGCATCTGGTGTTCGAGCTGCGCGGGATCACGATTCCGCGCGACGCCGATGCGCAGGCGCGGGTCGGACAGGCGGTCGCTCGAGCCGACCTGCAGCCCGGCGATCTGGTCTTCTTCGCGAGCAACGGACTGGTGCATCACGTCGGAATCTACGTCGGCAACAACATGATGCTGAGCTCGCTGCAGACCGGAAGTCCGGTCGAGTATTCGTCGCTGGCCGCCCAGCCATTTGCGAGTGAATACAGCGGCGCCCGGCGGCTGGTCGGCTGATAGGTTCGGCGCGTGCTCGACCTTCTGATTCGAAACGCGCGGGTCCGCGGCACTTCTGGGCTGACCGACATCGGCGTGCGCGGCGGTCTCTTTGCGCCGCCCGAGGCTGACGCACCCGACGTCATCGATGTCGCGGGTGCGCTGGTGACGCCGCCGCTGGTCGAGCCGCACATCCACCTCGACGCGGTGCTGACCGTCGGACAACCGCGGCCAAACAGGTCGGGCTCGCTGTTCGAAGGCATCGCGGTGTGGAGCGAGCGCGTCAAAGACCTCACGGTCGACGACGTGAAGAGCCGGGTGCGCGAGGTGCTGCGCTGGCAACTTGCGAATGGTGTGCAACACGTGCGAAGCCACGTCGATGTGTGCGACCCCGAGCTCACGGCTTTGCGCGCACTGATCGAGATTCGCGAAGAAGCCCGTGGGCAGATCGACCTGCAGCTGGTGGCTTTTCCGCAGCTGGGCATCATGTCGTTCGACGGCGGCCGCTCACTGATGCGCAAGGCTGCTGAGCTCGGCGCCGACGTCATCGGCGGCATCCCGCACTACGAGCTGACCCGCGAAGACGGTGTCGAGTCGGTGCAGTTTTCCTTTGCGCTGGCGGAGGAATTCGGGCTGCGCGTCGACATCCACTGCGACGAGACGGACGACGACCACTCACGTTTCGTCGAAGTGATGGCTGCGGAGACGATTCGGCGGGGTATGTCGGGGCGGGTCACCGCGAGTCACACCACGGCGATGCACTCATACAACGCGGCATACGCGTACCGGCTGGTCAACAACATCAAGCGCGCCGGCATGCACATGGTGACGAACCCGCTCGACAACGCAGTGTTGCAGGGACGCTTCGACACCGGACCGATCCGCCGCGGCCACACCCGCGTGAAGCAGCTGCAAGAAGCCGGCGTCAACGTCTGCATCGGCCACGACTCGGTAATGGATCCCTGGTACCCGCTCGGATACGGCGACCCTGTGCAGGCAGCGTTCGTCTTCGTGCACCTGGGGCATTACAGCGGGGACGACGAGTTGCGCAGACTCCTCGACATGGTGACCGTCAACCCCGCCGCGGCCCTGGGCATCGAGGGGTACGGCATCGTCGAAGGAACCGCTGCCGACTTCGTGGTGTTCGACGCGCCCACCGACACCGACGCGATCCGGCTCGGATCACGCCGGCTTCTCGTCGTCCGCGGTGGTCGTGTCGTTGCTCGGACTGCCCCTGCGCAGACAACAGTGACCTGGGACGGCGAAGAGCAACCAGTGACCTTCCTCCGCCCCTAGCCGCGCGTCCCGCCCCACGCGCCGTCGGTTGATCACGTAAGGGGGGCTACCGGTCACTTCAAGAGGCGTGCGCACCTGTTGAAGTGACGGTTGGCCTAGCGGGACGGCGGGGGGTTGCCGAAGCGGGGACGGCGAGTGGTGAAGTCCAGCGCACGCAAGAACGAGCGCTGGACTTCAGTGCCCGGTCGGGACGGCGGGGGGTTGGGCTACTTCTTGGCGCCGGCGCCGTATTCGGGGATGACCAGCGTCTCGGACTTTCGGCCGCCCTGCAGCTTGTAGAAGACGGCGTACAGCACCGCGGCGAGCACGAAGCCGACTTCGAAGGTGAGGTCGCCGAGGGCGGGGTGTGCCTTCGGGATCGGCGCGAGGTACTTGGTCTGGTCGGAGAACAACCAGATGCTGACCACCATCGCGATGCCCATCGCGACCCAACCGGCCCATGGGTTGTGCTTGGTGTCGAACAGGAATCCGTCGACGCGGACCCGCCGGCGCAGCAACATGTCGGAGAACATGACGCCTAGCCACGGCGCGATCCAGTACGCGACAACCAGCAGGAAGTTGGTGTACTTCTCGCCCGCGTCGTGCAGACCGGTCAGCGCGACGATGAAGCCGATGGTGCCAGCGACTGCCGCGACGATCGCGCGCCGCAGCGCCAGCGGCAACCGGAAGCCCAAGGTGAGGAACGACATCGCCCCCGAGTAGATGTTCAGCACATTTGCGCAGACCGCACCGATGGCAATCGCGACGAGGACGAAGTCGGCCAGCGCCGTGCTCATGTGCCCGGTGAACGCACTCGTCGGGTTGTTCAACGCATCGGTCGACTTGCCGATGGTCGCCGACGCGGCGCCGATCATCTCAAGCACCACGCACGACACGAACACACCCAGGCCCGCGTACAACCCGACTGCCCGCCGAGACGTGGTCGGCTTCATGTACCGGGTGTAGTCGGAGGCGAAGGGATTCCAGCCGACGGCGTAACCGAACGCGCCGCCAAGCGTCAGCAGGAAGCCGCCGGTTCCGCCGAGCCCATAAGACGAGGCGGGCCCGTGCGGTGCACTCGCGTTGGCCTTGCTGAAGATGGAGATTGCCGCGAGCAGGAACGCCAGACCGAGCACCGGCAGCGCCCACTTCTCGACGACGTGCGCGAGGTTGTGCCCGAAGAACGCGATCGTCAGCTGCGCGACCACGATGATGAGCAACGACAGCCACTTCGGCATGTGCGTCAATGTGTTCAGCGCGAACGCGCCGCTGACGCTGTTGACGGCGAACCAGCCGATGCCCGCCGTGACCGAGTTCAGCCCGGCCGGCAGCCAGTTACCCCGGTAGCCGAACGGAATACGAGACAAGATCATTTGCGGGACGCCGAACTTCGGCCCCTGCGACGACAGCACGGCGTGCGTCACTGAACCCAGCGCGGTGCCGAGGATCAGCGCGGCGGTTGCCTGCCAGAACGACAGCCCGAACGCGGCGACGCCCAAGACCCCGACGAAGACCGTGGCGAACTCGAGATTGGGCGAGGTCCAGGTCCAGAGGAGTTGCAGCGGATGGCCGTGACGCTCCGACAGCGGGATGAACTCGGCCCCGCCAGGCTCGATGGCGGCCAGCTTGCCGCCGTACTCACCCTCGCGGACTTCGGCAACGATCTCGACCTCGGCTTCGGTTCGCGGCAGTGTCGTCACGTGCGGCCTTCCTGGGCTAGTGGCTAGTGGCTAGTGGCTCGTGGCTAAAGCGATCGATGGCGCGGAGAGTAGCGTGCGCGTGTTACCACGGGAAGTCCCGAGACCTCGGATCGACCGTTCAAGACCGGTCAGAATTCGCCGCCCTTTGCCGACAAGGTGGGCATGGTCTCTTTGACGGTGGTCTCCGAGCCTGAAACCGTCGCGTCCGCTAGCCGTTGGATCGGCGTGGGCAGAGCGTCGGAGCAGTCCTCGGATGGCCCCGACCAACCGGGCCAATCAGGGATGGGCACCCGGGCGCTCCGTGCGGCCCTGGCGGGTCGAACGCCAGCACTTATCGTGTTTTTTGCGTCGTCCGAACTAGAACTGGCCGCCCTTAGCGCCGACCTACGCGGTGCGGTCGAGGCCAACATTCCGGTCGTCGGTTGCACCACTGCTGGGGAGATCGGCACCGACGGTCCGGGCGATCGTTCGGTGGTCGTTGCCGCGTTCGGTGGGGACGACTTCTCCGTGGCCGCAGCCGTCGCGGAGAATGTCAGTGCCGGCCTGCGCGAGGCAGGCGCCAAAGTCGCGGCCGCCGTCAGCCACCTTGACGAGCGCGCGCACCGGATCCTGTTGTTGCTGACCGACGGTCTCGCCGGCGACCAGCAGGAAATCGTGCGCGGCGCCTACAGCGTCGTTGGGGCGGGCGTGCCGCTCGTCGGTGGCTGCGCGGGCGACGACCAGCACATGAAGACCACCAACGTGTTCTTCAACGGTCGAGTTCTGACCAATGCCATCGTCGGCGTTGCCATCGGGTCGACGTCCCCCTTCGGTATTGGCGTGCGTCACGGCTGGCGTCGCGTCGGCGAGCCGATCTTGGTCACGGGCAGCATCGGCACTACCGTGCTCAACCTCGACGACGAGCCCGCACTCGACGTATACCTGCGGCGCCTCGGCGCTTCACCCGATTGCGCAGACCCAGACGCGTTTAGGCGCTTCGCGATGACCCACCCGCTCGGCCTGAGCAAGCGCACAGGCGAAGAAGTCCGCTCCATCGTCGGCGCCGACTTCGTCGAGCGCTCGTTGCAGTGCGTTGCGCACGTCCCGCAGGGCGGTCTCGCGTGGATCATGGACGGCGACGACGAGTCTGTCCTTGCAGCGACGGACGGCGCGTGTGTTGATGCCCTCGAGCAACTCGGCGGCCGCAAACCCAAGGGCGTTCTCGCGTTCGACTGCATCGCCCGTCGTGGCGTGCTTGGCGGTGCTGGCATCGAGCGCGAGGTTGGTCGCATCGGCACTGCGATCAACGGCGCGCCGGTCGCGGGGTTCTATAGCTACGGGGAGATCGCTCGGACCAAGGGGACTGGTGGCTTCCACAACCAGACACTTGTTGTGCTCGCGGTGTCATAGCGGTGCCCACACCGACAACCGGCGCGACGAGCGGGTGGGCCCTGGAGCAGTTGACGGCCTACCTGTTCGGTCTCGCGAGCGCGGGTGATCCCGACACCGTCGTCCTCGAGGCGCTCGATCGGGCCGCGGAGGCCATGGAAGCCGAGGTTGCCGCACTCATTCGCGATGGCTCGGTAGTCAGCTCGATCGGCTTCGCCAATGGCGAGGCACCGGTCGAAGCCCTGCTCGAGATCGTGGCCAGTCGTCTCACGGAAGCTGAACTCCCAGGGGTCGGACTATGCCACGTCTCGGGCGCGTCATTCGAGTCGCAAGGCGACGACTACTGGCTGCTCGTCGCAAGGACCGGCGACGTCGCGTTTTCTGCTGAGGAACGCAACCTGCTGCGCGGCATGAGCCGCGCCCTCGCGCTGAATCTACAGTCGGCGCGCGTGATCACAGCCATGAACGAGCGGCAAGCCCTGATGGAGCGCCTCACCCGGATCCTGCGGTCGATCAACAGCCGGGCCCCGCTGCCCGAAGTGCTGCAGACCATCGTCGACGGTGCGGTCGAACTCATCGCCGATACGTCGATGGCTGGTCTGCGTCGCCTTGATCCGCTCGACCCGGAGTACGCCGTCATATTGTGCGGGGTCGAGATTGACGCGAAAACAGTACTAGGTCAGCGCTCGAGAGTCGGACACGGTGCAGGTGGCCGGGCAATTTCTGAGGAACGGCTGGTCGTGATCCACGACTACCAGCAGTTTGCTGATGCCCTGCCGGTATGGGCGGACTCCGGCACGCAGGCCGCCATGGCCGCGCCCGTTCACGAGAACGGAGTCGTCGTCGGCAGTCTTGTCGTCGGCAGCGCCGTTCCGGGCCGCCGATACAGCGAGGCCGAGCAGTCGATTCTGCTGTCGTTCGCCGACCACGTCAGCCTTGCACTCACCGACGCGATGACGACGCAGTCGCTACACCGTGCACTCGAGGCCGCGCGCCACGACGCGATGCACGACGAGCTCACTGCGCTTCCCAACCGCGCGCTGCTGCGCGATCGGCTCGAACAAGCGTGGGTCCGTGGTTGTCGAACCGGCGCACCGATTGCCCTGCTGTTCCTCGACTTCGATGATTTCAAGGACATCAACGACAGCCTCGGTCACGACGCGGGCGACCGGCTACTTGTCTCACTTGCCGATCGGCTCGCTGGCTCGCTTCGACCGGGCGACACCATCGCCAGACTCGGCGGCGACGAATTCGCTGTCTTGATTGAGAATTTGAGCGATGCGGCGACTGCCGAAGGGCTCGCCTCGCGGCTGCTCGAAGTGCTGCTCGAGCCGGTCGTCGTGAACGGTCGCGACGTGACCATGCGCGGCAGCATCGGCATCGCCGTCTCCGAATTCACCGAGCCCGACAGCCAGTCGCTGCTCTACAGCGCCGACCTCGCGATGTACGAAGCCAAGCGCAGGGGCGGTGGTCGCTACGTGCGTTACAGACCCGACATGCATCTCGACACGCTCGTTCGCCTCGACACCGAGCAGGCACTGAAGCGCGCGATCGGCGCTGGCGAACTCGTGTTGCACTACCAGCCGATCGAGGAACTGCCGTCAGGCGCCATGATCGGCGCCGAGGCGTTGGTCCGGTGGCAGCACCCAGAACGCGGGCTGATCGGCCCGATGGAATTCGTGCCGATCGCGGAGGCGAGCGGTCTGATCATTCGGCTCGGTGAGTGGGTGCTGCGCACCGCGTGCACCGAAGCCACTCGCTGGCCGGATGACATCGAAATCGCTGTCAACCTGTCGCCGCGGCAGCTTGAGCCCGAGCTCCCGCAACTGGTGCGCGAGATCTTGGCCGAGACCGGCCTGCACGCCGACCGCCTTGTGCTGGAAGTGACAGAAGCAACGGCGATGGCCGACGCACCCGAGACGCAGCGCATCATCGAGGAGCTGCACGCGATGGGTGTGCATTTCTCGATCGACGACTTCGGTACCGGGCACTCGTCAATCGCGAGATTGCGCACGCTGCCCGTCGACCAGCTCAAGATTGACAAGAGTTTTGTCAGCACGCTCGACGCATCAGACTCGGGCACCGATGTGTTCATCAGCGCGATCGTCGCGCTTGCGCACGGGTCAGGGTTGGTCGCTGTCGCCGAGGGCGTCGAGACCGCGGGACAACGTTGCCGGCTGGTCGCGCTTGGTTGCGACCGTGCTCAGGGATATCTCTTCAGTCGTCCCGTTGAGGCTCACGTCATTGCGGCGCTGCTGCACGATCGGGTACTTGTTCAACACCCCTGATCGCACGACGGCTGAGGCTTGCGACAGCGGGCCGATCCCTGCCTGCAAGTGCCTCAGGTGGTGATGAATCCATCGCGCGCACACCGATTCCGGTGCGCCGATAGTGCTTTCAGGCGCTCGATCGGACGACGGGGTGGTGCTGCTCGTTGACAGGTCATCGGCGATGCCTTCGAAAGCCGCCGTGAGGTCGTGCAACTCGGCGTCCAGGAAACGCTCGTCGTTCTTCGTCGCGCCACGCTGTCTGAGCGGCAGCGTGGCAAGGGAATTCGCGGTAAGTAGCAGTCGACTCGCGCCCGCGACCAGTGCTGCGAGCTCGTCTCGGTGCACGAGCTTGGTGCCTTGCTCGGCGAGGTAGACGCGGAACGCGACATCGAGCCTGCGCGATGCGACGGTCGCCACGCCGGCTGCCGATCCGCTGACGGCGTCTTGACCGAGCGTCGCGTGCGTACCGATGAGCGAGTGTACTGCTGATGCCAAGTAAGTGGTTCCGGTGCGGAAGGCGTCGGCGAGGTCTGCAGAGACCACCGGCCCAGCGCCTCGCGGCCACAGCAGGAAGCCGGCCACAAGGCTGACGGCGCAGCCGATCGCAACGTCCTCGACGCGTACCAAGCCCACGCGCCAACCGGTCGGTTGCACGATGTTGAACAGGATGGCGAGCAGCACGGTGAAGGCCGCCTGACCCGCGAGAAACGAGATACGTAGCGGTGCGTAGCTCGCGAGCAAGACCGCGAACGGGAGCACGATCCATAGCGCCGTCGTGCTGTGGCCGATGCCGACGAGCAGCGCGCCGCCCACGATGAATCCGAGCGATGTGCCGGCGATCGCCCGTAGCGCGATGGCTCCGGTGCCGAGTGCGTTCGACCGCAGCACGGCGAGGGTTCCGAGCACGACCCAGAAGCCATGCTGCACCCCGGTCACCTTCGCGACAAGCACGGCGGCTGCGACGCCGACAGCACCGCGCAGGCTGTTGCGCAGCCACACCGAACGCAGGCTGGTCTGCGCGAGGGCCTGCTGGGTGATCTCACCGATCCCGGTTTGAGGAGCGTCCGCAGCTCCGTACCAGCGCGCCTGTTCCGCCCGCACAGCGTCGTGATCTGCATTGCCAGAAGCGACAAGGGCGGACGACGCGGCAGCTGCTGTTGTCGTGGCAACAGACCTAGCGTGGAACGCACACTCCAGCAGATCGGCGTCCGCCTCGATGTTTGCAGCCGACCAGCTATCGACGAGCTCCGCCGTCGCCATCGCCGCTTGTGCGCGCAGGCTCCCGAGCAGTTCGAGGTCGATGACGAGCGCCGGGTCGTCGCAGGGTTCGCACGCGACCTTCTTCGTACTGCCGGCGTCGGCGTCGATGAGTGCGGTGCCCGCGTCGTGGAGGACTGCGGTCGACTGAATGAGCAGCTCGCGGTCTCGTGCTGTCGCGCGCGCGTAACCGTCGTCGGGCAGGTCGTCATGTTTGGCCGTCAGGACCAGCAGCCAGTCGATTTCCTCGACCAGTTGGACAATTGCCTGCTCCGAGAGCGTCGCGCCGGTCGGCCTGAACGGGGTGGCGAGGTACGCGCCTTTGAGCTTCGCGACGGCTTGTTCTGCTGTTTTCGAGTTTTCCTCGATGGGCTCGCCGTTGAGAGTGGCGCGCAGGTGTTCGGCGAGCCGGTGCAGCGCATTGCCGGCCAGCGTGCCGAGACCTGCCTGCGGCGGGTCGCGCCAGACCAGGAATACCGACAGCGTCCCGACGGCCGCCGCGAGCACCCAGCCCTCGAGCCGGGGCCCGATCGCACTTGCCTTCGCGGGCAGCGTGAGGGGGAGGATCAGCACGAGCATCGACGCGACCGACCCCTTGGCCACGTACCCGCTGAGGATTCCGAGGAAGAGCACGAGCGCGGCCGCAAGCCCCGCGACAACCACAGCAAGCCAGGTGACTCGTGAGGCCAGCGTGCCGATCGTGATGAAGATGGCGCCGACGACGGCCAGCCCTGCGTACGCGATGAAGCGGCGGCGCAGGGGTCCGCCGAAGTCGGCGAGCAGCAGCACCGCGAAGGCGCCGATTGAGGCGAAGGTCGCGACCTGCGGGTTCTTGAGAACCTTGTCAGCGAACGCGAACAGCCCCGGGATGACGACCGCGGCCCGGATCGACCGCTTCGCTACGGCGTCCCACCGCGGCTTCGACAACCCCCACATTCCGGGACGCGTCAGAGCCGACGTCCAGACAGCGAGACGCCCTGGCGACGAGCCTCCAAAGCTGACCATGAACGCAGTCCACACCACCGCTTCGGACGCCGCAACTTGCGGGTGGCCCTGGAGGGTGTTGCACTCCAGCGCGCGCTAGATGGCGCGCTGGACTACAACGCTCCCACGGACCTACGCGCCTGAAGGGCAAGCGCGGTGGCCAAGGTCAGCGGCGAGGGACCCAACGGTTCACGACCGGTCAACTTACGGGGCTGCCCAGCAACCCGGTAGCGATCTCATGGCGATTCTTGCCGAGGCTTTTCGCTCGGTACATGGCGGCGCCTGCTTGCGCTAGCACGTCCTCGACGTCGTCGCCGGCGTGGGCGAACGCCAGCCCGATGCTGACGGTCACGGCGTACTCGTGTCCGTCGAAGTCGATCGGCACCGCGAGTGCGGCCTCGATGCGTTCGGCCAACTGCATCGCATAAGCGCGGACGTCGATTGGCGCGCCATCGGGTCCGGCCCAGGTCCGCGACGACGGCTCGACGATGACGACGAAGCCGTCGCCTCCAACGCGCGCGGCCGTGTCTTCGGCGCGCAGCGTGGCAAGCAGTCGCGTGGCGGTTGCTTGGAGCACCGCGTCGCCCGCCTCGTGGCCGCCGTCGTCGTTGACAGCCTTGAATTCGTCGAGGTCGCAGGAGAGCACCGCGAGCTCGTGGCCGCTGCGGTTGGTCCTGGCGAGCGTGTTGCTTAAACGGTCGACAAGGAGGGTTCGATTCGGCAAGCCTGTGAGTGCATCGTGAAGCGCTGCCTCTGCGAGCTGCTGCTCGACCCGCACGAGGTCGGTCACGTCGCTTGCGACACCAAGAAGCTCTGTTACCTCGCCCGCGTCGTTGCGGGCGAATGGGGTGACGCTGCGGGCGAACCAGCGATACGTGTCATTCGAAACCCTTATCCGGTAGCGGATTCGCACGACCTCGCCATTTGGCAGCGCTTGAGCGGCGGCATTCTGTTCGCGCACCTTGAAGCGGTCATCGGGGTGAACGAGCACGTCGACGGTGTTGTCGGCGAGGTCCTTCATCTGTTGATCGGTGTAGCCGTACTCGGTGAGGGTCCTTGACGACCACACATTGCGATTCGTGACCGCGTCAGCAATAAAGATGACGTCTGGGCTGGCTGCAAGGACGGCGTCATGGAACGCGGCGCTCTTGCCGAGCTCCGTCTCGCGCTGCCGCAACACGGTGACGTCGTGCATCGTGACCACCGCGCCAACGGCCTCGCCCATCGGCCCTCGCAACGATGTGCCGGTGGCGATCACGCGCGTTGCTGCGGTGCCCGGGGGCGCAATGACCATTTCCGCTTTCGATGTGATGCCATCGCGAAACGCTCGCATTAGCGGGTTATTTCCGCGGCCGAGGAGCGTGACGCCATCGGCGTCGAAGAGATGCGCGGTTAGCTTCTCAAGCTGCTCCTGGCTTGGCTCGACATCGGGATCAAGGCCGTGCCAGCTGCGTGCCGTCCGATTGATGACTGTCAAGTTACCCGTGATGTCACACGCGAGGATTCCGGCGCCCGCATTGTCGAGCAGCGAATCCGTGAACATTTGGTGGGTGGCCAGTTCGAGGCTCGCAGCCGCGATGCTCTGTTGGGCCTCTTCTAATTCGCTGATGTCGACCATCATGCCGACCATGCGAGACACGGCGCCGGAGGTCTGTCGCATGACGGCCACGCTGATGAGCACCGCAAGCGGCGTTCCGTCCTTACGGCGGTAGTCGCGTCGCGCCGTGTACGGGATGGCCTGTGATAGCGCAGCCATACTCCGCGCTTGCCCGGCTCGGTCGCTTGGGTCGATCAGCATTGTTGCCGGGCGGCCGATCAGTTCGTCGCGTTCGTAGCCGGTCATTGCGCACGCCCGCGGATTAACCGCGACGATCGTGCTGTCGGGTCGTACTTCCAAAATGCCGATAGGAGCCAGTGTGAAAAGGGCACGGAAACGCTCCTCACTGGCCCGCAACGCCGCTGCCGGTGACGTGGCCTCGCCAAGGTCTCGTTCGACAAGGACTGCGTCGCCTGCTCGTCGTGCGGGCGTTACGGCAACCGGCGCGGGAGAAGCCGTTTCTCGTGCCATGAGCCAGGCCTCGAATGTCTTGGCAGGCGCCGGTTTTGCGATGTAGTAGCCCTGAGCGATATCGCAGCCGAAGCCGCGTAGTGTCACGAGCGCTTGGGCGGTCTCAACGCCTTCGGCGACGATGTTCAATCCGAGGTTTTGCCCGAGCTCGATGACGCTGTGCACGATGAGCGCGTCGCGGGCGTCGGACGTCATCGTCATCACGAACGACCGGTCGATCTTCAGTTCGTCGACGGGCAATGTCTTCAGTTGGCTGAGGCTCGTGTAGCCCGCGCCGAAGTCGTCGATGGACAGCCGAACCCCGAGATCCGACAGGTTCTCGAGCACTTGCTGCGCGCGCACCGGATCAAGCATGATCGCCGACTCGGTGACCTCCAGCTCGAGCAACGACGCGGGCACTCCGTACGCAGCGAGCAGGTCGGAAACCTCCGTCGGCAGGTGCTCGTCAAGCAGGTTGCGCCCGGAGAGGTTGACTGACACGGTCAGCGGCATGCCGCCCTCCGCCCAGATCGCGGCCTGCGCGAGTGCGGCGTCGAGCACGTAGCTCGTGAACGGGCCGATCAGGCCGGTGTGTTCCGCCGCCGGAATAAACGAATCCGGATACAGCAGACCTTGCGTCGGATGCTGCCAGCGAGCAAGTGCCTCGACGCCTATGACCTTGCCGCTCGCGACGTCGATCTTGGGTTGGTAGTGCAGCACGATCTCGTGCATCTCCAACCCTCGACGCAGATCGCCGAGCAGTGCGAGCCGCACGGGCGAGTGGTCATCGACCTCCCTGCTATACGCAAAGACGCCGACGTTGCGGGTCTTCGCGACGTACATCGCGACGTCGGCGTGCTGTAGCAGCGTCGTGGCGTCCGTGCCGTGTTCACCCGACAAAACGAGGCCGATGCTGGCGTCGACGTCGAGTTCGACTCCTTCGACATTGAGCGACGACTCCAAAGCCCGCTGGAGATTCTCGGCGATCTCTTTCGCGGCCGCCAGGTCCTTGATGTTGGGCAATAACACCGCGAACTCGTCGCCGCCGATGCGGGCAACGGTGTCGGCGCCGCCGACGACCGCAGCAAACCGACGTCCGATCTGAGTCAGTAACTGGTCTCCGTACTTGTGCCCGAACGTATCGTTGATTTCCTTGAAACGGTCGAGGTCGATCAGCAGGAGTCCGGTCACCGCGCCTGAACCGGCCGCTACTTGCAGGGCGGTTTCGAGGCGATCGGTGAGCAACGCGCGGTTCGCAAGCCCGGTGAGCGGATCGTGCAAGGAGCGGTCAACTGCGGCGGCTCTTTCGGTCTTGAGTCCCCGCCGATAGTCGCCTGCGATGCCCGCCAAGACTGTAGCGAGCAAGACCCCGAGGCCAAGGATGGCGAGCTGGGTCCCTGCTGTGACATGCGATGACCACACGGCGAACCCGATGACGCCGAGCAGGATCAGCACGATCCCGAGCGCGGCGAGGCGGCCGCGCCACGCGATGCGGCGGTCGAAATCCAGTGAGGAGTCTCGCGAACGCGATGGCTGGGTCTGAGCAGCGCGTGAGGGACCGTTCACCTTCGGCTATACGGCGGGAGTCTCACTCCTGCATCATCGACCCATTTGGCTCAATTTGCAGCAAAAGTACTGGTTGGAGCTACTTCTTGGACTTCGCTGCCGACGTTGCGGGTGCAAGTACGGGGCCGGACGGCGGGACGGCGACGGTTCCGGTGTTAGCCGATGCGCCACCGCCTGATCCTTCAAAGCCGGCGGACGTCGAGGCGACCGGTCCGCCGACCGGTGGGATCGGGAACTGGTCGCCGAGGAACGACGGGTCGACCGCGATGACGGTCAGCGGATCCGTCGAGCCCTCGACGGTGAAGAACCACGTCGGCACCAAGATGTTCGAGCCGCCGACGGTCGATCCATCGGCAGCCGTTGTCGCGCCGGTCGCGTTGTACTGAAGCTGCAGACCGATGACGGCACCGGTCACCTTCTGCGGCTTCGGGGTCGGGCACGGGTAGGCCGACTCGACTGGCGGTACCGCGATCGGGCCGGTGCTATCGACAGCCGGGCCGCTCGCTGGCGCCGGCGGTGGTGACGCGACCATCACCGTGTTCGGACTGGCCGACGCAGCTGGGTTGAGCGGGAACTTCGTGTTCGGCTCGCTGGCCACCGGCGCCGGCTGGTCAGACGCGCTGGGGTTCAACGGGAACTTGGTGTTCGGTCCGCTGGCTGCCGGCACTGGGCCGCCATCGACGGGGATGGGTCCGCAGTACATCGCGATCATCGGCATCGGCCGATCGGCGAGTGACTTGAACGCGGCCGTCGCGGTCTGCAACGGGTAGTCGTCGCCGGACTTCGGTGCCACCAAACGACCGGTAGCGGTGCGAATTCCCTTCGCGTCGACGTCCACGTTGGTTTCGATGCCTTGCGTCGGCATGCCGTCGATCTGCGGCGCGACCGTCAAGGTCGAGGCCGGCGACGAGGCGTTGAACTGCTCGCTACCGGTGACGCCGAGCTTCGACAAAAGGCTGGCGGCAGCGGCTTTCGTCGTGGTCTCGTCGGGTCCGGGCGTCGGGGCGATCGGAGTCGTGGGGGTCGGAGCCGCCGTACCGGGCGACACCGCTATCCCCGGTACGGAGACTGCGCAGCCGTACCCGACGGAAGCGCCGTCGGCGTTGTCGATGTCGGTTTGGTAGGCGGGGCACGGCACGGTGTCGGCGCGGTTGTACGACCACTGCTC
>DATCFU010000214.1:0-23609 GCA_036509315.1 Acidothermaceae bacterium
CTGCTTTTTTGTTATCTCCCAGGCGAGTGGAGATGGAGTCGATCAGCTCCGCCTTGTTCACGTGCCCCTCCGAATGATGTTGTCGAGTGCACACCCGACTCGGGGTGAACCTAGGCCCCGCGCGCGCTCAAAACAACGACCGCGACGAAGAATTTCCTTGTGTCGCGGAAAATCCGGGCTAAAACCCGGCTCAAGACCCTTGCGTCACACTGTTGTTGGCACCGTGCGCGGTTTCCATGCAGGCCGATGCGACTCGAATTCGTCGACATCGCCGACGTGACGCAGCGTCAGCCCGATGTCGTCGAGGCCCTCCATGAGCCGCCACCGGGTGTAATCGTCGATCTCGAAAGGCAACACAACGACCCCGTAGCGAACCTCGCGGGAGACAAGATCGACGGTGATCTGCGTCTGCGGATCGGCCTCGATCGCCGCCCAAAGCGCCGCTACGTCGGCTTCGTTGATGAGTACCGTCAGGAGGCCGCCTTTGAGCGAGTTTCCCCTGAAGATGTCGGCAAACCTTGGTGAGATCACCGCCTTGAACCCATAGTTCTGCAGTGCCCACACTGCATGCTCCCGCGATGAGCCGGTCCCGAAGTCAGGTCCTGCGACGAGGACGTCGGCGCCCGCGTACTGCGGCTGATTCAGCACGAAGTCGGGATCCGCCCTCCACGCCGCGAACAAACCGTCCTCGAAGCCGGTTCGGGTAACCCGTTTCAAGTACACGGCCGGAATGATCTGGTCGGTATCGACATTGCTGCGCCGTAGCGGCAAGCCGCGGCCGGTGTGTGTCGTGAATTTTTCCATTGGAGTCTCCCGTACTAGATGCCTGGTGCGGCGAAGATCGATTGAGTCAGTCCAGATCGGACGGCGCGGACAAGTGCCCGGTCACTGCGGTGGCCGCAGCTACGAGTGGCGACACAAGATGCGTGCGGCCGCCCTTGCCCTGCCGTCCTTCGAAGTTTCGGTTCGATGTCGACGCCGAACGCTCGCCGGGGGCGAGTTGATCGGGGTTCATGCCGAGGCACATCGAGCAACCCGCGCTGCGCCACTCCGCCCCAGCCTCGCTGAAGATCTTGTCGAGCCCTTCGGATTCCGCTTGCGCCTTGACCGCCATCGAGCCTGGCACCACCAGAACGCGCACAGTGTCGGCCACTTTGCGACCCTTCAGGACAGCGGCCGCGGCGCGTAGGTCTTCGATCCGCCCGTTCGTGCACGACCCGAGAAAGACGGTGTCGACCTTGATGTCACGCAACTTCGTGCCGGCCTGCAGGCCCATGTACTCCAATGCACGTTCGACGCTGCCGCGCTCGCCTGCGTCGGCGATGGTCGACGGGTCGGGAACGCTGGAACCCAGTGGCGCTCCCTGGCCCGGATTGGTCCCCCACGTGACGAACGGCGTCAACTCTGCGGCGTCGAGCACGACATCGACATCGAACGCCGCATCGTCGTCGGTGACAAGGCTGCGCCAGTGCGCGACAGCGGCGTCCCAGTCATCGCCGCTGGGAGCATGTGGGCGACCCTTCAGGTACGCGAACGTTGTTTCGTCGGGCGCGATCATGCCGGCGCGTGCTCCTGCTTCGATCGACATGTTGCAGACGGTCATGCGCGCTTCCATCGACAATGCGCGGATCGCCTCGCCCCGGTACTCGATGACGTAGCCCTGCCCGCCGCCGGTGCCAATCTTCGCGATCACCGCGAGAATGATGTCCTTGCTCGTCACGCCGTCCGGCAGGGTGCCGTTCACCGTGATCCCCATCGTCTTGGGTCGGTATATCGGCAACGTCTGCGTCGCAAGCACGTGCTCAACTTCGCTGGTGCCGATGCCAAATGCCAGCGCGCCGAACGCGCCGTGTGTCGAGGTGTGCGAGTCGCCGCAGACGATGGTCATGCCGGGCTGGGTAAGACCCAGCTGCGGCCCGATGACATGGACGATGCCCTGCGACGCATCGCCCATCGGGTAAAGCCGAATCCCGAACTCAGCACAGTTGCGTCGCAACGTGTCGACCTGCGTGCGCGACACCGGATCGGCGATCGGCTGATCAATATTCGTGGTCGGCACGTTGTGGTCTTCGGTCGCAATCGTGAGATCGGGACGGCGAACAGATCGCCCGGCGAGTCGCAAGCCGTCGAACGCCTGCGGGCTCGTCACCTCGTGCACGAGATGCATGTCGACGTAGACCAAGTCAGGCTCGCCATCAGCGTGCCGCACCACGTGCTCGTCCCAGACCTTCTCCGCCATCGTCGCGCCCATGAGCTCGCTCCACTCTGTTTCAGGAACCGGCATTTCGCTGAGAACTTGCGTCTCGCATGCTGAGACGGCAGTATCAGTACATGGACGAGTCTAGCGGTGTTGGCGTTTTGGACAAGTCGGTGGCCGTACTTTCCGCTCTCGAAGCCGGCCCCGCCTCCCTGGCCAGCCTTGTCACCCTCACCGGCCTGCCGCGACCGACCGCCCATCGCCTCGCGGTTGCCCTCGAGCGACACCGGCTGGTGGCCCGAGACAGCGAAGGCAGATTCGTGCTCGGCCCACGACTCGGGGAGTTGGCGACCGCGGGCGGTGAGGATCGGCTCATCGCGGTCAGCGGGCCAGTTCTCGCAAAGTTGCGCGACGCGACAGGCGAGAGCACGCAGCTCTACCGCCGGCAGGGCGACATCCGGGTGTGCGTCGCCGCCGCCGAACTTCCGGCCGGTCTTCGCAACACGGTGCCGATCGGCACCCGGCTACCACTGACTGCCGGCTCGGCCGCACAGGTGCTGCTGGCCTGGGAGGATGCCGAACGCCTGCATCGCGGCGTTGCCTCGGCCGTTTTCGGTGCGCAAACGCTGGCACGAGTTCGCCGGCAGGGCTGGGCAGCCAGTGTCGCCGAACGCCAGCCCGGAGTTGCGTCGGTCTCGGCGCCAGTCCGCGCAGCCAACGGTCGGGTCGTCGCGGCCGTTTCGGTCTCAGGACCAATCGAGCGGCTCTCCCGCAACCCTGGCCGGCTGCACGCGCGCGCGGTCGCCGCTGCCGGCGAAGCCATCAGCCGAGCCCTGCTGCGCCCGTGAAATCTGCTCCGCCGTGAACGTCACAGCTAGCTGGACAAGGCCGATCCCAGGGTGATCGACGTCGTTGCGGTCTGACCGCCGCGGAAGTACGTGATGGTGATCGTCGAGTTCGGCACGGCCGCATGCGTGGCAGCGATCAAAGAGTCAGCATCGACGATGGTCCGGTTGCCGAACTTGGTGATGATGTCGTTGACCTGGACGCCCGCCTTCGATGACGGACCGCCGGCGGTGACGCTGACGACCTTGGCGCCGTTCGGCGTGTGCAGGTTGGCGTCCTCGGAGTCCTGAAGGCCGATGCCAAGGACGGCGTGGCTCGCATGGCCGGTCTTCTCGAGTTCGCCGACGACACGCTGTGCTTCGTCGATCGGGATAGAGAACCCAACACCGATGCTGCCGGACTGTGCGCCGGGTCCGCCCTGACCCTGGTCGAGAGTCGCGATCGCGGAGTTGACGCCGACGACGTGCCCGGTCATGTCAACGAGCGGCCCACCCGAGTTGCCCGGGTTAATCGCGGCGTCGGTCTGGATCGCATCGAGCACGGTCGGCGTGGCACCGGCCGTGCCGCCGGTGCCATCGCAACTTTGGGTACATACCGGGCGGTTCAACGAGCTCACGATGCCCGACGTCACCGTGTTGGAGAGCCCCAGCGGTGAGCCGATCGCAATGACCTGTTGCCCGACTGCGAGCGCCGAGTCGGAGCCAAGGCTTGCCGGATGAAGCCCGGTGACTCCCGCCGCCTTGATGACCGCGAGATCTGTCGTTGGATCGCGACCGACGATGCTCGCCTTGACGGTGCGGCCGTCGTTAAGAGTGACCGCGATGACACCAGATGTGGCAGCGCCCTCGACGACGTGATTGTTCGTGAGGATCTCGCCGTCAGGGGTCAAGATGATGCCGGTACCTTCGTCGCCCCCGTCGGTCGTCGTGACGATGATCGAGACCACCGACGGCAGCAGCGTCGCAGCAATCTGAGCAACAGATCCTGCGGGCAGACTCACAACTGCCTGCGGCGCAACTACCGGCTGGGTAGGCGTCGTGACTGCTACTTGAGTCGGGTTCTTTTTCGTCGCAGCGACAACGCCGCCAGCGACTAAGGCGCCCACAAGGGCAGCGATTGCCGCGACTACGAGCAACGAGAGCCATCCGGAACGCCGACCCTCGCGCGTCACCCGCGGATCATTGGCTGGCGTGTTGTAGGGCGGCGGGGTTGGGCTCATCGGTGCGTAAGTAGGTGGCGTGTAGGTAGGCGCTGTGTGGGTGGGAGCGGAGTAGGCGGGTGGTGTTCCGTACGCGGGCGGCGATCCGAACGCGGATTGGGCGCCGTAGCTCGGCTGCGTTCCGTAGGCCGACGGGGTTCCGTAGCCGGACGACGGGTAGCTCGGCGGCGGCGCGAAGCTTGGGGCGCCGTACGAGGGGGCCGGAGGCTCGGGCACGGTATACACCGGCGGCGGTGTGTAAGTAGGAGCGCCGTTCTCCGGCTTCGCGTAAGGAAACGGGCCGAGGTGCGGGTCGGCGCCGTAGCGCGGAGAGGCAGCCGTGCCGGCGGAATCAGCTACGCCACCTTCAGTTGCCGCAGCATCTGAGGCTGCCGCAGCATCGGACGCCGCCGAGGCGGGAACCGGTGGGGGCTCGGGGGGCTCCTCCAGTTGATCGCTCGGCGATGCCCACCAGGGACGCTGCCGCCCGCCGTCCTCAGTCATGTGCTGACGATCCCCAGTTCTGCTGAAGAAATCCTGAATGCTCTAAGCGTTCCGCTCCGTGCCGGCCCGGAAGATCGAGGATCATCAGCGCGCCACCGGCAGGAGCACGTCCTGCGGACACGCTACCGCCATGCCGTTGCGCAGCCTGGCGAACGATCGCCAGCCCGAGCCCTGAACCGGGCATGCCACGGGCGTCGGTGGATCGGTAGAAGCGATCGAAGACGTGCGGCAGGTCGGCGTCTGCAATGCCTGGTCCCGAGTCAGCCACCATCAACCTTCCGTTGTCGAGGCTGACCATCACATCGCCCCCTGGCGGGCTCCACTTGACGGCATTGTCGAGCAGGTTCGTGACCGCGCGCTCTAAGGCGGTCGCCTCACCCATGACTAACCAACCGTGCAGGTCGATCGTGAACGTGACTCCAGGCGCGCGCCGCCGAACCCGTTCGATGGCCCGCTCGACGATCACCGCGAGATCGAGTTCCTCGGCGTTCCCGGCGGGTCGGTCGTCGCGGGCGAGTTCAACGAGGTCGGCGACGAGCCCCGACAACTCTTCAACCTGAGCCCGGACGTCGACAAGCAGCGCTTCCCGATCAGCGATCGCGAGACCCCGATCTCCAGCAGCATTGCTTTGGGCCAGCAGGTCGAGATTGGTCCGAAGACTGGTCAGCGGCGTACGCAATTCATGCCCGGCGTCGGCAACCAGTTGTCGTTGCAACGCTCTCGAGGTGGCGACTGCGGACAACATCTCGTTGAAGCTACGAGCCAGTCGGCCCAGTTCGTCAGCACTCTCGACCTCGATGGGAGTGAGGTCGCCGGTGCGCCCGACGCGTTCGGCAGCCTGCGTCAGCCGTTCAACTGGGCGCAATCCCGCGCGGGCAACGAGGCGTCCGGCGACCGCCGCGATGATGATCCCGCCGACCCCGACGAAGAGCAGAACCAGACCGAGGTCGTTCAGAGTCGTCTGGGTGTCCTTTGTCGAACTGGCGAGCACCAAGGCAACGTCGGAGCTGACCGGCACAGCCACGACGCGATAGCGGACGCCACTCATCGTCAAGGTGCGCAGAGATTCGCTGGAAAAGCCGCGGGCAACCGCAAGCTCAGGTCCCGACTGCACCAGCTTGGTCAGGCCGGGCGTTGTGCATTCCGCATCACCGGCATTGCTGACCAGGCACAGGTCAACTTCGGATGCCAGCAAGGACAACGACGGCTGAGTCTGCAACGTCTCGGGGAGTTGCTGCTGTAGAGCAGCGACCTTCTGTGCGCGTGAGACCAGTGAGCTGTCGAGCTCGTGGAACAGTTCCATGCGCATCGTGAAGTAAGCAGCCAGCGACACCGCGGCGACCGCAAACCCAGCAGTTATCGCTGCAAGCAGCGAGACCCTGGCCCGCAGGGTCATGCCGCCGGGAGCGCTGTCCTCGTCGCGGGTCACGTGGGTCGCCTCGGTCACGTGGTCGCCTCGGTCACGTGGGCAACTCGCGCAGCGAGTAGCCGACGCCGCGGACGGTGTGGATCAGCCGGGGCTCGCCCTCAGTTTCGAGCTTGCGTCGCAGGTAGCCGACATAAACCTCAAGTGAGTTCGCGGTGGTCGGGAAGTCGTAACCCCACACCTCCTCGAGAATCTGGTTGCGTTCGAGCACTTGCCGCGGATGCCGCATGAGCAACTCGAGCAGGTGGAACTCTGTGCGGGTCAGCGAGATCGGCCTGGTGCCGCGCCAAACTTCGCGGGTGCCGAGGTCGAGCACGAGGTCGGAGAACTTCAGTTGCTGTGCGGCGTCCGGCCCAGCAAGGGTACGGCGCAACAACGCGCGCAGACGTGCGAGCAATTCGTCGAGAGCAAACGGCTTGACCATGTAGTCGTCGGCGCCGGCGTCGAGTCCGCCGACGCGGTCGGCGACTGCCTCACGTGCGGTGAGCATGAGAACAGGCAGATCCTCCCCCGCGGCACGCAGGCGCCGACAAGTCTCGAGGCCGTCAAGGCCGGGCATCATCACGTCAAGGACCACAGCATCGGGACGGTGCAGAGCTATCGAGGACAGCGCACGTTGGCCGTCCTCGGCCAGCTCGACGTCGTAGCCGTTAAAGATCAGCGATCGGCGAAGCGACTCCCGAACCCCGGGGTCGTCGTCGACAACGAGAATGCGCACAGCACAAGTGTGCCCGCGATGGCTGAATGAATGCTGAAAGCGGAGCCGGCGACTCGCCTGCCCGCCAGATCCGCGCACAGCCAGACTGCGCATGTACAGCCCTCCGAGGCACTAGCTGTGCAGGATCGCTAGCCAGCCCTAGCACCGCCGCGAATCGCGAGCACCGCGTCGAGGTCGTCGGCGTCGCTCGCCCGCTTGTCAGGGCGGTAGCGAAGGACCCTGGCGAATCGAAGCGCGACTCCGCCCGGATACCGCGGGCTGGTCTGGACCCCGTCGAAGGCGATCTCTACGACGGCTTCCGGTGCGACGTACACCGTGTAGCTGTCGCGATGCGTCTCGAGTGAAAGGAAGAGTTCGGTCTGCCAGGCGAGGAGCTCATCGGTGAGGCCCTTGAAAGTCTTACCGAGCATCACGAAACCGCCGTTGGCATCGCGAGCGCCGAGGTGCAGATTCGACAGGACACCGGCCCGTCGACCGTGGCCCCACTCGGCCGCGAGCACGACAAGGTCGAGGGTGTGTCGCGGTTTGACCTTCACCCAGCCGGCGCCGCGGCGGCCCGCTTCGTAAGGCGCCTGTAACGACTTCACGACCACACCCTCGTGGCCATGCGCGATCGCATCGCCGAAGAACCGCGTCGCCTCCTGCGGATCGGCCGTCACAATCCGCGGTACCCGCAGGTGCTCAGGCAGGACGGCCTCGAGCACCTGCTGCCGGTCGGCTGCCGGAGCATCGAGAAGGTCACGCCCGTCCTGGTGAAGCACGTCGAAAACGAACAGCGCGACCGGAACCGATGCCTGCAGAGCAGCGACGTCGAGTCGGCTGCTCGTGCGCGCGGCAGTCTCCTGAAACGGTCGCGGTCGCCCGGCGTCGTCGAGCGCGATTGCCTCACCGTCGAGAACCACGTCGCGGACGGCGAGGGCGTGCACCGCTTCGACAAGCTCCGGTACGCGGGCGGTGATGTCGTCAAGAGTTCTGGTGAACACCCGCACGTCGTCGCCGGCCCGATGCAGCTGAACCCTTATCCCGTCCAGCTTCCATTCCAAAGCCACCGGGCTGCCCTGCGAGTTCTGCGTCAGTGCAGTCACGACATCGGGTGCCGACTGCGCCAGCATCGGCAGGACCGGCCGCCCAACCTCAAGACCAATGGCGCGCAGGGCCTCCACGCCATCGCGAAGTGCCGCCGCGGCGATCGGTGGCAACGACCCACGCAGCATGAACGCGCGTCGCACGTCGGACACGGGAACGTCGGCAGCCGCCGCGATCGCCTCGACCATGACACCGTCTTGGGCACCTTGCCGCAGCTCACCGCCCACGAGTGCGATCAGAAACGAACCTTCGGGTTCGGTAGCTGCGGCGAACAACACTGCAAGCTCGGCCGCCCGCCGGGCCTGAGAGCCCGGGCCCGAATCGGCGGCAACGCGGGCGAACGCGGCATCGACGGCGGTCAGCGAAAGCGTCGGGCCGGACGGCGAGGTGTTTCCTTTGGGATGCTCACGGACGTCTCGGAGCGCCGCCCAGCCGATACCGGTGCGTCGTTGGCGCAACTCCCCGGAAAGGAACGCCGCAGCGATCTCAACTTCATCGGCTCGCCCGGCGTAGGCCGACCGAAGACAGCCGGCGACAAGGGCGATCTTCGCCGATCTTGAACGGGTCGAGGCGACAGCGCCCGACACCGCGACCAACTCAGCAAGCAGCACCAGATCATTGTCGTGGCAGCGACTGACAAGCACCGTTGCTGGCGAGCGCGACAGTCTCCGAGAGCTACCTACAATCCCGGACATGGCTGTCGTCGGTGACCGCTGCCCCCCAGCGCGATCACCGACGACATGAGCCGGTACTGCGAATTAAGCGCTCTGCGCGACCGACTCCGAAGGTTCAGGTAGCACGATCACGGTGTCAGCGGTGTTCAGGGGAGCCGCTACCGACTCGCGACGCCACACGGACGCAAGCTTCGCGTCGTGCTCACGCCACATCGGACGTTGCCCCTGAATCCACTCAACACGCGCCCACCACGTAAAGCCCCCCACGGGCGACCCCCCCTCTAAGTGACAGGTTCAAGTTAGCGACTCTGCATCCCCCCGGATACGTCCGTTCGGTTGGTCTGCGGGGTCGAACGTATGCACCTCACCTGAGCGGGGCAGCGCGATCGTGAACCGGCATCCCGGTCCGACATTTTCTGCACCTATTCGTCCGTTGTGTGCGTTCACGATGCCGCGCGCGATCGCGAGTCCGAGGCCGGCGCCACCATCCGGAGCCGGCGTTCGGGCTGGTGTCCCACGGAACGCGACCTCGAACACTCGCTCAATGTCGACATCCGCGATACCACCGCATTCGTCGCTGATCGACAGATACACGAAGTCGTCGTCGTGAATCATGCCGATATCGACAGAACCGTCACGTGGGGTATGCCGGATCGCGTTGCCCAAGAGATTCCCGACGACCCTGGTCAGTGCGTAGGGATCCACGTCCACGAGTGGACCGTCCGTCTCGGTTCCCGATTCGGCGAGGCGAATGCCCTTTGCGCTGGCGACCGGTGTCGCACTCGCGACGGCCTCTCGAACGATGTCGGCCAGAGCCATCGGGCGCGGCGAGAGCTGCAATGCTCCGGCGTGGATCCGGCTCAACTCGAACAAGTCGTCGACCATCCTGGCGAGTCGCTCGACCTCGACCCTGATCCTGCGGTGATAGAGCGCGCGATCCTCGTCGGTAAACACCACGTTGTCTTCAAGAGCCTCCGCCATCGCCCGAATCCCAGCAAGCGGCGTGCGCAGGTCGTGGCTCACCCAGGCGATCAGTTCGCGGCGACTCTCTTCAATCGCGCGATCGTGCCGTCTGGCCTCGTCTAGTCTTGAGTGCGCGGCTTCGAGTTCGGCTGCGAGCGCCTCAAGCTCAGCACTCGGCGTCCCGGTTGGGGAGACGTAAGGCTCGCCTCGCGTCAGCGCATTCGCCGCCGCGCGCAGCGCATCGCTGCCTCGCATCAACGTGCGAGCCAGCACCATCGAAGTGATGACGCCGCCGATCCCAGCGAACACCACAGTCGCAATGAGGACGCCGAACTGGCTCTTCGACAAGAACATCCACATCGTCGCGGCGATCGCCGCCACCACGACGGTCAATACCGGCGTGAGAGCGACGATCAGCGCGGCGTCGCGCAACGGCCGCCGACGCGCTGCCTTCAATAAGAAGAGTCCAGCCCCGGTGACGACGACAGAACTGGCCGCGGATACCGCGACCAATACACCGACGTCGTGCGGACGCAGCACCATCATTCGCTCGCCAAGACCGTACTGGGGTCGTAGCGGTAACCCACGCCCCACACGGTCGAGATCGGCGACCAGTTGCCTCCTGAGGCAGCTTCGAGCTTCTGCCGCAACCGACGAACGTGCACGGTCACCGTCGACTGGTCGCCGAACGACCAACCCCAGACGTCGCGCATTAGCTCGTCGCGACTAAACGTCTGCCGCGGATGACCCATCAGATGCGCGAGGAGGTCGAACTCGCGCACGGTCAACATCAAAGGGGCGCCATCGTATTCGACCTCGTGCGCAGCGAGGTCGACGTGCAGCGGCCCGTCGACTAGCCCGGTGCGCGCGGCTGACCGCAACGGCGCCGGCGTGCGAGACCGGCGCAACACCGACGCCACGCGCAGCACAAGTTCGCGCGGGCTGAACGGCTTCGTGACGTAATCGTCGGCGCCGACCTCGAGACCCATGATGCGGTCGGTCTCGGTACCCAGGGCCGTCAGCAGGATTACCGGAACCGGGCTGCGCTCGCGCAATGTGCGACACACGGCAAGACCGTCAAGGCCCGGCAACATGATGTCGAGCACCACAAGATCGGGCGAGTCCGCCGCCGCTGACTCGAGAGCAGCCAGCCCATCGCCGACCAGCGTGACCTCGTAGCCCTCGCGTCGCAGGTACCGCGCGACCACGTCACTGACGGTCGGGTCGTCATCAACGACCAGGATCCGGCCAAACGCCAGTTCGTCGGCGTCCCGCCTTGATGTCGTCATGAGATTCAGCCTAGATCGGTACCGGGCCAACCCTGTTCGTCATAGCGCCTGCGTTCTCTAGTTCGTAAGAACCCAAGCCGCTGTGTCGGTGGGGAGCAGACCGTCGCCCGCGAGTTCGCCGCTTGTCAGTAACAGCTGGCCCGCGGGAACCGCGACCGCCTCGAGGCCGAAGTTGACGATGCAGACAAGGCCGTTCGAGCGTGCGAACGACAGGGTTGCCGGGCCTTTCGTCAGCCATGTCAATGCGTCGTCGGTGCCGAACTTTCGTCGCAATGCCAGCGCGCTGCGATAGAGCTCGAGGGCGGACGTCGGGTCGCCGTCTTCGGCTCCCCACGAAAGGGCGGCCCAATCTGCTGGTTGTGGAATCCACCCGGTGACCGAACTGAAACCAAATGACGGCCCGGTCGGTTCCCATGGCAACGGCACCCGGCAGCCGTCGCGACCCTTGTCGTGATGCTCTGAACGCTGCCATGTCGGGTCCTGCAGATAGATGGGTGCGATGTCGGCGGCCTCGGGCAGTGCGAGTTCCTCGCCCTGATACAGATAGGCAGAGCCGGGCAACGCGAGCATCAACATGGCCGCCGCGCGTGCGCGACGAAGCCCCGCGGCGAGGTCAGGCACAGGCTCAGTGCCGTTGCTCAACAACCACGACCGAAGGTCGGTTTCAGACGGCAACGCGTAGCGACTCAAGTGCCGCACGACGTCGTGATTCGAGAGCACCCAGGTTGCGGTGGCACCGACCCCGCCGGCTTCGCGCAGCGAGGCCTCGATGACGTCGACGAGTGCCGCACAATCCCATGGTGCCTGGAGAAAATCGAAGTTGAAGGCCTGGTGCAGCTCGTCCGGCCGCACATAGCGCGCGCGTCGACCCGGCATGACCCAAGCTTCGGCCACACCGATGCGCGGCGGGCTGTACTCATCGAGAATCCGCCGCCAGACCCGGAAGATGTCGTGCACCTCGTCACGGTCCCAAAGCGGATGGTCGACGACCTCGTAGCGCAACTGCCTGTCGACCGACTTGACGCCGAGATCTGGGAACGGCTCGGTCAGCTTCTTGGCCATGCCATGAGCGACGTCGATGCGGAAGCCGTCGACCCCCTTGTCGAGCCAGAACCGAAGGATCGACTGGAAAGCGTCGCCGACAACCGGATTCGACCAATCGAGATCAGGTTGCTCCGGCGCGAACATGTGCAGGTACCACTGCCCGTCGGCGACTTGGGTCCACGCAGAACCACCGAAGTTCGCATGCCAGTCGGCCGGTGGCTCGTTGCCGCCAGGACCGCGGCCGTCCCGAAAGATGTACCGCGCCCGCTCGGGCGATCCGGGGCCTGCTGCCAGCGCCGCCTGGAACCACGGGTGATGGTCTGACGTGTGGTTCGGTACCAAGTCGACGATGACCTTGAGACCGAGGTCATGCGCGCTGGCGAGCAACACGTCGAAGTCTGCGAGGGTGCCCAGCGTTGGGTCGACATCCTCATAGTCAGCCACGTCATAACCGCCGTCGGCCATTGGCGAGCGGTAGAACGGCGTCAGCCAGACAGCGTCGATCCCGAGCTCGGCGAGCTGTGGCAGCCGCGCCGTGATGCCGCGCAAATCCCCCACGCCGGTGCCGTCAGAGTCGGCGAAACTCCGCACGTAGATCTCATAAATCACAGCATCGCGCCACCAGCGCTGCGTGGTGCGAGCCGTTTTGGTCATGAGAACTCCAGTTCGTTGAACGTGGCGGTGCGATTGATGGGCGACCAAAGCCTACGCAGCACCGCCTCCGTTAGAGCGGCGGCACGACGTTAGCGCGCACGACCTCCGCGTAGAAACGTGCGCTGTCCTTCGGCGTCCGCAGCTGGCTTTGGTAGTCGACACGGACGATGCCGAACCGCTTCGAATAGCCGTACGACCACTCAAAATTGTCCAGCAGCGACCATAGGTAATAGCCCTGGACGTCGATGCCCTCGGCAATTGCGTCATGTAATGCAACGAGATGCTCGTGGATGTAACGAACCCGTTCGGGATCGTGCACCGCACCGTCTCCGGACACCTCGTCTTCGTACGCTGCACCGTTTTCGGTGATCAGCATCGGCTTGCGGTAGTCGGCCCAGAGCCTGGTCAGCAGCTCGTGTAATCCGCTGGCATCGACCGGCCAGCCCATCGACGTGTGCCTGCCTGGTAGGTCGAAGAATTGGGTGTCCTCACAACCGGGCCACGTGTTGCCCGTCGTGTTTCCGTGGCCGTCTGCGCGAGCTCGCTCGCCGTCCCCTGCGAAGTGACCGACGATCACCGGGCTGTAGTAATTCACCCCGAGGACGTCGAATGGCGTGGCGATTGTCGCGAGGTCACCGTCGCGCACAAAGGCCCAATCGCAAAGCCCTGACGTGAACTCGACGACGTCGGAGGGGTAGCTCGCATGGAACAGCGGGTCGAGCCAGATTCGGTTCTGCAGTCCGTCGATCTTCCCGCACGCGGCCACGTCTTCTGCCGAGGTCGTAGCGGGCCTCGCCATCGCCGGGTTCAGGGTGATCGCCAGCTTGGCCGACGGCGGCAGGGCGGTACGCAGCTGCTGAAGCGCAAGGCCGTGCCCGAGCAGTAGGTGGTGCGTCGCCGCGAGTGCCTCGGCACCGTTGGTGTGGCCAGGCGCGTGCACACCCCCGGCATAGCCAAGGAATGCCGAGCACCACGGCTCGTTCAACGTAGTCCAAAGCGGCACTCGATCACCAAGTGCTGAGGCAACCGCAGCCGCGTAGTCGGCAAACCGGTAAGCCGTGTCTCGATCGGTCCACCCGCCTGCGTCGTCCAATTCCTGCGGAAGATCCCAGTGGTAGAGGGTGAGCGCAGGTGAGATGCCCTTGGCCAACAGCCGATCGACAAGGCGCGAGTAGAAGTCGATGCCCTTAGGGTTCACCGCGCCAGAGCCGGTCGGGATGACGCGGGGCCACGACACGGAGAAGCGGTAGGAGCCCAGTCCGAGCTCCGACATGAGATCGACGTCGGCCGCGTAACGGTGGTAATGGTCAGCAGCGACGTCACCGTTGTCACCGGCAAGAGTCTTGCCAGGGGTATGGCTGAACGTGTCCCAGATCGACGGCGTGCGGCCATCCTCGGCGACCGCGCCCTCAATCTGATACGCCGCCGTTGCAGTGCCCCACGTGAAGGTGTTCGGAAACGTTCGCGTCATCGGTTGGCTCGCTCCTTCGCCTGCGTCCACATAGCCGGGCCGGTCCGCCGCATTCGCTCCCGCTACGGTGGGCGGCGATCAAGACGAGCCTAGCCAGGAGCGCTACCCGATGGAGCCAGTGAGCCTGCCCGCAAACCAGCCACAGCAGTTCTATCTCGGCGGCCCGCAGATCGAGGCGTTCCGCGGCGAGCCGTCGCTCGCGCGCCCGCACTCCGGTTCGACGTTCGCGGCCGACCCGGCCCGTACCCCCGAGGACTGGATCGCATCGACTTTGTCGAAGTTCGGCAGCTTGGACGGCGCCACCCGACTGCCAGACGGCGGATTGCTCAACGACGCGGTGACCGCGCACCCGGAGGTGTTCTTCAGCCCAGCGCACATCGCCCGCTTTGGCGCCAACCCTGCGCTGCTGGTGAAGTTGCTCGACGCGGGTGAGCGGTTGCCGGTGCACTGCCATCCCGATCGTGCATTTGCCGGCGCGCATCTGCGGTCTGTGTTCGGGAAAACCGAGGCTTGGATCATCATCGGTACATCCGATGCCGACGCGCACGTCTATCTCGGGTTCAACCGCGACGTGTCGGTGGCGGAATTGCATGACTGGTTCGTCGACCAGAACAGCACGGAGATTCTCCGCTCGATGAACCGCATTACAGTGCAGACCGGTGATGCGATCTTCGTTCCGGCGGGTACGCCGCACGCTATCGGCGCCGGCGCCTTTATCGCCGAGCTTCAGGAGCCGACCGATTTCTCGGTCATGCTCGAATGGCGAGACTTCGGCATGCCAGACCGTCGCGAAGAGCAACTCGGCATGAGCTCCGAGCTATCACTGCAGTGCTTCAATCGCCATCAATTCAGCGACGCCGATATGGCTACGTGTCATCGACACGCAACTCCTAATGACGGCGGCTCCGTCGCGTTGTTCCCCAAGCAGGCGGAGCCGTTCTTCCAAGCCCACGACATTGTCGTGGTAGGCGTGACGGGGTTGAACGCGCAGTACGCGGTATTGATCGTGCTCGAGGGAGAGGGCACGCTGAACACACCGACGTCGGAACTCGAATTGCGCCGGGGGTCGACTGTGCTGATCCCCTACTCAGCAGGCCCGACGACCCTGAACGGCAACTTGCACGTGCTCCAATGCCTGCCAGGAGACCCCGCTCTTACCTGATACCGGCGACTACCGTGGCGTCGAGTTCGTCGGAACGGATCACGCTCGGCTTCAAGCTGGCGTTCGACATCATTGCGGCCGTCTGTGCCGCTTGTTGCTCACTCGTCTCGATCACTAGCGTTCCTGTCGGTGCGAGCCAAAGTGGTGCGCTTGCAACAACGCGACGCTGAACGTCGAGGCCATCCACCCCGCCGTCCAACGCCACTCGCGCTTCGTACAGGCGAGCTTCCGGCGGCATGAACGCAATCTCGTCGGTGGGGACGTACGGCGCGTTGACAACGAGCACATCGACGCGGCCCCGCAACGCCGTCGGCAACGGCTCGTAGAGATCACCTTGATAAACGTGGTCGCTGATATTGCGACGGGCACATGCAACTGCGGCCGGGTCGATATCGACGACATAAATCTCGATAGATCGGACGGCGGCGAGCGCGGCGCCGATCGCACCTGAACCGCAGCACATGTCGACGACGACTGCGCCTGGCTTCGTTCTGACCGCTGCCTGCTGGACCAGGAACTCACTGCGGCGACGTGGCACGAAAACGCCGCGGTCGATTTTGATGCGAACGCCACAGAACTCCGCCCAGCCGAGCACCTGTTCAAGCGGCAGGCCGGTGGCGCGCTGTTCGACGAGCCGTTCAAGGTCGGCCGCCGTCGGTGCCGCAGCGATTAACAGTCCTGCTTCGTCCTCGGCGAACACGCAACCCGCCGCGCGCAAGGTAGCGACAACCGCGGACCGACTCGCGCGCGCTGAAGAGGCCGACATGACAAACCACACGGTACCAGTGCGGTACCATAGCGTCATGGCCATGAACCTGCGACTCACCGAGAGTGAGACGGACGCGCTTCGCCGCAAGGCCGAGGAAGAAGGGCGCTCGATGCAGGAGGTCGCCCGAGCAGCGATTGCGGAGTACGTGTCGGACCGACCGGAGCGGTTGAAAGCGGCGATTGCCCGGGTGCGCGACGACGACGCTGAACTCCTGGCCCGCCTCGCCCAGTGATCGCAAAACAGCCGGTCGATTACCTGACGTTGGAAGATCTCCTCGAGATTGCGGCGGGCGTCATCGACGGTGTGGTGGTTCGCGACATCGGCCTGCTCGCGTCTGCGGCGGCACGACCGCAGACGACAGCTTTCGGCGAGGACGCCTATGCCGAATTCGCCGGCAAAGCAGCGGCGCTCATGCATTCACTCGCGCGTAACCACGCGCTAGTCGACGGCAACAAGAGGCTGGCTTGGGCCGCCACCCGCGTGTTTTGCCTGCTAAACGGCCGCGACTTGACCCTCGACGTCGACGCAGCAGAAACGCTGGTCATCAGCGTTGCAACCGGTGAAGTCGATGTGTCAGTGCTCGCGACGCAGTTAGCGAGCCATCTGCGTTAGCTGACCGTCGCCAAGATGGACGACGGCACGTCGCCGTAGTCGGGCCGGAACCGCTCGTACGGACCGTCCAAGAGTGGTGAGGAGATCATCAGGTCGGCACTCGCGAGGTTGCAGGCGACGCCGATGTTCCACACCGCAGCGATACGCAACAGTGCTTTCACGTCTGGATCGTGCGGCTGCGGCTCGAGGGGATCCCAGAAGAACACCAGCAGGTCGATGAGCCCTTCGGCAATCTTCGAACCAATTTGCTGATCGCCGCCGACAGGGCCGGACAGGAATCTATGCACGTGCAAACCGAGTTCGTGCTCCAACATCGTGCCCGTGGTGCCCGTGGCATACAGCACGTGCTTGGACAGCGTGAGCCGGTTGAAGTCCGCCCAGTTGAGCAGATCCAACTTCTTATTGTCATGCGCTACGAGCGCAATGTGGCGTTGTTCGCCAAGCATACATGACCTTCCATATCGCTATTGGTCACTGTCAAGGATAACGGCACAATGCAAACGGGGGGTTACGGCAACCTGACAGAATCGAACACTGTTATGCACACCCGGCTCGCATGGGCATTCGCGTTGGCGCTGCTCTTGCTCGCTGCCGTTACAGTCGCAGCAGTTCTCGTACGCCCGCCGACAGCGGCGTAGCGGGCGGGTTAGCTGTTGGGAACCAGGTCGGCCAGTGCTACACCGACGTCAGCTAGTTGACTCGCGGGTATCGCGAGTCGGGAGCGGATGATCGCCTTGATCGGCTCGACGACATCCCACACATTGACATTCATGCCTGCGATAACGCGATCGTTCGAGAGCCAGAAGCCGATGAACTCGCGGCCTGCGACGTCGCCGCGGAAGATGACGCGGTCGTATTCACCCGGATCAACAAAGCCGACGTATTCCATCCCGAGGTCGTATTGGTCGGTATAGAAGTACGGCAACTCCGCGTACGAGACATCCTTTCCAAGCATCGATGCGGCCGCCGCCTTCGGTTGCTGCCGCGCGTTGGCCCAGTGCTCGACCCGGATCTGCCTGTCAAAGAACGGATGGAACGCGTTCGCAACGTCGCCGGCGGCGAAGATGTCGGGGTCGTTGGTCCGCAGTGCAGCATCGACGACGATGCCGTTGTCGACGTGGAGACCTGCAGCCGCAGCGAGTTGCACGTTAGGTGCAGCACCTACGGCCACGAGCACTGCGTCGGCGGCAATCGTGGTGCCGTCGTTCAGCCGTACACCGGTCGCAAGCCCGTTCTCATTCAGGATTTCGACGAGCGAGGCATTGAAGCGGAAGTCGACCCCATGCTCGACGTGGAGGTCAGCGAAGATCTGGGCTACCTCAGGCCCGAGAACGCGCAGCAGTGGCAGCTCAGCGGTTTCAACGACGGTGACCTCGACGCCCGCGAGGCGCGTCGCTGCGGCGACCTCCAAGCCGATCCAGCCTGCACCGATCACGACCAATCGCTCGATGGTGGCGAGGGTCGCTCGCAGCGCCTCGGAGTCGTCGAGCGTTCGGAGGTAGCGCACCCCGGCGGCGTCCGCGCCGGGCACCCGAAGCTCGCGCGGGCTCGCCCCGGTCGTCAACAACAGCCTGTCGTAGCCGACCACCGACCCATCGGCTAAGTGGACGCCGTGCGCGGCACGGTCGAGACCTGTGACGAACTGCCCTGATCTCAAGTCGACGCCGTGCTCGGCGTACCAGTGGTGAGCGTGGGCGAAGACCTTTTCGCGTGGGGTCTTACCTTGCAAGTACTCCTTTGACAGCGGCGGTCGCTCGTAGGGCGCATGGTGCTCGCCACCGAGCAGGATCAACCGACCGTCAAAACCCAGATTGCGCAAGGCCTCCGCAGCTTTCGCGCCGGCGAGCCCGCCACCGACGATCACGAATGTGTCGGAGGTAACCACGGCGCCGCTACTCCTCGCTACTCGTCCTATTGCCGAGCCAATCGAGTAGCTCGGGCATCGTGGAGGTCAGCCGCTGAAGCTCTTCACCACCGTCACAGCGGCACAGCGAGAGGGTCACCCATCCCTGCGCCCGCGACACTACCCGCCAGGTCCCACCGAACTTCTGCCAACGTTCAAGGACCTCGATCGGTCCGGGTTCGAACACGACCGCGTCGGCATCGGCGGGCTTGCCCGGCCCAGCGGATGTAGTCACCCGCTCATGATGCTCGCCGTTCACCTAAAGGCAACCTGCGTGCCACCTGTTGGCCCACACGGGGGATTGCCCTACGGAATCCGTCGCCGTAGCATTCAGCTGGGCTACAGCGCACGAAGCGCATTTCGCGCCTCAATTCCCTGCGTTACAGCGAAGGTGGCGAACCGAGGTGGCGGCAGCCCACAGCAGTGCACAACCGAATCCGTCGGCGCCGTTCAACGCCTGGCAGCGGGCTACCGCAGCACTTCGAGAGGCAGAACATCGCGACGCGACGCACGCCGAAATCGTTCGGCTCGCTGAGCAAGTGATCCGCACCCGGAACGCCTTGGTGCTCGACCGCCTCGACGCTGGGTGGCAGCCTCACGACGACGTACTACAGCATCTGATCTCCGACGAGGAGTTGCTTCGCGAAAAGGACGACAGCAGCTCCCAGGACGTCACTTCTAGCACCACCTACTAGCTCTAGTAGCTAGGGTCGCCTCAGCTGGTCGGGTGCCAGCCGAGAGCGGGCCCAAGTTTGGTGGCAATGTCGGTGAGAATCTGGACGTAGTCCTCGTGCTCGAAGTTGAACGGGAGCGCGAACGCAACTTCGTTGATCTGCTGGAACGCTGCGTTCGCGTAGAGCTGCTCGGCGATCTCATCCGAGGTCCCGACAAGATCGAGTGCGAACATCAACCGGGCAGGCCCCTGCGGAGTTGAGGTTCGCGCCGTCCGGGATTGCGCATAGCTTGAGTACTTCTCTCGCTGAACTGCCGACGCGCTGTCAGTGGGAATGACGACGAGGCCCTGGGAAACGCGAGCGCTGTTACGGTCAGGATGGTGAGCGCGGAACGCGCTGATGTGCGAGAGCTGCGTCTGGACGAAATCCTCCGAGTCCTCGGCCTTCGTCACGTTGCTCGTCAGGAAGTTCATCCCGTTCTCTCCCGCCCATTGTGCTGACCGCACACTTCCACCGCCGTACCACATGCGGCTCGCCAGGCCCTGCGCTTGTGGTTGAACACGGTCGGAGTAGACCTCGAATCCTTCAGTCCCCGTGAAGGTACTGACCGGTTCGCCACGCAGCATGTCGAGCAGCCGGCGCACGCGCTCGTAGCTGAAGTCCTGTTGGTCGTAGGTCTGCGGGTACAGCGCTTCTTTTACGTAGTCCCAGTGGATCGGCGGACCGACGCTCACACCGGATTCAGACGGCCGCCCGACAAGATGTCGACCGTAGCCAGGTCTTCGGCGAGTCGAAGCGGGTTCTCCCAGCCGAGCGGAATCACGGCGGTACCCAAGCCGATTCGCGTGGTGCGCTGCGAGGCCGCAGCCAGAACCGCTACCGGCGAGGAGATGCCGTACTGGAAGTGCCGATGCCGCACCCAAGCACTGTCGAAACCCAGTTGCTCGCCGAGGTCGATGATCTCCAGCGTGGTCTCGTGCCCAGGGCGCGGGTTCGCGCCGTCGAAGAGACCGATCGTCAGAAAGCCCAACTTCTGCAATGGCTCAGATGACAGCGGCACGACCCGATTCTGGCACGCCGGCAAACTAGCCAGTGAACGACGGAGGAACCCGAACAAGAAGGAATCGGATGTCGCGTCGATGCGCGAACCCGATCGACTCGTAGAGACGGATCGCGTTTGCGTTCTTCACCGCCGCATGCAGGAAAGGAGCTTCACCACGGCCGCGAATGCCAGCCGCTACGTGACGTATGAGACGGGTTCCGAGCCCTTGCCCGCGATAGGCAGCGTCGGTACACACGGCACTGATTTCGGTCCAGCCAGCCGGGTGCAGCCGTTCGCCGGCCATCGCAATGAGGACTCCGTCTCGACGGATGCCGAAATAGTTTCCGAGCTCGATCGTCCGCGGCAAGAACGGTCCCGGCCGGGTACGCGCGATCAACTCGAGAATCTCCGGCACGTCGGCGTGGTCGAGCTGGACGGCCTCGATGTCCATCTCGGCACGCAGCGAGGTGCCGACAAGTTGCACGCCGTGCACAGTGTCGACGACCTCCCAGTGCTCTGGAGCCTCCGAGACGCCCGGCAAAACAGCTACCGCGCTAGGTTCGAACAGCCGGGCGAGATCCAGCCAACTCTCGGGGTCGGCGGCGTCGGCGAGGGCGGCGAAAGGCGCCACGTCGCCCGGATAGCGAGCGGCACCACGGTCTCGCTTGGCGAGGTGCGCGTGAGCTCCGGTCAATGACGCCCAGACCGGCGTGTCGAGCGGCCGCTCGTCGGTGCGCATGATCACCAGTTCAACTTGCCCACCCGCATCGCGCAACTGGATAAGGCAGTGATCTGTCGCTCACTACTTGATCGAGCCCGCGGTCAGGCCGTTGATTACCCTTCGCTCGATGAGAGCGAACAAGATGATGACCGGAATCGTGGCTACCACGGACGCCGCGAACAGATGCTGCCACTCAATGCTGTAGGCACCAATGAACCCGTTGATCGCGACGGTGAGCGGCATCCGGCTCGGAGTCTGCGTCAGCGTCAGCGCGACGATGAACTCATTCCATGCGGCGATGAAGGTGAAGATCAGCGCGGTGACCACTCCAGGCAACGCGAGCGGCAACGTCACTCTGAACAACGCGCCGAGCCTGCCGGTGCCCTCGACCATCGCCGCCTCTTCAAGTTCACGCGGAATCGACGATATGTATGCGTTCAGGATCCAGACGGCGAAAGCCAGATTGAATCCCGCGTTCACCAGAATCAACGACCACACGGTGTTCAAGAGATGGAAGCTGAAGAACTCCCGGTAGATACCGACGAGCATCGCGGTCGGCTGGAACATCTGTGTGACCAAAACGAGCAGCAGGAATGCCAACCGGCCGCGGAACCTGTGCCGTGCTGTGTAATACGCCGCGGGCAGGGCTACCAACAACACCAGCACCGTCGCCCCGCCGGCCACCAGCAGGGTGACCTTGAGATTCTGGCCAAGTCCGGTCTTCCAGAGGCTACTGAAGGCGGCGAACGTGTAGTGGTGCGGCAGAATGCTCGTCGACTGCAGTTCGCTTTGCGGCCGCAATGCGGTCACGATCATGTCGAGATACGGGAACACGAACACGAACGCGATCAGGTACGCCGCCGTGACGATGACGATGGTCTTCCAGGCCGGACGCCCCTCCCCTGCACGCCTTTTCCTGCGGGCCGGTGGCGCATCGAGCGCGAACGGCGGTGTAGCGATGGCCGACATCTATTCGACCTCCGACTTCCACCGGCTGAAGCGCAAGAACAAACCGACGATCACGATGATGAGTCCGAAGTTGACGACCGACATCGCCGCCGACTCCCCGAGGTCCGACCCCTTCAGGATGTACATGTAAACCGTTGTCGTCGTTGTGGTGTAGCCAGGCTGGCCGTGGGTCATCGCCCAGATGATCGGGAACGAGTTGAACACGTTCATCACATTTATCAGCGTCGCGACGGTCAGCGCGGGTCGCAGCAGCGGCATCGTGATCGAGCGATATGTGTGCCACTTGCCGGCACCATCGACGCGAGCCGCTTCATAGACCTCGTCGGGAATAGTCGAGAGTCCGGCCAGGATCGTGTAGGTGGTGAACGGCAACGACACGAACACCGCAACGAACATCAGCCACGGCATCGCTGACTTGGCCTGCCCGAGCGGATCGGCCGCTGAGCCATTGAGGTTGGGCAGGAGTCCGAGATGGTGCTTCAGGATGTCGATCAGGCCGTAGCCCGGTGTGAGCATCCACTTAAACACGATTGCCGTCATGAGGACCGATGCGGCCCAAGGCGCGATGAGTGCCCAGCGAGTGATCCGGCGCCCGGGAAACGACTGATTGAACAACTGCGCAAGAGCGAGCGAGACCAGCATCGTTACGGTAACGACGACGATCACCCAGATGATCGTGCGCTCGACCACACCTTTGAACGCAAGCTCGTGGAACAGGTGCCGGAAGTTGTTCCAGCCCGCCCCGCCACTGATCTCGCCGAAGCTGCTGACCTTCTGCATCGACGTCCGAATCATGACGACGACGGGCCATACAACGACGAGGCCAATGAGGGCCGTGGCCGGGCCGATCCACACCAACGGGGCGAGTACGCGGACAGTTCGTTGCCGCTTACTAACTTTGCGCCGACCGGTCGGCCCCGAACGCTGCGCCGGTCCGGCCGCGTGCCGCGCGACCGTGGCGTCTGACATCGAAGGTCTCCCTGCCGGTTGCACAAGCCGGTTGTGCAAGCGCCCGGCACCAGGCGAGATCGCCTGGCACCGGGACACTTGGTGCTACTCGTTCGAGCCTTACTAGTTCAAGCCTTACTAGTTCAAGCAGAGCGGCGCGCGTGTTTCAAGAGGTCGCATCATTTCGTAGCGACTGCCTGCAGCGCATCGAGGACCGTCTTCGGGTCACCTGTCAACGCGGTGCCGATCGTCTGCTTCATGGCAGTGTTCACAGCCGGCCATGCGGGGTTGCTGGTCGGGTAGAACGTCGCCGTCGGCAGCGCGGCGAGGAACGGCTTGAAGTCGGCGTTCGACGAAAGAGCAGCAGTTGCGCTCGTCGTCACGGGAAGCAGGTCGTACAGGTTGTCGAACGCCTCCTGGTATTTGTCCTGCAGCGCGAAGTCGAGGAACGCCTTGATCTGCTGCTGGTGCTGACCGTTTGTCTTGAACGCCCAAAGCCAGTCACACACGCCGAGCGTTGTGGTGAGAGCGCCGTCCTTGCCCGCGATGGGAGCGACACCGTAGTTGACCTTGCCCTTGACCTGCGGCAAGAAACCGGGCGAGCCGTTCACCATGCCAACCTTGCCTGCAGCAAAGTCAGCCCACGAGCCCTTCGTGCGATCGACCGTACCGGGGTTCGGCTCGGTGTCTCCGGCCTTGACGAGGCTCTGCAAGAAGCTGAACGTGTCGATGTCCGGCT
>DATCFU010000215.1:0-12190 GCA_036509315.1 Acidothermaceae bacterium
CTGATCTTCACCGCGTTCATGTCCGGGATACCAGAAGAGCTCCTCCAAGCTGCGCGCATCGACGGAGCCGGCCACCTGCGAACCTTCCGGTCCATCGTCTTGCCCGTCAGCCGAAACTCGATCGTGACCGTGTCGCTGTTCGCGTTCCTATGGGCATGGTCGGACTTCATCTTCGCGAACACCTTGGATGGCGGGGGTAAACATCTGCCCATCACGCTGGGGATCTACCACTACATCGGCAACAACGACCAGCAATGGAGCGCCATCATGGCCACCGCCGCCGTCGCCTCAATCCCAGCCACAATCCTCCTCGTCGTCGCGCAACGGTACGTCGCTGCCGGCGTCACAGCCGGAGCAGTCAAGGACTAAGCCCAACCCCGACCCGCAGCAACCGACATCGCACAGCCCGATTCCACGACGCACAGAGAGTGAGTCCCACCTCTATGACCGCCCCACCCGGCCCGGCGTTCTCTGTCCGTGACATCCCGTTCAGCTACTACGGCTCATGGTTCGACATATCACCCGTACTCGCGGAGCGCGTTTACTCCGACGATCTACACCTCGTATCTCACCAGACCGCCATGCATCCAATCCTTTCCCTCATACCCTGGCACGGCGGAGCCCGGATTGAGACAACAGTCCTGGCATCACCACATCGACTGGTCTGGCAGCACGACACCGGGTCCATCGAACTCGCCTACGAGCAAGCAGACACCGTGCGGATACGCGGCAAGAACCTAGGGCTCAGAATCCGCGCAGCAATAGAAGCACTCACACCGTTCGCCGGCACCTACTTCTACCGCGATCCCGTCGACAAGTCCTTCATCTTCACCGTCTACGGAACCGGCCGCCGCTACAGAATCACTCCCCTTGCGGGCGCCGTCATTGACGTTGTCGGCGAGCAGTCCGTCGGCTCGCACGAACGAGCGCTGACACTAACGGCAGACGACGCAGCCTGGGAAGTTGCAATCGAGGAGTTCGAAAGCTCCCGCGCCGCCTACAACGCGCGCTCCAGCTTCGACGACATCGTCTGGGCGGCACAAGAAAACTTCGCCAACTTCGTCGACGCCGTCGCACCATGGCGCACTGAAAACACACCAGCCGCCGCACTCGCCGCCTACGTTCTGTGGTCTGCGACCGTGCTGCCCGCGGGATTCATCGGTCGGCCAGCCGTCCTCATGTCCAAGCACTGGATGGACAAGGTGTGGAGCTGGGACCACTGCTTCAACGCCCTCGCGCTCGCAGGAGGTCTGCCGGACCTCGCCTGGGACCAATTCCAGCTGGTGTTCGACCACCAAGACGATGTTGGGGGACTGCCCGACTCGATTGCGCATTCTGAGATCCTCTACAACTTCGTCAAGCCGCCAATCCACGGCTGGGCGCTGCAGAAACTGCGCCAGTGTCAACATGTCGAGCCGGTCGAGCTTCTCCGGGCCTACCGCGGGCTCGCGAAGTGGACCAACTACTGGCTCGTCATGCGCCGGGCACCAGGCCACACCCTGTGTCACTACCACCACGGCAACGACAGCGGCTGGGACAACGCCACAACGTTTGACGCGGAGCGTGTCGTTGAGACGTCGGACCTCGCCTCGTTCCTCGTCTTGCAGACTCAACAGCTGGCTGATCTTGCTACCGGGCTCGGTCTCCTCACCGACGCCGATCACTGGGCAGACGTGTCAGACAAAATGTGTGCCGCCATGCTGGCCCAGCTTTGGGTCGCCGGGAAGTTCGTGGCACGGGGCGCCGAGTCCGGCCTTACGTATTCGAGCTCGAGCCTGCTGGATCTCATGGCGATCGTGCTAGGGCCGAAGCTGCCCGACGATGTGCGGGCAGCGCTCGCCAGGAGCATTGAATCGCATCTCACCGTGCACGGCCTGGCGACGGAGCTAGTCTCCTCGCCCGAGTATCGGTCTGACGGCTACTGGCGCGGCCCGATCTGGGCACCGTCGACGATCCTGGTCGAGGACGGCCTGCGGCGAAGCGGATTCGTCGCGTTGGCGGACGAGATCAGCGGCCGGTTCCGAGCGCTCTGCGAACGGTCCGGGTTCGCCGAAAACTTCGACGCCGAGACAGGCATCGGATTGCGTGACCACGCGTACACGTGGACCGCAAGCAGCTACCTGATCCTGGCCGCCGCACACGCGCAGCGGCATCCCACGACAGCCGTCCCGGCCCACGCAGCGTCCCAGTGAGAGAACCGAATCTGTATCGTCGCGATCCCGCTGCCCCTGCGGCGATTCACCCATGAATGGTCCTGGCCTGTCGAAGACGGCTCACGTGAGCGACGGCGACTTCTACGGCGACCCGACCATCGTGCTGGAGAACCCTCACGTACGACTGGGGACCCTGCGCGAAAGTGCGCCGCGTATCGTCCGTCTCAACTGCGCCGGCTCATCCCAAAACGTCTTCGCAGAAACGCCGACTGTTGGATGGGACACGCCCTACGGCTGGTTTCGACCGTGCGGGGGCCACCGCTTGTGGCGTGCTCCGCAGGCAATCGCCGGCTCCGACGCCCCTGATCGCCGCGTGCAAGTCTCAGTCCGCGAAAACGTACTCGAGATCGACGCGGAAAAGTCGGCCGCCGGCGACACCAGAAGAATCGTAGTGTCGCTCGACGAGGCGCAGCCAAGAATCACCGTTCGTCACGAGCTACGAAACGACAGCGCGCAGCTGGTCTGGTGGGCGCCCTGGGCGATCACCCAGTTACGCCTCAATGGCCTTGCGATCGTGCCGCTGAAAGAACCTGAGCCGCTGAGCAACTCGGCAGTACCAAACCGCAATATCGTCTTGTGGCCGCAAGCCGTGATGAGCGACGAGCGCTTCACGGTCAGCGACGACTGCATATGGGTGCGCGCAACGCCGGGCGCACTGACAAAGATCGGGACGTACTGCGAGATCGGGCGCGTCGGCTACTACAACGACGGCATCCTCTTCCGGAAGACATTTTCGGCACAGCCACCAGCTGAGTACCCCGACCTAGGGTGCAACGTCCAAGTATTTGTTGATCCGAACTGCTTGGAGCTCGAGTCACTAGGACCGATTACAGCTCTCGCCTCGGGCGAGTCAGCCACTCATACCGAGGTCTGGGATCTCACCCGGTTCGACGCGCCTCCCAACGACCCTGCGGCGGCTCTGAGAACGCGGTCGTGGATACGTGGGCGGCAGCTCTATGCCCACCGGGATGACTGACTGCGAGCGCAAGCGCTAACTCCTGCTGAGCGCTCGATCGATTCGGAAAGTCAGCACTAGCGAATCGGAAGGAGGTGCTTCGAGCTGCGAACGCTCCCAGGTCCTGATGGCCCTTGGCCTCAGTAAGTCATAACGGGGGTTCGATCTCACGAGACGGTAGGAGAACACTGTGAGGAATTGGAAGAAACTCGGCGTGAGTTTCCTAGGCACATTGGCCATAGCCTCCGGCGCGCTCACGGCGGCGTTACCTGGAACCAGCAGCGCGGCGACCGAGTCGCTCGCGGTCAACCTGGCGACAACGACCGGCGCGGTGAACTACGACGGCGAGGGATTCCTGTACGGGCTCGACCAGACTGGAGCCGTGCCCGGGGACAACTACCTCGAGCCCCTCAACTTGACCCTGATGCGCGGCGGTGGAGCACGGATCGCCGGCGACGGCTGGATCGGCGACGGCTACGTGGACGGCACCGGATTCAAAGCGCGCATCTCATCAGCGCTCGCACAAGCAAAGCGAGTGACCACCGCTCCCTATCACGCCGAGTACGTCTTGATGCTAAGCGACCTGTGGGGCGCGGACCTTACCCAAAGTTCGAGTGCCGTCTACCCGTGCAACGGCGGGAACTGCGCCAACTGGATCACGTTCATCGATGACGTCGTAGCTGCAGTCCAGGCCGACGGCGTGAACGTTACGTACGAGCTCTACAACGAACCAAACGGCACCAACTTCTTCCCCCCCGGCATCGGCACCCAGTACTACCAGCTGTGGAACCAAGGCTTCGCCGAAATTCGGCGCCTTGTACCCACCGCGCGGATCGAAGGGCCGGCATTTGCCGCCGGCAACCCCATCCCGAACTCGCTGTACCAGTCATGGCTGTCCACGGTTAAGGCCGCCGGCACGTTACCGAACGTCTTGAGCATCCACCTTGAGGCTGATGGGCACGATCCCGTCACGGCTGCAACCATGTTGAATGCGGACCTCGCAGCCGACAGCATCACCGGTGTGACGCTGTCGTCGAACGAGTTCCTGCCGCAGAACGAGGAGAACACCGCCGCCACGGCGTGGTTCCTGGACCGCTTCGCGCAATCCGGGTTCGCGACTGCGGCGCGTGGTGAGTGGGACACCTGCTGCACCTCCGGCGACCTCGGCACCATCCTCGATCACACCGGTGGCGCCCTTGTCCCGAGCGGGCAGTACTGGGCGTTCAAGGCCTACAGCGACATGTCCGGCTCGCTGGTCTCCACCACCGGCTCCGGTAGTACCGCAATCTCGGCATCGGAGGACCAGTCCAAGGGACGTGCTGTCGCGTTGCTGGCCGACATCGGCGGATTCACCGGCACCGCGAACGTCGCGATCAGCGGCTTCGCCTCGCGTACTTGGTTGGAAAGCGGAACCTCCACCCACGTGGAGGTTGTCAGGATCCACGACCAAGCGCCATGGCCATCCCCACAGGTCGTTTTCAGCGGCAACATGACGGTTTCCGGGGGGGGAATCACGGTTCCCGTCACGGTGGCCGACGGCAACGACGCGTACGCGATTTACGTGACGCCACCCGGAAGCGTGACGGCTGACACGACCGCGGACGACACCGCGACATCGGGTACTGATCACTTCACCTACGGGGCCAACTGGGGTACCGCGACGGGTGTCTCCGACCTGTACGACGGCACCGCGCACTGGACCAACACGAGCGGTGCCAGCACAACCTTCACATTCACCGGCAGCGAAGTGGCGATCCACGGCGTCAACGACGTCGACCAAGGCATCTCAGGCTTCGCGATCGACGGCGGTCAACCCACGTACGTCGACGATTACAGTCCGACACGTATTCCGCAGGCGATCCTGTGGTCAGCGTCGGGTCTGTCCGGCGGCACTCACACGGTCACGATCACGTCGACCGGAACGAAGAACACTGCGAGCTCCAACATCACCGTGGCGCTGGATTATGCGGTCGTCAGCGCGAACAACGCGACAACTGATGACACCGCCACCTCGGGAACCGACTCGTTCAGCTACGGCGCCAACTGGGGCACCGCAACCGGCGTCTCCGACCTGTACGACGGCACCGCCCACTGGAGCAATACCGCAGCCGCAACGACAACGTTCACGTTTAGCGGCACTGGCGCAGTGATCTACGGCGTCAAGGATGTCGACCAAGGGATCTCCACCTTCTCTGTCGATGGTGGTGGTGTTACAACAGTTGATGATCACAGCCCAAGCCGGGCAGCGGGGGCGGCCTTGTTCTCCGTGTCCGGGCTTGCGGCCGGAACACACGCGATCAAGGTCATCGCGACCGGTACCAAGGATTCATCGAGCACAAACGTAACCGTGACGTTGGACTACGCGACGGTTTCCTGACACAAGCGGTCGCGGTGCACCTGGGCAAGTGGACCCGGTGCACCGTGACCTTGTGACTCACTCTGACACGGTTGCTTCGCGCCCGTGTTCCGGGTGGCGGCGGTAGGCGTGGTCGAGGGCGTTGGTGGTTTCGTGGTTTTGGTGCCGGGACAAGTGGCCGTAGGTGTCCATGGTTTCGGTGATGGACTTGTGCCCCAATCTGGTCTGAGTCACTTTGGCGTGCAGCCCAGCGGGGATCTGACCTGCGGCGACCCCGCGTACAAGTTGGAACGAACACCGCCCGGCCTATGGCCGACTCGTCCGCCCCGGCCTCATCGATGCAGGTCAGGGGCTCTGCTCGGGCATTTAGCGGGGGGTCGGCTTCGTTGTTCTCGGCACTTCGTCGACAGTTGGACAGACACGCTCTCCAGCAGGATGGCAGCGTGCCCGCTGTGACATGATTGCTGCCCTGCATGGGCGAGAGGTTGATCATCGCTGGGCAACGAATAGGCAACGCGACGTTCAAATCCAGCCAACGTCAGTTAACGATGGCACACGATGAAAGTCGTGCGCCATAAGGGTTTCCAGCGGCAACCAATACTGTTCAATCGCTGCGTGGGCTTGGTGACGCGCGGCGGTGGCGTGGCGGTCAGCGTGCGGTGGAATCCTGCGTGTCGCTTACGCTTGCGGCTCTGGTGGGGTGGCGTGATTTCATCAGGTACATGTTTTTGTCGGCGACGGTGAGGACGGTTGCCGGATCTTCACCTTGGCTCAAGACCGCGACCCCGATCGACATACCGACCGTGGCGACGGTGGGACCGGGCAGGATCATGGGTTGGTCGGTGGCTCGAAGTAGTCGGCGTGCGAATGTCTCGAAGTCGGAGTTCGGGTCGTGGGGCACGACGATCACGAACTCGTCGCCGCCTAGGCGGGCGACGAAGTCTTCGCCGCGAACTGTTCGCTTGAGTCGGCGGGCTATTTGCACGAGGACGGCGTCTCCGGTGGCGTGTCCGTGGGTGTCGTTGACTGCTTTGAACCCGTTCAGGTCGCAGAAGACCACAGATGCTTCGCTGTCGGCCATGCCGGCGAGATGCTCGAGCAGGCCGGCCCGGTTGGGCAGGCCGGTTAGTTCGTCGGTCACGGCACGGCTGCGTAGCACGTCGAACTCGTTGCGGGTCGCGGTGACATCGACGCCGATGCAGGCCACGACGGCCGGCGACTGCGACATCCGGCAGATGGACCATGCGATGTTGCGGCGGCGCTGCCCGTCGGGTGTGGGTAGTTCATGCTCGTGTGCGAACGGCAATCCCGAACGCATTGCGCCTCGCAACGCGTGGCGGAAGTCGGGCACTTCGCGGGGGACGACGATGCTGATCGCCTCCCGGCCTGCTGCTTCGTTTTCGCTGATGCCCAACGCGAGACACACGGCGGGGTTGGCGGCGAGGAGGTGCTCGGCGTCGTCGACGAGCAGTTCGAAGGCGTCGGTGGCGTGCCAAATAAGGTCCGCGGGTGAACTTAGCGTCCCCGATCCGAACGTCATGAGCGCTCCGGGTACGACGTGCCAGCGCTGTGCGATCCGCGCTCCTACCCATCGGCGCGGGACCGGTCCGGCGTAGCGATTCGGTCGCCGGCTTCCACGGCTCTCGTCGCGCGGTCCCGGGCAACCCGCGCATAAGCGCGGCGAACCGCACCCTACAGCGGGCCTTCGTTTGTGAGCAGGGCCTCGAGATCGGAGGGTGACAGTGGGTGTGACATCAGGTAGCCCTGTCCGTCGTCGCAGCCGAGGTCGCGTAGTGCGTCGAATTGTTGCGTGGTTTCGATGCCTTCCCCGATTGTGGTCATGCCCATCGCGTGGGCCATCGCGGTGACGGCTGCGACGATCGCGACGTCACCGCCGCCGCCTCCGAGGCCGTCGACGAAGCTCCTGTCTATTTTCAAGATGTTCACCGGGAATCGCCGCAGGTGGCCCAAGGATGAGTAGCCGGTGCCGAAGTCGTCCAATGCGAGTTGGACGCCGAGTGCTGCGAGTTCGTCCATGATCGCCGCTGAGGTGACCGCGTCTTCCAATAGCGCGGATTCGGTGACTTCGATGGTGAGCAGATGTGCCGGCAAACTGTGGCGGGCTAGGGCTGTCGCGACGTCGGTTGCCAGGTCTGGGTGGCTGAGTTGGCGGGCTGAGACGTTGACTGCGACGGTCAACGCGTTGTCGGGGCTGCGGGTGGCGTTCCATTGCGCGAGTTGGCGGCACGCCTCGTCTAGCACCCAGCGGCCGATGGGGATGATCAGGTTGGTGTCTTCGGCGACGGCCATGAACGCGGCGGGGGCTAGCAGTCCGCGTTCGGGATGGGCCCAGCGGATCAGCGCCTCGACCCCGATCAGGCGCCGTTGGTCGTCGAGGGTGACAAGGGGTTGGTAGAAGAGGCGGAACTCTGCGCGTTCGATGGCTTGGCGTAGTTGTCCGTCTATTTCCATGCGGGCGACGGCCCGCTCGCGCACTCCTGCGTCGAAGAATTGGTAGCTGCCGTTGCCGCGGCCTCGGTCTTTGGCTTGGTACATGGCCGCGTCGGCGTCCCTGATCAAGGCTGCGGGCGGCGTGAGCGGGTCGTCGGTGACCGCGATGCCGATGCTGGCGGTGATGTGGATGGTGTGGTCGCCGTAGACGAAAGGCTCGGCCAGTGTACGACCAATTCGGCCGGCCATCACCGCGACGTCTTCAAGGTCGGCTATCTGCTCGCACAGTATGACGAACTCATCACCGCCGAACCGCGCGACGGTGTCGGACCGCCGAGCGGTGGCGTGCAGCCGCTGGGCGATCTCGACGAGAAGAGCATCACCTGCGCCGTGGCCGAGACTGTCATTGATGACCTTGAAACGATCGACGTCGAGGAACATCACCGCAAGCCTGCCGGGGTGGCGCTCCAGGCGCACCAGGGCCTGCTGGAGTCGGTCGACGAGCAGCACCCGGTTCGCCAGACCGGTCAACGGGTCTTGCACCGCCTGAGCCGCGAGGGCGTCCTCGGCTCGCTTGCGATCTGTGAGGTCGCGCGCGATCACGAACACCCCGTTGACCAGTCCGTCCTCGCCGGTCTCCGCGACCATCCGAGCCTCCATAAACCGGGCGGTCGGGCTCGCGACGTGGAACTCGACCTGAGCGCTCGTCCCGGTGTCCAGCACGTGCCGCAGCGCCGGCTCCCACTCCTCCAGGAACTCTCGTGGCAATCCCAGCTCACGGTCGGTTCGGCCAAGGACCTGATCACAGGGCCGGTCAAGGAACGCCGTTGCCGTAGGGTTGAGATAGACGTGACGTAGGTCAGTGTCATAACGCAGCATCGCGTCCGGGCTGGACTCCAACAACCGGCGAAGCTCCGCCTCCACCCCCATCAGCTCCGCGCGCTGCTGCTCCACCTGTGCCAACAGCCGCTTGGATTCGGTGATATCGCGGCTCAAGCCGAACGTTCCAACAATCTGGCCATAGCCGTCACGGATGGCCATCTTCGTGGTCAAGACCCAGGAGTCGGGTCGGTCCGGCCAGGTCTCCCGCTCTTCCACATCGATCAATGGCAGCCCGGTGCGGATGATTTCTTGTTCTTCATCAAACGCCGCACGCGCATGCTCCGCGCTGAAGAAATCGAAGTCCGTCTTTCCGATGATCTCTGCGGCGCTGGTCGCCCGGAACGTCTCGACGTGGCCGGCACTGAGCCGCACGAAACGGCTCTGGAGGTCTTTGAAGTAAAACTTGGATGTTGTGCTGGCGAGCAGATTCTGCAGGCACAACCGCTCGGTCGTCAGATCGTCGTACCCGAACACATCTGTGTGGAGTTGCCCGCGGGCCGGCACAGCCACCCGACCTCCTCTCAACAACGCTCCAGGCGAGACCGATATGGCAACCCATCGGCCTCAACCAGCCGAAGCTGATGCAAATGACGTCGACCGTCTGGGCAGCAAAGCACCGCCCAGCTGCCGCCGGCCCCCATTTTCCGAGCGAAGTGTCAACGGCAACTGAAGATTGACCCCTTATCGGCAGGCGAGTTCCAGGCCGCACCGGGGTCAGTTTTCACCTGCCGCCGACACGAAGGCCCCACGGCCTCCTTCGTTGTGAAACGTGAGCGCCCATCCGCTGGGAACCCATAAGGAGCGGCGGCCCCGCTCCCGCACCCCAGGCCGGTAAGACAACGGACGTGACATGAACTACATCTTTCCAACGAATCAAAGTCTCCAGACAGCCCGCTGCGGCTCATCCCGGGACGGCTCAGACCGCCTCGCGCGTCGGCGTCCAGAAACGCTCGTGAACCGAATGCGGTTATGAGTTTGGTGTGTCAAGATGACGTCGTCGGTCGGATACGTCTCACGACGCTCATGCTGTGCCAGGGCTTCGGCGACAACTGTGACATTCGGCACGCGGCGGTAGCTCGCGTTGGTCCTCAGGGAGGCGAAGTAGGTCGGCTGTCCGGGCAACGTGTGAACCTGTTCCGCGCCAGTTTAGCGATGCCCCGCAAGCGGAAGGTACGGGCGAAGCCACCACGTTTGCCGACACGCCATGCGCCGGCTTCGCGACACTCGCGCAATCCCCGTGCACCTGCACTGAGCGGCCGATCGACCGCCTTACTCAATCGTCGCGCTCCGTTTACGGTGGTGGGCCCGTCGCCGGACTGCCTAGTCAGTTCTGGTGATCTCGTCCCCAAAGACTTGAGTTGCCGCCCTGGAAGTCGAATCCATCGCGGGAGACACTGGGGACCACCGACGGGGATCGTGGAGATCTGAGCATCATGGGACCTATAACCGCGCATGTTAGCGCTCGCACGGAGGGCCGTCCGCGTCGAAGGCACCGCACCGCCACGCTTAGAGCGCGGGTGCTCGGCGTGCTGATGACGGGTGGGCTGGCTGCCGTGGTTGTCGCGGGTCTCAGCCACGGCGACAGCCTCATCCTCGCGGTCATTCTGCAGCTATTCGTGGCCGCAGCCGTCACGGTGGCCGTTGTCCTGCTCGTACGGCGGCATGTACTCGGCCTGATCGAAATCCGACGCGTGCTCGAGACAGCTGCGCGTGGCGACCTCACAGTGAGCGTCACCACTTACCGCGTCTCCGAGCTCGACGATATCGGGACGCCGGCACAGGCTGTCATCGATCTCCTGCACGAGACGATCGCCATGCTCAGCCAGGGCTCGACTGCTTTGAGCAGCGGTATCGCCGACCTGCAGGATCTCAGCACCACCATGGCCTCGACCGCTGAGGCAACTGCCGCCCGTGCAACCGCGGTCGCCGCCGCCGCAGACCAGGTGTCGGGCAGCGCGCACCAGGTGGCAACAGCGACGGAGGAGCTCAATGCCACCATCCGTAGCGTTGCGATCCACGCCAGCGAAGCCTCCACTGTTGCGCAGGAGGCAAGCCGGCAGGCGACGCTCACCAATGCGACCGTCACCGCACTCGGCGAGGCGTCCGAGCAGGTCACACAGGTCGTCGACCTCATTACGAGTATTGCGCGTCAGACTCATCTGCTCGCGTTGAACGCCACGCTCGAGGCGGCACGTGCAGGCGAGGCCGGCCGCGGATTTGGGGTTGTTGCTCGCGAGGTGAAACAGCTCGCCGAACAGACCGCCGCCGCCACCGGCAGGGTGAGTACCACGGTGCGCAGCATGCAAGACGGGGCGAGCGAGGCTGCTCGCGCGATCGGGGAGATAACCCTCACGATCGGACAGGTCAGCGAGAACCAAGGCGCGATCGCGGCCGCCGTCGAGGAACAGACAGCAACGACCAACGAGATGGGCCGTGGTGCCGCGGAAGCCGCCAACGGTACAGCCGACATCGCCGACAACGTCCTCGCTCTCGCCGACTTGGCCCGCGCGACTGCATACGCAGGGGCGCAATCGAAAACGACAGCAGCCGATTTCGTCAGCGTTGCTGAGGTGTTCACCGCAGTCACCCGGCGGTACCGATTCAATGCCACTGCCGCTGCGCCTGCACGCACGGTCACCAGAGACCTGGTAACTGAGGCGATTACGTCGGGCGGGGTGACCCTCATCGAGGACACGGTGCGAGGCGAGGGCCTCCACGAGTTCAGCTTCCTGGGCGATTGGCGGCTGTCCACCGGCAACGTCGCGACTGACGGGACGAATACATATAGCTGCAATACCGGGGACGTCGCGGTGCTCAGGTTCCGGGGGACGCAAGCGACCTTCTTCGGTGTGACCGACGCGAACCACGGGCTTGTGGGTCTGTCGATCGATGATGGGCAAGAGACGATCGTCGACGAGTACAGCCCGTCGCGCGTAGCTGGCGTCCAGTTGTGGACAAGTTCGACTTTGTCAAACGCGGAGCACACGCTCACGATCCGCGTGACGGGTCAGACCAACCCGCTCTCCCGATACATGTGGACGACCGTAGACCGGGTCGACGTTCGCTGATCGCGACGAATATGGACCGTTGTCTCGAATGCCGATGATGCACCCGACTCGCCGCCAGTTCGCCGGACAGCGCGCAACGGCGCCGCCACACGCCGACACGTTGACTGCCGAACTGAGTCGTGGAACCTGACTTGGCTCACGGTGGTTGACCGGTGGGGATTGCAGGTCGGTGACCTGCGGTTTTGCGGCTGGGTGGGCGTGGATTTGGACACTAATCGGGGCTCGTAGTCTGCTCTGTTGTGGCGTTCGTGCGTACGGTGAGGAC
>DATCFU010000216.1:0-17376 GCA_036509315.1 Acidothermaceae bacterium
CAACAAGGCTGCCGCCAGGTCGGCTCCGGCGAGTGGGTGTTGGCGGATCGTTTCCCATTCGGCGGGGGACAGTTTCGCGGGCTTGTTCAGGGTGGTCTTAGGGACGCGGAGTTTGCCGATGTCGTGCAGCAGCGCTGCCCACCGCAGCCGGTCCACAGCAGCAGGGGGCAGTCGCATTTCGGCGGCGATCAGGTCGGTGTAGACGCGGACGCGTTCGGAGTGTCCGCGGGTGTGCCGGTCGTGGGCCCGCAATGAGCCGACCAGCGCCAGGATCTGCTCGGCGGCCTCAGCCAAGCCGTTGCGTTGGTCGAGCTTGTTCGCCTGCTCGGTCAACGCCTGCAGTTGCCGCAGGTCACCGGCTTTGCGGGCGACTTTGAAACGGGTTGGGGCGCGGCCGGGAAACAACACGGCCATATCTAGCAGGGCGGCCAGTGGGGCCAGGCGTCGGGTGGCCCGGTCCGTCAGCCACATAGCGGCCAGGGAACCGGCCAAGATCGCGGCCCACCAGCCGACCCGAACACCGGCGCCACCATGGGGACCTGGGGAAGGAAGGACGCGGCTGAGCATCGCCATCGCGAACACCGACGCGACGATCGGCCCACCGACGATCGCGGTGCGCAGTCCCATGGCTGCTGCCCGGCGGCGATCCCAGCGTTCCTCGCCGCGCCGATCCACGCCGATGCCGCTCGCCGTCGCGTCGAGCGCCGAACGGTCCTTGTAACTGTTGGGCCGTGGCCGATCCGGTTCCATTACCCCCGCCAAACACTTACCGAGATGGAGTCTGCTAACTCCCTCATCGGCAACCGCGGGAGGGACCTGCAGGGTCCGAACGGGTCGAGCGCCGCGGCGGTTGAGCGACCGAGCAGTGGTCCGTTTCGGGCTGCGAATGTGCGCCCTGCGGCTATTGCGTGGTGCGCCCGGCTGTCTTAATATCCCCCCGGGTTCCTCGCGGAGCCCAGGCACGTGTTACCTCCAGACCCGGGGTTCACGAGCATCAGGAGCAGCAATGGCTATTGAGGCAGTCCCGCTGTCGCCGTCGTCGCCGTTCCAGGAATGGCAGCGCGCGTTCGCCGCGTTGGGGTCCGCGGAGGCTCGCGGCGACGCGCATTCGGAAATCCTGCGCCTGTCCGCGGAGGTTATCCGCGCTCACAACGCGATGACCGTCGACCGGCTGCAGGCCGGCTGGCGACCACCCGACGATGTGCTCAAGCAGTTGACCGTCGACGAGGCACTACTCGCTGAGCGTGACGACACCACGCACAGTTGAAGCGTGCGGCGCGGCGCCTACCTCACGCCGGTGGTGGAGGTCATGGTCGCCATGCTTGGTCGTACCCGGCACGGTCGGCGTATAGCAGGCCGAGTTCGCGCAGTTCCGCATCGGTCATCGTGTCCAGGCGGGCCCGGTCCCGCTCGAGCTGCTCTAGTTCCGCGGGCATCCCCGGGTTGCCAAGACCGAGGCGGGCCCGGTAATGCTCTGCCCGCAGCGCAGCCTCCTCGCTCGCCATCTGTGCGCGGATCCAGTCACGCAGCTCGCTACACACGCGGCCTCCTACCTGGGCAGGCATCCGTGTCTCCGCCTTGTACCCACCTGATCGCCGACCCAGTCGCCTCGACCAAAAGCACGCCTGGCCGCCGCCCGGGCTTGCCAGCCCAAAGCGTGGCTGCTGAAGGCGACGCCCAGCCCGGGGGAGAACCGAGCGCCGCTAGCCCATGGTACGAGCGTCGCGCCCGCTACGGATTTCGTCGCCGCCTGCCGACAAAAGTCCCATGCACAAGGTGCTACCGGCGATCGATACAGCCTGCGCGGACGCTTTCGCCGCCTGGGCGCAGGCGTACGCCGACCTCATCGCCGCCGAACACGCCCGCGAGGATCCGCATCTGACGATGGAACTCACTAACAACGTGTTGCGCGCCCACATTGTCCTCGTGCGTACACGAACGGCGGCCGGCTGGTTGCCGACCGAGGAGTCCGCCAAGCGGCTGCGGCTAGAGGAGGACCTGCTGCGGCTCCGCGAGAAATACCCCTAAGGGCTTAAGCGAATCTCGGTGAGTCCCCTGCGGCGAGTCCGTTCCGCGTTCAGTCCGGAGCGTTAAGATCGATTCCCTTGTCGAGCAAGGCGGCGGGGACCGCTTGCGGAGCCATGAAGTCGCAAGGGCCAGCGTGGCGGGCTGCCAGACCGCAGGTGGCGCCGTTGGCCAGATTCTTCAGGCCGCACCCACCGGCCGCTGCGACGTCGCTGACGATGTTGGAGTTGTGGCTGTCCTGCATGGGCGACCCCGTCCGTTGTCCTACCACCTACTCAACGGCCAGACGCACGCGGACGCAAGACCCCAGGGTGAGAACTCGGCTGACTAGCTGCTGCCGACCCGCTCGATCTGGTTTCGGGGCGGTAGGCCCGGCAGGTCGAGCTGAGATCGTGGGCGGACTCTCACCACTCGTTTCCGATCAATGCCATAGCCGCGCAGGATCGGCATACCCGCGGGGTCCAACGCCGGTGCGCCGTCGTCGCGTACCGCGACGTCGGGTGCGTCTCCACCACGTAGGAATCGTGTCGTCGCTGCCGTCGCAGGTACACCGCTTTTCGTGTCTTCTCGATTGGTGATGACGTGCAATTCCTTTGAGGAACCGTAGAGGAAGCGAAGCGTCACGGTGTACCACCGGTGAGGGACGTAGTCCGGATACTCAGAGATGAGGGGGTTATACCTCCATCAGCGACGCCAACCACGATGGCCTGGAGCGCGAAGGCAACGGTCGCAACCTAAGCTTCCCATCGCGACGATACGAAAGGCGATGTCTGCCGCGGGTCGTGCGCTTGTTCCGCAACTTCAACGGGAGTCGCGTCGGGCGCTTGCCAATGTCGGAAGTAGCCGCAGCGGAGTGCGCAGCAGTGACGGGATCTGGTCGGCGGGCAGTGGCCTGGCGAAGAGGTAACCCTGGCCCAGGGTGCAGGTGAGGTCGCGCAGCAGCTGGTGCTGGGCGGGCATTTCGATCCCCTCGGCGACGGTCGTCAGGCCCAACCCCTCGGCGAGCGCAATGATTGCTGTGGTGACTCGCAGGGCTGTGCTGTCTTGAGGTAGCGGGGCGATGAAGGAACGGTCGATCTTGAGTTCGTCGATCGGGAACGTGGTCAGCGACGCGAGGCTGGAGTGGCCGGTGCCGAAATCGTCGATCGAGATTCGGATGCCAAGCCTTTTGAGGATGGCGAGGCGCTGGGCGGCGCGGCACGGGTCGCGCATCAAGACGGATTCGGTGATTTCGAGTGTGAGTGTTGAGGCCGGCAAGCCGCTGGCGGCGAGGGCGTGTTCGACGGTACCGATGATGTCGTCGTCGGCGAGTTGGCGGCCGGAAACGTTGACGCTGAGACCGATCCGGGCGCTGCCGCGGGTCCGCCACGCCGCGGCGTGAGCGCAGCTGGTGGCGAGCACCCACGCACCCAGAGCCGGCATCAATCCGGTGTCTTCGGCGAGCGGGATGAACTCGTCGGGTCCAATCGGACCCAGCTGCGGATGGGTCCAGCGGGCGAGTGCTTCGACCGCCTGCAGGCGGCCGGTGCGCAGGTCGATTTGGGGTTGGTAGGCCAGCGTGAGCGCGCCGGCGGTGATTGCGTCTTCCAAAGCGCCATGCAGGGTGAGGCGGCGGCGTGCTCCCTTCGCGAGTGCTGCGCGATAGCCGCACACAGTGCCGGGGCCGGTTCGTTTCGCTGATGCAAGCGCGAGCGAGGCGTTGAGAAGCAACGCGGTGGCGGTCCTCTTTGCCCTGGCCTTGGTGACCTGGTTGCGGTGGCTCGCAGCCCCGACACAGATGTCCACGTGCACGGGGACGCCGCGGCTGACGATTGATCCGCGCAGGTCGTCGCGGAGCCGCTCGCCGATGGCCAGGGCCTGCGTCGAGGTCGTTCGGGGCAGCAGCACAGCGAATTCGTCGTTGCCGATCCGAGCGACCATCTCCGCGGGTCGAAGCATCACTGCGATCTGCCGGGCGGTTTGAATCAGGACCCGGTCGCCGCCCGCCGCGCCGAGGCTGCCGTTGATTTCGGTGAAGCCGACGATGTCGAGGGTGAGGACGCTTAACGGTGTGGCGGCGGTGTCGGCGAGCATGGCTTCCAGCGCGGTCGTGGCGCCGCTGCGATTCGGGACACCGGTCAACGGATCGGTGGTGGCTTGAGTGAGCATCGCTGCGTGCATTGCTTCGCGTTCGCTGATGTCGCGCGCGATGACGGTGTAGTACTGTCGGCCGGCCCGCGACCACCCCGACAGCGAGACCTCCAGTGGGAACTCGGTGCCATCGGCGCGCAGGCCGGTGCGTAGCAATGGGGGGCCTGGCGGCACCGGAGCGCCCGCCAGTCGCGCCAGGTTGCGAACGTGCGCGGCCCGCCACCGCTTCGGAACAATGAGAGTCACCGGCTGGCCGATCGCAGTGCTCGCCGGGTGGCCGAATAGCCGCTCGGCGCCGGTGTTCCACGCGGTGAGCCGCCCGGTGGCGTCAATGCTGATGATCGCGTCATGCGCGGACTGGGTTTCCAGCAGCGCCTCCTCGGCGTGGCGTTGCTCGGTAATCGACAGGATCTGCGACAAGAACCCGGTCAGTGCGCCGTCGGCGGCGCGAATAGCCGCGGTGCTGGACACCGCCTGTACCAGATGCCCGGCTGTGTGCCGATAGGACTTCTCGCGGATCGCGCTGTCCCGAGTGCCCGCGAGCACCTCCGTCAGCAGGTCCGCTTCGGCGGCGGCCATCGCGGCGGTGGTCAGGCTCGCGATGTTCACACCCAGCAGGGCGGTCGTGGTGGTGCCGAGCATGGTTGCGAAGGCCCCGTTGGTATCCAGGATGCGACCGTCAGCATCGGTAAGCAGCATGCCGACGGGAGATTGGCGAAGCGCGAGCCGAAATCCTTCCCGCGCGTCGTCGCGGTGCGCCGCCGGCGGCCGGTCGGCTCGGATCTGGCGGGCTTCCAACAAGGCACTGGCTTGACGTGCCAGCGTGCCCAACGCGGCCCGCTGCCCGACGTCGAAACAACGCGGTTGGCGGTCCATCACGCACACCACACCCACAGCAACCCCAGCCGCCGTGCGGATCGGCGCCCCGGCATAGAACCGGATCCGGTCGTCGCCGAGGACTAAGAGGTTGGCTTTGAACCGGTCATCCGCGGCTGCGTCTTCGACGACGAACACTTCATCGTCGGAGGCGAACGCGTGGGCGGAAAACGACGCCTCCAGGGCGGTCTCCCGAATCCCGAGCCCGAGCGAGGCTTTGAACCACAGCCGGTTAGTGTCGAGGAACGAGACCAACGCGATAGGCGCTTCACCGATCTGCGCGGCCAGGCGCGCCAAGTCGTCGAATCCGTCCTCGGGCGCAGTATCCAGGATCTGATAGCCGTGCACAGCGGCCGCCCGAGCGGCAGCGTCATCGGCCATCGCGCCCTGGCACCTCCCCGACTGCCGCGATCACATGTCTGCGAAAGCATCGGCAGACATGTGTTCGCCCTTGACGTCGGAAACTGCCAGCGCCCGGCGATACCACATATTTCCGAGAACGCGCCCGAGCGTCCCCCACCGCGACCCTGGAGCCCTCAAAGCGAAGCAGCCGCCCGCGCCGCAGCCCCCGGACCCGGCGTTGGTTCGCTTCAACGACGCGCGAGCAGGTGGTCCGCAAACACAAGTGTCTGGCGTCGCCAGACATGTTCGTCTCAGGTCTCGTGCTCGGGAGCCGATGCTCAGAAGAGGCGGAATCGGCCAAAACCGAGGAAAGAGTTGCACGAGTTCATGGCGAATGTCACTGCTGATGTCGGTCAAAACGATGTCCCAAATCGGGTGAGATGGGCGCTGTATTTCAGCGGCGCAGTCGTGGTTGCTTTCATCGTGTCGATGGTGATCCGGGCGGCCGGTTCGGATTACCCACCGGTGGACGACTGGGGCGTGGATTTGTTCGAACTCGCTATGGGCGGGTTATGCATCTGGCGCTACGTCGACCAGACCTGGCGTTCGAGCGCATCGGTAACGAAAGCATTCCCTCTCGTCTTGGGTGTCGCGTGCCTGGCGTGGGGACTGGGGGATGTTGCGCTAACTATCGAGTCGCTGGGGGGTGCGACAGCGCCGGTCCCGTCGGTCGCCGATGGGATTTATGCTGTGTTCTTCCCGCTTTGTTTTGTTGGCTTCACGATGGTCATCCGGCGCGGCAACAGCGGATCGCTGGTCGCAACCTCACTCGATGGGTTGATCGCCGGTCTTGGGGCGGCATCGATTTCGGCCGCGTACGTATTTCATGCAGTCGTGAAGGCGGGCGGCGGCACGGCCCTCGGGTCGGCGACGAACCTCGCCTATCCCGTCGGTGATCTGTTGCTGCTTGCGTTGGCGGTCGGTGGGTTGACGATCCTTCCCAAGGGCTGTCGCCGGTTCCTTGTCATCGCCAGCTGTGCGATGGTCGCCAACGCTGCCGGCGACTTTTTCAATCTTCTGCAGCCGGACAGCAAGCTCGGATCGGTGATGAATGCGGCTGCGTGGCCGGTGTCTCTGTTGTTGTTAGCGGTCGCAACCTGGGCCCAGCCCGCGACCGCTTGGGTTCGCGGCGACACCGCCGGCACCGTCGACACCGATCGAACCGCTGGATTCGCGGTTCCGGCCTTCGGGGCCGTCGCGAGCATGGTCGTCTTGTTCACGGCCACCTTCGGGCATGTCGGCAAGGTGGCTGTGGGGCTCGCGACCGCGACGCTGCTGGTGGCCGGGGTGCGGCTGGCATTGACGGTTCGGGAGGCGCGGGCGTTGAACTCGGCCCGGTTCCGGTCACTGATCGACAACGCGTGGGATCTCATCGTTGTGGCCGAGGCCACCCTCGACATCGCCTACGTCACCCCTTCCGCGCAGCGGGTGTTGGGCTATGCACCGCAGGAGTTGGCGGGCCGGCCGCTGACCAACCTCGTCCATCCCGACGACATTGACTTCCTGAAAAGCCACTTCCACCGCCTCGCCGATCACCCGGAAGCGACTGACGAACCCCAGAGCGTCGCGGCTGCGGCGTTCGAGGTTCGGATGCGCCACCGCGACGGTGCATGGCGCAGCATCGCCTGGACCGCCACCAACCTTTTGGGCGACCCGTCGGTGCGTGGCTACGTCCTTAATGGTGGCGACGTCACTGAGGCCCGGCGGGCGGTCGAGGACCTGGCCGCCGCCCGCGACGGGGCGCTCCAAGCATCCAAGGCGAAATCGGATTTCTTATCGACGATGAGCCATGAGATCCGCACCCCCATGAACGGCGTTATCGGCCTGACCGAACTTCTGCTGGAGACCCCGCTCGACCCCGACCAGCACGAACTCGCCTCCGGGGTGAAGGTGTCAGCAGAGAATCTGCTCGTCATCATCAATGACATCTTGGACTTCTCCAAGATCGAGGCCGGCAAGCTCGACCTTGACGAGACCGACCTCAACATCGCAGTCGTGGCCGATGACGTCGGACGCATCCTGGCCGGAACCGCCCACACCAAAGGACTCGAGCTGATCATCGACGTCCACCCCGACGTATCGACCCGGTTGGTCGGCGACCGGGTCCGCATCCAGCAGGTTCTGCTCAACCTGGCCTCCAACGCGGTCAAGTTCACCCTGGAAGGTGAGGTGGTGATCCGCGTCTCGGTCCTCGACGAGACGACCGAACGGTCGGCGCTGCGGTTCGACGTGATCGACACGGGTATCGGTATCGCCGAGCAAGACCAGGCGCGATTGTTCCGTGCGTTCGCGCAAGCCGATTCATCAACGACCCGCAAGTTCGGCGGCACCGGGCTGGGGCTCGCGATCTGCCGTCAGCTGGTTGAACTCATGGGTGGAAACCTGGGACTGATCAGCGCCCCCGGCGAAGGATCAACCTTCTGGTTTGAACTGTCACTCCGTCACGCCGATGGCACGGCGGGATCCGACGCCACCAGCGATCCGCACACACTGACCGGACTGCGCGCGGTGGTCGTCGACGACAACGCCACCAACCGCAAGATCCTGCACCGGCAACTGGCCTCCTGGGGCGTCGATGTCGTCGAGGCCGTCGATGGTTACCAGGCGATCGGACTGGCCGCCGCGGGTCACAGATTCGACCTGGGGGTGATTGATCTCAACATGCCCGGCATGGACGGCATCGAGCTCGCGAAACAGCTCAAGACGGACCCCGCAACCTCGCGGATAACCCTGTTCTTGCTGAGCTCCTCCGGTGAACGACTCAGCGCAGCCGAATCGCACCTGCGCGGCTTCGCGGCCAGCATGACCAAGCCGGTGCGCTCCTCCGAACTATTCGATTGTTTGATCACCAACCTCAACAACGAGACCCCCGCGGCTCCATCGACGCACCCGGTATCAGCAACTCAAAACGTGCCGAGCATCGCCGTGATGGGCATGATCCTGCTCGTTGAGGACAACACAATGAATCAGCTGGTCGGCTCGAAGGTGCTCGCAAAATTGGGCTACCAGTTCCACATCGCCAACCACGGCGGTGAAGCGGTCCGCGCGATCCAGACGACCCGATACGACGCGGTCTTGATGGATTGCCAGATGCCCGAGATGGACGGTTACGAGGCGACGGCGGAAATCCGTCGGATCGAAGGCACCGACCGGCACACCCCGATCATCGCGATGACAGCTGCCGCGATGGACGGCGACCGCGAAGTCTGCCTCGCCGCCGGCATGGACGACTACATCACCAAACCGGTCCGCCAAGACGCGATCGCGGCGGTCCTGCAGCGCTGGGTCGCCCAGCCGTCAACGAGCGAAACTCCACCGCAGGACTCGAGGCCCACACCAGTTTCCGGGCAGCCCGACACCCTCGACCCGTCCCAAATCGAGATGCTGCGCAGCCTCGACGACGGCGACGGAGCCGTGCTGGGGGAAATCATCGACGAGTACCTGACCCAGACCGCGCAAGGCCGGGGAGAACTCGTCCGGGTCGTCGGCGAACGCGACACCCGCGCACTCGAACGCGCCGCGCACACGCTGCGCGGCTCCAGCGCCAACGTCGGCGCGACCGCGCTGGCCGCCGTCTGCGCACAGATCGAGACGCTCGCGCGCATCTCACAACTCGACGACGCAGCCGACTTGATTCAACGCTTCGACACCGAGTTCGCCCGCGCCCGCGACGCTTTGACCCAGCTCACCGCGAGCACCTGACATGCGCATCCTGATCGCAGATGACGACGCCACCAGCCGGCTCATGCTCAAAGCCACCGCCGCCAAACTCGGCCACGAATGCCTCATCGCCACCGACGGCTCCAGCGCGTGGGAACAGCTCTCCACCCAAGATGTCGATGTGCTGCTCACCGACTGGATGATGCCCGGCGTTGACGGACCGGAACTGTGCCGCCGGGTCCGCGAAGAACTCGGCGGCCGCTACGTCTACATCGTGCTGATCACCGGACTGGGCAACCCCGACCAAGTACTGCAGGGCATGGGCGCCGGTGCTGACGACTACCTGATCAAACCCGTGCTCCCGTTCGCGGTCCAAACCCGCCTCGTCGCTGCCGAGCGCGTCACTTTGCTGCACCGTCAGGTACTCGACTTCCGCGCCCAACTCGAACGAGCCAACCTCGAGCTTCTCGGACAATCACTGACCGACGCCCTCACCGGCCTCGGAAACCGCCGCCGCATGGAACAAGACCTCGCCAGCACCCACGCCCGGGCCCAACGAATCGGCCGGCCCTACGCGATCGCCCTCTTCGACATTGACCACTTCAAGCTATACAACGACAACTACGGCCACCCCGCCGGTGACGATGCGCTTCGCCACGTCGCCCACTGCCTCGACAACGCCGTCCGAGCCGGCGAACAGATCTACCGCTACGGAGGCGAAGAGTTCCTGCTCCTTCTGCCCGATTGCAGCCCCCCCGACGCCCCCGCGGCCGCCGCGCGCATCCAACGGGCGGTCACCGACACGCCCCTTGCCCACAACGCCCGACCCACCCCACCGCCCATCGTGACCCTCAGCGGCGGCGTCGCATCCTGGACCCCCGATTCGGACCTATGCGTGCCCGACCTACTCGAACACGCCGACCAAGCCCTGTTTCACGCAAAAAACACCGGCCGCAACCGCGTCCACACGGCACCCCATCAGCTGCCAGCGCGACGAGCCGAGGCTTAGGCAAAGACACCCGAGCAAAGCCGCTAACGGCTACCGGCTCTCATGTGCGGGCGTGACGGATGCGGTAAGGGGGGCGTGTGGCGGCTAATGTTGCCCCGGCAAACACCAGCCCGAAGGAGCCAGTTCAGTGCGCAGCAAGGTGCAGACGATCACCCCGGCGAGAGCATCGGAGTGGTTGGAAGCGAACACCACCAACCGGCCGGTCTCCCGAACAGTGGTACGAGCGTTCGCGGAGGCGATGAAACGCGGGGAGTGGATCGTCACCCACCAAGGGATCGCTTTTGACGTGTCCGGGGTGCTCATCGACGGGCAGCACCGGCTAGCTGCGGTCGTCGACGCCGATGTGCCGGTGGCGATGACGGTGTTCACCGACGTTGATGACGGCACGTTCGATGTGCTGGACACCGGGAAGCGACGCAACGCCGCTGATGTGCTCGCGATTGAGGGTGAGAAGTCGGCGACGATGCTCGCCGCGATGGTGCGCACCGTGTGGCTGTTTAACAACCGCCCGGATTTGAACTGGTCCGGTGGTGCGGCCGCGGTCACCAACCACCAGATCGTCCAAACACTTGAGGATCATCCGAAGCTGCGTGACTTCGTTGCGGTCGGTGAGCAGATCGCCGCCGCGACCGGGATGATCAAAAGCGCCGCAGGTGCGGCCAGCTACCTGGTCGAACACACCAACCGGCGAACCAACCTTGCCCCCTGGTATGACGGGATTATCGACGGCGCGGGGTTGAAGAAGAACGACCCACGGCTACTGTTTCGCCGGGTGATGTTCGCGATGGCCAGGAAACAAGCCGGGCAGGTGATGCGCCGCCGCGACACCCGCGAACACGTCGCCCTGTACATCAAGGCATTCAACGCATGGGCCACCGGCGAAGAACTCACCCAACTCCGGTTCACCACCCGCGAAACCATGCCACCCGTCACCAAGATGCGGTAGGACTCGCACCCGCCGCCCCCCGCCCTGGGCAGATCGACCAGGCCACGGGACCGGGTGCGCGGCGGCTGATCACATCCGTGTCCTGACTTGAGTTGCCGGAACACAAAGGAGCTTTGGGGTCGACTCTCAACTGAGCTCGCTGAACATGTCTTGGCCAGTGGCCGTTTGCTCGGGAATGTCTTGTACGACGTCCCAGTGTTCGACGATCTTGCCGTTCTCGATCTTGAAGAAGTCCATCCCCGCGGTGCGCTGGGGACTCGTGTAGTGGGCGTGGACAACGAACGCGACGGCGCGGCTCTTCGTCAGGTGTGCCGGGCACCCGCCGGCCAAGCTGAACAACTCGCTCGGCGGCTTCCTGCGCGACGGCGACGCCATCGCCGAGTTCTACGATCGCATCTTCGCCGGGCGTGTCCGGATCCAGGTGAGCTTCGGTGACATTGTTGAATATCTCGGCGACGGCCAGGCGATGTTCGCGGCCCCGAGGCGGGCACCTGTATGGGTTCAAGAGGCTCCGCCATCCCCCTTGAGGTCCGGACCAGCCGCTACTTCCGCTACGAAGACGGCCGCTGGCAGTAATCTCACTACCACGGCAGCATCGACGACCCCGCAGCCGTTAGCGCCTATCAGCAGGCCGTCTCCCGATAGCGATCGATGACCGTCCGCGGAGCATGCCGTCAAACAATGAAGCTGTTCCGATTCCTGCAAGTAGGGGAGGCTTCATGCACCACCTTGGACTTCTAGCTCACAGCACCGGAGGAGCCGCGCTTTGCTTCCTCACCTTCTGTGAGGAGGGATTCGCCCGAACAGGCCGTCATGAGCATCCCGATGTCACGCTGGACTACATCGCCTTCGGGTACAGCATGCCCGCGTGGGACGCAGGGGATTACGCGGCCGTCCGGGTCACCCTGGCCACCAGTGCCCAGCGGCTGGTTCGGGCCGGCGCCGACTTTTTTGTTTGCCCGGATAACACCGCGCACCTGGCTCTTGAGGTGCCTGGACCGGATCTCCCATTGCCGGGCCTGCACATTGCCGAAGTCGTCGCGGAACAAGCGGCGCTTCAGGGACATACCCGCGTTGGCGTGCTGGGCACCCGCTACACGATGGACAGCCCGCTGTATCCGCGCGCGTTGGCCGCTCACGGAATTGCTACGGAGTTCCCCGACGCCGATGATCGCCACCTGGTGAACAGGGTTGTCTTCGAAGAGCTGGTGAACGGCGTGATCAGCGATGCGTCACGCAACGACTACTTGCGTGTCATCGAACGGCTCGCAGAGCGCGGCTGTGACGCGGTCGTCCTCGCCTGCACCGAGATCCCATTGCTGATCACACCCGATGTGTCCCCGGTGCCGACATTGGACTCGACTCGTCTCCTCGCCCGAGCGGCCTATGACGTCGCCGTTGGCGAGCGAGCTATGCCCGACTGGCGTGGTGGCCCTCTATGACGCGAGACGCTGCAGCGTCCGGCGGCTAGCGACCCTGACCGTCTGGGCGTGCGCTAGACCAATCGCGATTCGGTCAGCCTCGCAGACTTCTGCGGCGAGCCAATGCCCTGTGTCGTGCGCGGGGCGTCGCACACGTTACCCGCACCCGCAGATTTCCGGTGTCTGGGTCGATGCGTGCAAGCCGCGCTCGCAACTTGCACGCATTTGCCCGATCTGGGCTCGAAGATTGTCCAAGGTACGAGGGCCCGGAAATGGAAAGGCCAGGTCAGAGGTGGTCGCCAGAGACTTGAACCCCGAACGCGCAGACTAAGACACAAACCTAGCTCGTGATGATCGGTGGGGCCCGATGGTCGCTGGTGGTGTTTCTGCAGGTCAGCGGCCTCGCGCTGTGTTGGGCTGTCCGCTAGCCGCAGACCCGTGCTGAACCGTTTGCACGCGTCTTGCCCGCACGCAGCGAAGGCAACGCCATTCGGTACGTCCAGTGTGATCGGGGTGAGCCCAGTGCATATTGCCCCACCGTCCAGACCACGCGACGCGAGGGGCCACCGTGCCCTAGCGAGGTTGGTACGGCGGTTCGGGCGAGTCATCCAAGACAACCGACCGCCGCCTGAGTTGCTCGCCGGTACACCTCGCGACTCGGCCGAACCACCGCGGTGGCCTGCCGGCGGGAACCACACGGGCGCCTACGAGACCATAGGTGAGCTGAGCAAGCGAACGCTGCGCTGCAGCGCAGCGGACTCTCTGACGCCTCCCGGTTGAGCGCGGACTATCTTGTGGCTTCGTCGTGGATCTGTTCGACGCGTTTCGCGTGTCGCCTATGCACTGGCTGTCTGCTTGATGGCGCGCGAAAAGCGTGTCATAAATGCAGCCAGTTGATGACGGTCATCGTGTGACCAGCTGGCGAGGGCCTCCTCGATCTGGCAGTGACGGTATTCATGGGCAAAGCGCACGAATCGTTCGCCGGACCTGGTTAGTCGCAACAGTGTGCTTCTCCCGTCCGACTGAGACGCGACCCGAACGACGTAACCCGACTTGATGGCGGCGCTCACCAGACGGCTCGAGCGCGACTGGTCGAGGCCGGTCAGCGTCGCAATGGCGCCAACTGTTGCTTGATCACCTAGCTCCTCGATCGCTTCAAGTGCGGGCAGCAGCCCAAGGTCGTCCCGTCCCCAAGCCCGCAGATCCACCGATTCACGAAGAGTTCGGCGATGTTGGCGACGCCGGATCTCCGTCATCGCGAGTTCGATCGCTCTCAGGTCGGATTGTTTGGAGTCCCGTGCCACGCCCCAATGCTAGCGCACTTTCATGAGTTTCGCAGATAGATGCGAATAGCATATAGTTGCCCAAGGCATTCCGTGTAGGCACAAGGAGTCTTATGAAGGCGCTCGCGTTCTCTCGATATGGCCGTCCCGAAGTTCTGGAAATCATCGACGTCCCCGAGCCGGCGGTGGGCCCTGGGCAGGTGAGGGTTCGCGTGAAGGCTGCTGGCGTCCAGTCCTTCGAGGCGAAGTTGCGCCGCGGTGAGCTTCACGGCTACGTCCCAGTGACATTCCCGCAACGGCTTGGCAACGAGTTGGCTGGTGTCATCGAAGCCGTGGGCGACGGAGTAACAGCCGTTTCCGTCGACGACGAAGTCCTTGGCTTCACGACGCTGCAGGCTGCTGCCGAGCTCGTCACCATCGACGCAACCCAGGTGACACACAAGCCAACGGAGATGGGCTGGGAAGTCGCTGGAGCACTGTCGGCTGCCGGGCAGACCGCCTACCTGGCGCTTAGATCTCTCGAGGTGGGCAAGGACGACGTTCTCTTGATACATGCTGCCGCAGGTGGCGTGGGAACCGCCGCAACGCAACTCGCCCTCGCATGGGGTGCCAGAGTTATTGGCACGGCCAGTGAAGCCAATCATGAGTACTTGCGCTCCCTGGGAGCCATCCCTGTGACCTATGGACAGGGACTGGCTGAACGGGTTCGTTCGATCGCTCCCGACGGTGTCGACGCCGCTCTCGATGCCGTCGGAGGTGAAGCCAACGATGTATCGGTTGCGGTCGTGAAGAACAAGGCCCGCGCGGGAACGATTATCGATTATGAAGCCGGACACCGCCTCGGCGTGCGGATGCTGGGCGGCGAGCGCAGTGTCAAGATCCTCGCCCAGCTGGCGGAGATGCATGTGCGCGGGCAACTGGAGGTGCCCATCTCACTTTCGGTACCGATGGAGCGCGCCGCCGAAGCGCACCGACAGATCGATACCGGACACACACGCGGCCGAGTGGTGCTTACCGTCGGATGGTCAAAGTGAGACGGCATCTCGGACCGGGCTCCGACATGCTCGAGCGCGGCCGATGGCTCGTTCGATATCGCGCCGGAGCCAACAGCAATCGTCAAAGCGCGCGACGTGACTCATGGTCGTAGTTCGGCGGACGCGGACGGATGGCGGTGAGTCGCTCGATGGTGAGTTCCCGATCGCCAATCGCTGCCAGCGCGGCAGCCCATCCGGCGACGAAGTACTCCCAGCCATCCTCGGTTGCGAGACCTGCTTGGGACGCTTGCCGCAAAAAGGTGAGCGGTCCCGGTAGTTGAAGTCCCATGGGAGAACGCGCTTTGGGAAGTCGTCTGGACTTGTCAATGGGGATTCCGCCGAGAGTTTGCCCAGGCCGGTGGCTTTGCAACACGCGGTGAGGTCATCCTCGCGGCGTCCCTAGGTACGGATGAACGCCTGGGGCGAGATTGAGCGCTTCAGCTAGCCGCATGAGGAGCGCAAGTAGGGTCTGCCGCTCTGCGATGGTCAGTCCGTCGGCTATCTCGGTTTCGAGCGACGGCAGCATTGTGCTGACGCGCGAAAGTAGTGCCGAGCCGGGAGGGGTCAGTCGGACCTCGAAGGCCCGCCTGTCGTTCGGGCTCCTGTGCCGTTGGACCCATCCGGCCGCCTCGAGCTCGTCGATCAAGCCGACCATGTTGTTGCGGTGAATCCCGAGCGTGTCCGCGAGTTGTTGCTGTGTCCGAGACCCATCGGCGGCGGCGTTACTGAGCACGCCGTAGGCACGTGGGGAGATCCCGAAGGGGTGAAGCCGGTCCGCGAACAGTTCGGCTGCGCGCGCCCCGAGCTGCGACAGCAGAAAAGACAGCGACTCCCTATACGGCGGTTCACCAGAGCCCATGGGCGGCAACTGTAGCCAACTCCGATGACTGTCACCTATAGTGACAGTCATCGGTCGGGCGTATTCTGGAGGAGTCATGCGGATCGCGGTAGTCGGGGCGAACGGACGCACTGGGAAGAACGTTGCCGTGCAGGCATTGGCGCGCGGACACGACGTGACCGCCATCGCGCGCCGACCCGAAGCCCTCGAGCTCAGCCACCCGCGCCTCGCCGTTCGACGTGGCGACGTTCTCGCCCCCGAGCCGCTGGCCGCACTCTTCGCCGACGCGGATGCTGTGGTGTTCACGATCGGTGTCGGGACGTCGAGGAAGCCGACCACCGTCTACTCCGACGGCATTCAGAACGTGATAGACGCCATGGTCGCGAACGCCATTCGCCGACTCGCCGTCATTTCGGCGGCGCCAGTTGGTTCCCGCGACGAGCAGCCATTCCTCGAGCGGCGGATTCTGATGCCCGTACTCGACCGCATCTTCGGAGCCACCTACGAGGATATGCGCCGAATGGAAACGCGGTTAGGCGCCAGCAAACTCGACTGGATTGCGCTGCGCCCCCCACGTCTGCTCGACAAGACCGCAACCGGCCACTACCGGATCAGCGCCAACGGCCCACTGCCCAAAGCAAAAAGCATCACCTACCTCGACCTGGCCACAGCTCTCCTGGACTCCGTCGACGGCAAGGACCCCCTTCGCGAAACCGCATACGTAGCCAACTGACCGAGGCTAACCGCTAAAGGACGGGTGCCAGTCGAGGGTGTTGGGTGTCCGCGAGATCGCGCCTCGTCCTGAACCGTTGCACCCTGCGTGCACGAAGTGACGGGAGGCGAGGCCGGTCGTGAGCTTTTCAATGATCGAGCCGATGCGTCGTGCAACCTTGCATCACGATCCACAGCATGCGTCGCACCGCGCGGCTGTGCCGTGTCAGGTCCTGAGCTAGCCTCCAGCGAATCGGTAGGAGCCGATCTCTTGCAGTTCGGTGACAACCGGGGCCTCCTGTCAGCGCTCGGCAATCCCGACTTGGAACTCGCTGAACGCCGCGATATGCCTTAGCGCGTCGCCGTCCGTGCTCGTGTCGGAAAGCGGGTGCACGAAGCTGACGCCGTCGTCGAGTTGGAACGTCGCGTAGCGAGGGCTGTCCGGGGTGCTGCGGTGCAGTTCGTCGTAGACCGCCCGTACGAGTTCGACGTTGGCGGCCACTTTGTCCGGCCGCACCTTGTAGCGCACCATGATCCTCATGGCCAGCAACAGCTAGCTGGCGGTCTGTGCTGAACCGTTCGCACGCATCTTGCACGCATCTTGCGGCGCCTGATCTGCTAAGCCGAGGCCTTCCGGCTCCACGCTTTAGCAGTAGCGCGCTCGACCATATTGCACCCGTGCCCCGGGCGGCCTTTACTTGTGCTGCCAGGAACCCCACCTGTTGCCGTAGTGGCCGCTGGCTTGGCCCGCATGAGAGCTGACCTGGGAACTTGCTGCTCGCATCGGCGGATGCGGATCCTGCCCGCAACGTTTCAAGGTCGCAAGACTCCGACATTCGGATCTGGTCGATTCGCGAGCAGGTGATCTGCGTGCCTCATGGAGACGGCGCGGCGCCGCTTGACACGTCGATGGTCACAGTCCCGCCCGACGGGCTAGCTACCCCGGCGAGTGGCTGCTGAGCCACGACCACGCCCGGTGCGACCGATGAAGACACCGATGACTCGTGGACAACGAAACCTGCTGCCCGAAGTGCGGACAAC
>DATCFU010000217.1:0-6871 GCA_036509315.1 Acidothermaceae bacterium
GTTCGCACTCCCATCGGCCTCGCTTCTTACTACGGCGCAGCCGAGCCGCCGCCCATCGCCTTCGACCCCGATACCGGCGAGACCCTGGCCTGGGTGAACACGACGCCGGGGCCGGACGCCGGGGAGGTGCCGACCACCGAGATGTGGGCGTGGAACGGCTCATCCTGGACGATGAATCAGGCGGCAAACGAACCAACTCTGCAGGGCAGCGCCTTCGGCTACGACGACGCGACTGGTCAGCTCATCCTTTTCGGTCGGACGTTCGCCACCATTCAAACAGAGCTCTACGCCGTGCCCGGATCGTCGACGGTCATCCCAACCAGGGTGTTCGGCGCCGACCGCGAGTCGACGGCCGTGGCGGCGTCAGCGTCCGCATTCCCGGCTGCCGGTTCGGCGTCCGCCGTGGTGCTGGCTCGCAGTGACGCGTTCGCTGACGCACTCACGGGTGGTCCACTCGCGGCTGCTAAACACGCGCCGCTGCTGTTGACCTCACCGGGCGCGCTCGATGCGACCACGAAGACAGAGATCGGTCGGGTGCTGCCGACCGGCGGCACTGTCTACCTGCTCGGGGGCACCTCGGCCCTGTCGGATGCCGTCGCGTCCGCAGTGACGGCGCTTGGCGACGTCCCGATGCGAATCGCCGGCGCTGATCGGTTTGCTACCGCAGTGGCCATTGCCGGCGCGCTCGGCAATCCGACCACTGTGTTCGAAGCGACGGGTTTGAACTTCCCGGACGCACTTTCCGCTGTGCCTGCCGCCATCACAGTGCACGCAGCAATCTTGCTCACCGACGGCTCAGCCCAAGCTTCGGTAACTGCCACGTACCTGAGCGCGCATTCGGGCCCTCGGTATGCCATCGGGGGTGCGGCGGCGTGGGCGGATCCGGCCGCAACCGCCTTCGCCGGCACCAATCGCTACGACACGTCCGCGGCTGTTGCGTATGCCTTCTTCCCCAAGGCCACCGCGGCGTCAGTTGCGGATGGCGAGAACTTCCCTGACGCACTCGCCGGCGGCCCGCTCGCAGGCGTTGCGGGGCAACCCATGCTGCTCGTCAACCCCATCGGCTCAGTCGCAGAACCGGTTGCCGCCTACCTGTTCACCCACGCGGGTGAGGCGACCGCGGTCCGTGCGTTCGGTGGCTCGGCGGCCGTGACTCAAAGCTCGCTCGACGATGTCGCGCGGGTACTGGCCGGGACCTACTTCCCCCAACCGTTCTAGGGCTCCAGGTACCGCGAGAGAAAGTCGCGCTCTGCCTGCGACACACGCCGCGGTCGGCCGGCGTCGAGGTCGAACGGCACCAAGACCGTCATCGCCTCGGCCAGCACCACGTCCGCGATCTGATCGCGCATCTCGTAGCGCAAGACAAAGGACGCCGACTTGACCTCCCCGGTCCAGACGTCAACCTCGATCGGCTCCGGCCGCCATTCCAACGGTCGGCGGTAATCGATCTCGTGCCGCGCGACCACGACGCCCTTGATGAGATCGGGGATGTGCTCTGCCGCCTCGCCGGCGAAGAGCATGCCGGTGCGAGCCTCCTGCATGTAGGTCAGGAACGTCACGTTGTTCACGTGCCCGAACGCGTCCATGTCGTCCCAGCGGACGGGACAGCTGAAGGTGAATCGCACGCTAACCGCGAGTGAGCTTGCGGTAGGTGGCCCGGTGCGGACGAGCCGCGTCGACGCCGAGCCGGTCGACCTTGTTCTTCTCGTACGACTCGAAGTTGCCTTCGAACCAGAACCAGTTCGAGTCGCCCTCGTAGGCCAGGATGTGTGTCGCGACCCGGTCGAGGAACCACCTGTCGTGGCTGGTGATCACTGCACAGCCGGGAAACTCGAGCAGCGCGTTTTCAAGCGACGCCAGCGTCTCGACGTCCAGGTCGTTGGTCGGTTCGTCCAGCAGCAACAAGTTGCCGCCTTGCTTTAGGGTCAACGCCAGGTTTAGTCGGTTGCGCTCGCCACCAGACAGGACGCCGGTTGGCTTCTGCTGATCGGGACCCTTGAAGCCGAACGCCGAAACGTAGGCGCGGCTCGGCATCTCGACGTGGCCGACCTTGATGTAGTCGAGACCATCGGACACGACTTCCCACAGACTCTTCTTGGGGTCGAGGCCCGACCTGCTCTGGTCGACGTAGGAGATGGTGACGGTCTCGCCGATCTTGATGGTCCCCGCGTCAGGGGTTTCCTCACCGATCAGCATCTTGAACAGGGTCGTCTTGCCGGTACCGTTCGGACCGATAACACCGACAATTCCGTTACGCGGCAACGAAAAGGAGAGGTTCTCCATGAGGAGTCTCTCGTCGAAGCCCTTGGTCAGCCCTGAGGTCTCGACGACGATGTTGCCAAGGCGAGGGCCGGGCGGAATCTGAATCTCGTCGAAGTCGAGCTTCTTGAACTTGTCGGCCTCGGTTGCCATTTCCTCGTAGCGATCGAGACGAGCCTTGCTCTTGGCCTGCCGCGCCTTCGGGTTCGACCGCACCCACTCAAGTTCGTCCTCGAGCCGCTTGCGCAGCTTCTGGTCCTTTGCGCCCTCGACCTTGATGCGGGCGGCCTTGGCCTCGAGGTAGGTCGTGTAGTTGCCCTCGTACGGATACGTGCGACCGCGGTCGATCTCGAGGATCCATTCCGCCACGTTCTCCAGGAAGTACCTGTCGTGGGTGACCGCGACGACAGTGCCGGGGTACTTCTCGAGGTGCTGCTCGAGCCAGAGCACGCTCTCGGCGTCGAGGTGGTTGGTCGGCTCGTCGAGCAGCAGCAGGTCGGGCTGCTGCAAGAGCAGCTTGCACAGCGCCACTCGGCGGCGCTCACCGCCGGACAGCACGCTGACGTCGGCGTCCGGAGGCGGGCAGCGCAGGGCATCCATGGCCTGCTCGAGTTGGGCATCGAGATCCCAGGCGTTGCGGTGGTCGAGTTGCGCCTGCAATTCACCCATTTCGGCGAGCAGCGTGTCGTAGTCAGCATCCGGGCTCCCGAGTTCTTCGGAGACCTGGCTGAACCGCGCCATCAACGCCATCGTCGCCGCGACGCCGTCCTCGACGTTACCGAGAACGGTCTTGGTGTCGTCGAGCTTCGGCTCCTGGTCGAGGATCCCGACGGTGAAGCCCGGCGTCATGTACGCCTCGCCATTGCTGGGCTGCTCGACGCCGGCCATGATGCGCAGCACGCTCGACTTGCCCGCGCCGTTAGGACCTACGACACCGATCTTAGCGCCGGGCAGGAACGACAAAGTGACGTCGTCGAGGATGACCTTCTCGCCGTACGCCTTGCGGGCTTTTCTGAATACATAAATGAATTCGGGCACGGTGGAGAAGTCTACGGGACGTCGAGCAGCACTCCGTTACGCGCGGAGCTACATGTCGTCGAGCGTGAAGTTCCCTGCGGTTGGCGCGGTACCACTTGCCGGCGGTGGCGTGTAGGGCTGGCCGAGTGCCGGTGGCTGCTGATAAGGAGCCGCGGGCGGCTGGTACGGAGCTGGTTGGGCCGCCGCAGCTTGCGCGGCTTGAGCGAGGGCGGTATCGACCGCGACGAGTGCGGCGACGGTGGCCTCGTGGTCGCCGCCTTGCCGCTGCTCGCGATAGAACGCTTCACCCAGGGCCTTGTAGAGCTCGGATTCGGAGCGACCCTGCTGGAAGGCGCCGACCTTTGCCTGCCCCTGTGCCATCGCCGCGGTGGCGGACGCCTTGGCCTTGTCGAGAAGTCCCATGTCCGTAACTACCCTCCGAAGAGACTGCCGAGCGGATTGCTGGCCTTTTCGTCGTGGCCGGCGTGTGAGTGCTTGACGATCGCGTGGGCCAGCGAGTCGATGGTCATCGACTGGAGTATCGCATTGCCGTCGCCCTCGAGAGTGGCCAGGTTGAACCCGTTACCACCGAGCAAACCCGTGACGATCGTCTGCGCGTTGAGGGCGCCGACCCGCTCGACGCCGTAGCGCAGCGAGTCCTCGAAAGCGACCAGGCAGCCGGTGTGCACCTGGATCTTGCCGCCGTACTTCGCCGGGTTGATATCGATGAAGTTGCCCGCGCCGCCAATAAGTACGGTGCCCGCACCGCCAAAGCGCTGCAGGACGAAGCCCTCGCCACCCTTTAGCCCTTGGCGCAGCCCGCTGAAAGCGATGTCGTTGGTGACGCTGCCTTCCGCGCAGACGAACGAGTCCTTCTCCGCGAACCACCCTCGGGTGCCGTCGAGCTCGAGCGCCCGCATCTCACCTGGCAGCGTGCCCGCGACACTGACGAGACCGGCGCCGCCCCGCGCGGTGAAATATTGGAACGCGATCGATTCGCCAGCGAGCATCCGCTTGCCGGCGTTCATCGCCATGCCGAGGAGCCCGCCTCCAGCACCGCCCCCGCCAGCTGCCGAACTCTGCGTCGCGATGTGGGTTTCGATGCCGACGTTGACCGTCTTCCACAGGAACTTGCCAGCGTCGGCATAAATGGTCTGGCCATCGGCAATCTGACAGACCGCCATCTGCATCGCGTTGCCGATGATCTTGTGAGAAAGAGTCATAGCGCCGGCCCTCCACCGAAGAAATCTCAACCGTTGGTGAGGGCTTGACGCTACCGATGTTCAACCCAAACGGGTAGCTCAAATTGGTCAAGCCGACGTCTTGAGCTGATCGAGCACCACCGCGGCGCCAGCCCGTGCGGCGTCGTAGCGAGACAGCACGACGTCAACAACCTCCGGGGCCGCCCCGAGAACCTCGGTCACGACGTCGGCGCCGGCATCATGCAAGCGATCCGCCAGCTCCCCTGGTGCTAATACATAGGAGGCGAGTGCAACCTGCCTCGCGCCGCGCGTCCGCAAATCGGCGACCACATCGGTAATGGCGGGCGAGCCCGACGCGAACCCGATCGTGGCACCGAGGCTGGCCGCGACGTCGGCCAGTTCGGCGTTCGCACCCGGGTCGGAGGTTCCGACAGCCGCCAGCGCGAGCGCCATGCCGGGCTCGGCACCGGCCTCGGCCAACCGCCGGCGCAGCAGCTCGAAGAGCAACGGATGCGGCCCCAGCACCTCGGCCTGCCGGAACACCAGCTGCGGGTGATCAAGCGCGGCCTGCGACAGCAACGCGGGCAGGTCGACTTTCGCGTGGTAGGCCGCGGTCAGCAGCAGCGGGACGACGACAACCTCGCCAGCGCCTTGCCGCGCGAGTGATTCAAGGGCGCCAGGCACAGAGGGATCGGAAAATCCAAGATGCGCGAGGACGGCGACAAGGCCGGGCCGTTCGGACCTAACCCGTGCGATCAACGCATCGAGAACTTGTTCGGCGCGTGGGTCTGCACTTCCGTGTGCGACAGCAAGCAACGCGGGTTCGCTCATATCGCACCTCCGGTGACCGAATCCGTAAGCAAGTCGTGCATCGTCGCGACATCGCCAACGACCACGACCGCGGGCGCGCGCACGCCGACTGCCGTCGCGCGGTCGCCGATGGAGTCGAGCGACCCGGTCGTGGTCCGCTGACCCGGCAGCGTGCCGTTCTCGATCACCGCGACTGGCGTGTTCGGGTCGCGTCCGGCCTTCATGAGTTCCTTCGCTATCCGCTCGACGCGAGTGGCACCCATCAACAAGACCAACGTTCCTTCGACGGCCGCGAGCTTGACCCAGTCGAGATCCTCGTGGCCGGTCACGACCGTGAACTGGCGTGAGAGGGCACGGTGCGTCAGCGGAATCCCCGCCGCAGCTGGCACCGCGATCGCGCTCGTGACGCCGGGCACGACCTCGCAGGCCACTCCTGCCCGCACGAGTGCGAGCAACTCTTCGCCCCCACGGCCAAAGACGAAGGGATCGCCGCCCTTCAAGCGCACGACGCGTTTTCCTCGCTTGGCTAGAGAAATGAGCAGGTCATTGATGGCCTCTTGCGGAAGCGTGTGATTGTCCGGGGCCTTGCCGGCCTCGATGACTTCGACGTCAGGAGCGATCTCGTCGAGCAATGCCCGCGGGCCAAGGCGATCAACAACCACGACATCGGCGTCGGCGAGCAGCCGCCGTCCGCGCACGGTGATCAAGCCGGGATCTCCTGGACCACCTCCGACAAGCGCAACAGAGCCAGCGGTATGGCGGTCACGATGGCGGCGCATCGGCAGTTCGCCGGTCTCGAGCAGCAGCCGCACTGCATCCCGCACGGCGATCGCGCGCCCAGGGTCACCCCCTGCGTTGACTGCGACGATCAGGTCGTCGACCCGCGCGACGGCCGGAACCCACGCAGCCGACAACGACGCAGCCGACGCCCGCACACACCACACGCGTGCCGCAGCGGCATCTGCAGCAACCCGCGAGTCGACTTCGTCATCACCGGTGCACGCATGGACAAGCCACACCGCGTCGAGGTCGGACGACGTGTAGTCGCGTCGCGTCAACATGATGCGGTCATCGGCAGCCAACGCGTCGTCAACGTCGGGCGCGACTACGGTGACCAGCGCGCCAGCATCGGCCAGACCGATCGCGCGACGAGTACCGACTGGTCCCGCCCCGACCACCAGCACCGCCCGCCCAGCGACATCGAGAAGCAGCGGGTAGCCGGCGTTCATGACGTCTCGCCACCAGAAGTGTTGGAGGCCGTCCGCCGGATCGGGTCGCCCACCAAGCCGGCCGCAAGCGTCTGACCGTCATGCTCGTCGATGACAAGGAAGCTGCCGGTCAACCGGTCGTCGGCGTAATCGTCGACGCAAAGTGGGCCGGCCACTCGCAGCGTCACGCCGCCGATCTCGTTCAGGCCGAGCGAATCGGCGGCATCGTGCTCCAGTGTGACGACGTCGAGCCGGTGGTTCACGCTTGCCACAACCGCTTTCACGACCTTCGTCGTGTGCTTGATCAGCACCCGATCGCCGGCGTTGAGCCGGCGATCCGACAGCTGGCAGATCGTCGCGTCGAACTCGCGGACG
>DATCFU010000218.1:0-10107 GCA_036509315.1 Acidothermaceae bacterium
CCCGATCCCGAGTACCTTGCCCCCGAGCAGCTGCGCCGGACGCACCGCCGCCAAGAGAACTTCGACGACTCGGCTGGTCTTCTCCTCGACAACTCCCGTGAGGATCCAGGTGCTGTACTGCCCCAGCATCACGAAGACCAGGACGAGGGTGACCACGGACGCGGGCGAGTGCTTGTGATGCGAAATCGGTGCGGGTCGAAGGCCGACAAGCGGCACCGGTTTCGCATGGCTAATGGCGTCGGCTTGAGCCGAGTTCAGCCCGGCCGCCTGGAATGCCGCGGCCGTCCCGAGCGTCTGGGCAGCGGACCCAGCGAGTTGAGCCGTGGCTGAGGTGTCGCCCGCGCTGATCGCCGTCGCCACGACAACCTGCTTGGCATCGACGATCACCACATCGACGTGGCCCGACCGAAGGTCGGCATCGGCAGCCGATGAGTCGGGCTCGGATACGAACGTCATGGACGTGCCGATCGCGTCGGCAGTTGCCATCACCGCAGTGCGCAGTGGTGCGGACAATGTGCCGACGACACCAACCCGCTCAGGCTCGCTCTTACTCCGGGTAAGAACCGGGATCACGATGGCCGCGATCACCACGAGCAGGATGATCCCCGTTCCGACTTGGAACACACGTCCCCGGATTCGTTCGCGCACTTCTCGTTGCGCCACGAGACCCACAACGCCGAACACACTCACCAACAGAGAACGCCGCGGCGGCTCAACTGACGTCGAATCCTCTCTCTGGGGCTGCGCCGAGGAGACCGCCTTGGCGCGACGCCCGCGTAAATGGAACGTCACCCGGAGCGCGATGATCACGGCCACCACCGCCAAGATGATGAACGGCTTCATGCCACCGCCTCGCGGAAGACTTCCGATAGACGCCGACGCGCGAAGCTGAACTCGCTGAGGCGACCGGCTGCCATCGCCGCCCTGAGCACGACGTCGCCGTCGGTCGACTCGTCAAGAACGAGGCGTGCCTCACCACCATTGACCTCGGACACCTTGACGCCTGCGAGCTTCTTGGCCCATGCGGCGTCCCGATCGCCCTCAACGCGCACGACCAACCTGCGCGGGCCACTGGTAGCCAGATCGTCCACGCGCCCACTCGTGACGAGCTTGCCGTGGTCGATGATCGTCACCGACTCACACAAATCCTCCACCAGGTCGAGCTGATGGCTGGAGAACACGACACAACACCCGGCGGCCGCGCGCTCAACGAGAACGGCGCCGATATCGTCGATGCCGGCAGGATCCAGTCCGGACAACGGCTCGTCGAGCACGATCAGCTCGGGCTCGTGCACGAGGGCTGCCGCAAGTTGAACGCGTTGCTGATTGCCGTGTGAGAGCACGTCGACCTTGTTGCCAGCCCGATCGGCAACGCCGAGACGCTCGAGCCACATGTTGGTCGCCGCTTGGGCCTGTGTCGCACTCAATCCGTGCAGCCGGCCCATGTACTCGACCTGATCCCCCACGAGCATCCCGGGATACAGACCGCGCTCTTCCGGCATGTAGCCGAACCGACGCCGGGTGGGCTGGTCGATCTTGGCGCCGTTCCACCGGACCTCACCGGAGTCGAGATCAGTCAGTCCGAAGATGGCACGCATCGTGGTGGTCTTCCCAGCGCCGTTAGGGCCCAGGAAACCAACGACTTGGCCCGCTTGCACAGAAAAAGACAGACCATCAAGAGCAACGACGGTTCCATATCGACGAGTCAGCTCGTCGATTTCGAGCAGTCCCCCGGTTTGGGCCGCCACGCGCATCCCCCGTTCATGTGCGTCATCGCACCCCCAGCGAGGATGCTCGATCACACGCTAGTCGGTCAGCTCGGCGCCACGATGCCCAGCGACTCCATGTACAACCTGGCGGCGTCCGACGCTTCCTCGGGCGTACTGCCGGTCTCGCGCGCGGTCATGTACGCGGCATACCAATCCCACCAGTTGTGGGGCGGGGCGACCATTTCGAATAGGCCATGGTGGTCCCTCGTTTCGTGCAAGAGCTGCGCCAAGCTCGCGACGTCCATCGTCGGTTCTCCTCCATCCGGGTCGATCGATCAGCCCACCGTCGATTTACGGACCAACTAGGGGGATAGACAATACGGCTGACAACGAGGGAAAGGACGTGCAGGCAATGGACATGAAGCTTGAGGTCGCGGTAATACCCGTCTCCGATGTCGACCACGCCAAGGAGTTCTACGCCGGCCTCGGGTGGCGTTTGGACGCCGACTTCGTCGCTGGCGACTTCCGCGTTGTGCAGCTCACGCCGCCCGGCTCGCTGTGCTCGATCATCTTCGGAAACGGCGTCACGACGGCCACGCCCGGGTCGACCCAGGGCCTCCAGCTCGTAGTGACGGACGTCGAGGCGGCCAGGTCCGAACTCGCCAGCCACGGTGTCGAGGTCAGCGAGGTCTTTCATGACGCCGGTGGGGTGTTCCACCATGCCGGCACGCAAGAACGAGTGTCTGGCAGGGACCCCGACGGCCGCAGCTACACGTCGTTCGTGTCGTTCAGCGACCCCGACGGCAACACCTGGTTCGTGCAGGAGATCACGAAGCGCTTGCCCGGCCGGTGAGGGTCGTCGCTATCCGGCGCCGAGAACTTGGAACGTCTGGCTGACGAAGACGTGATGCGGCCAGTTGACGCCGATGTAGTGCACTTCGTCGTCGCCGCCGCTCAACTGCACTACGCGGTCAACCACGGCCCCGGGGTAGGCCGCCAACGCGGCTTCCGTCGCCTGATCTGCCGTTGTTCCACTGACGATCGTCCCTTGTCCCTCAACGTAATTCGCCGGGATCTGCCCAACCTGCTTTGTCGCGCTCGGCGCGCCCTGCTCGAACGGGACCACCCCTGCCGCGGACGCAACCGCCGATGCGTTGTCGGTCGCTTGCACGGTGATCTGCGCGGCGGTGATGCTGGTGCTGTTAGTGGTCCCGCGCACGAGGACGGTTTCGCCTTGGGTAATAGCACTCGCCGCGATGGAACTCGTGCCGTTCTTGTACGTCGTCGTGGCCACCTCATTCACGGTCACCTGCTGACCCGTGACTGTCGCCATGGTGAAGCCCGACGCGGACACGGTGTCGACTGTGCACGCTGCTCCACCTTCGGCCGGTCCTGACCGAGCGTTGGATCCCCCACCGCCGGCAGCACCGCCGCCCGGGCCCGGGCGGCCCGATGTTGCGGGCGCAGAAGTCGGTGCTGTGGAGGGCGCAAAGGTTGCTGCTGTCGAAGGAGCCGTTGCTGCCGTCGAGGACGTAGCTGCTGCCGAAGCGGACGCACTGCAACCGGCAGCAAGCCCGATCAATGCTGGTGCCGTGATCCATTGAATTCGTTTGTTCGAAACTAATCGTCGCGTCGCGTTCATGATGAAGCTCCTCTGTCATAGGTCATTACCTAGACAATGCGGTTGGTCCGTGTGCGGTCCCTGTAAGCGGCCCGTGAATGCTCTGGAACTCTTCTGAGTTAGGAGACGGCCTTGATGACTGCGTCGACGACGTCCTTGGTGAAGCGGTCGTTAAGGGGCGCGTGGAGATGCAGTAGGCGGTGGTAGAACGGGCCGTACAGGAGGTCGAGGCTGACCTCGAAATCCGTGTCTGCCGGGATCTCTCCACGCGAGGCGGCATGCAGAAGAATCTGGCGCGCGGCGTCGCGGCGCGGCTGGACGAAATGTTCGTGGTACAGCTTGGCGAACTCGGGATCGATCTGGGCCTCAGCGACCAAGCCGGCGAGCACACGACCGTACGGCTTCTCGTTCAACTGCCGGACCCACGGTCGCAGGACAGCCAGCAGGTCACCGCGCAAGCTGCCCGTATCAGTCCGCTTGCTGGGCGTCGGCGCAGCCCACTCGGTTGACAGGGCGTCGAGGGCTAGCAATTCTTTGGAAGCCCACCACCGGTAGATGGTTGCCTTGCTAACGCCCGCCCGGTCGGCAACGTCGTCCATGCTCATCGCATGGAGACCCTCATCGAGTAGCAGCGCGATCGTGGCGGACAGGATCGCCGTCTGCGCCGTGCTGCTGCGCGGCCTGCCACGCGGCCGAGTCTCCTCGGCGTTGTCGCTCATGAAGGCTCCGGTGCTGCGCTGTTCGACTCGACGAGTTCGGAGAGCACTCGGAAAAGGGCAGCGATGTCGCGATGCTCGTACCCGTGCTCGCGTGCCGTGCTCAGCACCTCGTCAGCGGCGGCGGTCGACGGGAGCGGTACGTTGAGATCGCGCGCCGACTCGAGAGCGAGCCGAAGGTCCTTCTGCATCAAGCTCACGTCGAACCACGCCTCCTTCGGCAGGTCAAGAACCAGGGGCGCGCGCGCCTTGAGCATCGGCGAACCAATAGGGCTCTGCGTCATGATGCCAGCGGCGAGTGCGGGTTCGATACCGGCGCGCGCAGCTAGCAACAGCCCCTCGGAAAACGCGAGCATTTGGACGGCGAGGCTGATGTTGATCGCGAGCTTCAGCGCTAGTCCCTGCCCGTTGTCGCCGACGTGGGACGGCGAACCGAGCACGCGCAGGATTGGCTCGACTCGCTTGTAAGCCGTCTCGTCACCGCCGACCATGATGGTGAGCGTTCCTGCCCGAACCTGGGGAATGCTGCCCGACACCGGAGCGTCGAGCATGGCAGCCCCAACCACATCGACCCGTTCGGCGAGCACGCGGCTGAGGCGTGGACTTACGGTGCTCATGTCCACCCAGATCTTTCCAGCGGTGAGGCCAGCGATGATCCCGCCTTGACCTGAGGCGACCGCCTCGAGCACCCCGTCGTCCGGCAACGAGGTGAACACGACGTCGGCGACATCCGCGACGTCGCGTGCCGTCGTCCGCCAGCGCATTTGGTCATGCAGCCGCACCAGCTTCCTGGGTCGGCTTCCGTCAACGCCGTAGACCTCGTAGCCGGCATCGAGCAAGCGAACGGCCATGTTGCCGCCCATTTGCCCCAGCCCGACGAACCCGATCTTCGGCAGCGTCGTCACCATCTCAAACCCTGCCCTCGATCGTGTCGAGGTCGTCGTGGGTGAGTTGGAGGTTGGCTGCACCGAGGATCGCGGCAACCTGGCCTGGCCGACGTAACCCGACGATCGCGCCATCGACAGCGGGATTCATCAACGTCCACGCGACTGCGACCGCGCCGGGCGTTGAGTCGTGTCGCTCGGCGACCGTCGTGATCCGCCGAACTAACGCGAGGTGCCTCGACAACTGCGGCTCGTGGAACTGCTCGCTGTGCTTGCGCCAGTCATCCTCAGGCAAGCTGGCGATCCTCGAGCGTGTCATCGCGCCGGTAAGCAAACCTGACCCCATTGGTGAGTAGGCGATCACCCCAATGCCCTCGCGTTCCGCGAACGGCAGGAGGTCGTGTTCGACCTCACGGTTGATCAGCGAGTAGGGCGGCTGCAACGTCTCGACCGGGGCGATCTGCTGGATCCGCTGCAGCTGCGCGACATCGAAGTTAGAGACGCCGATGTGACGAACGAGTCCTTGTTCCTTCAGCTCCGCGAGCGCCGACCAGCCCTCGTCGATGTCCTCCGCCGGCCGCGGCCAATGGATCTGGTACAGATCGATCGCATCAACGCCGAGCCGCGCAAGGCTGCGTTCGGCCTCGCGAAGGATCGAGTCCCGCTTCAGGTTGTTGACCACGGTGCCGCCGGGTCCTGGCACGAGCGATGCCTTGGTGAAGACATAGGGGCGATTGTCAACGCCTTCGAGGGCACGCCCAACCACTTCTTCCGAACGGCCTAACCCGTAGGCCGCTGCGGTGTCGATCCAGTTCACCCCGAGCCCGAGCGCCCAGTGGATGGTCTCGATCGATGCTTCGTCGTCTTGGGGGCCCCACCCGAATTGCCATTTGCCCCCGCCGATCGCCCATGCGCCGAAGCCGACGCGGGTGATCTGCATACCGGTCTTCCCGAGCTCCGCTGTCCTGAGCTGCGTCTGCTGCATCGCTCCTCCTTCACATCGAAACTGTACTATCAGTTTTGTATATCATCCCGCGTCTCGCGTCAAGTGGCGAGGAACGTGTTGACGCAGATACGACCGACATGGCAAAGTTACGAAACTATAAGTATCGTATTGTTATGACATCTCGGAAGAGGGTACACATGAGCGCGGTTCTTTCGGCCCCCGCGAAGAAGGGCGTCAACAGCAGCGTGAACGCCCAGATCGGTCAGCCCCGATTCCCCCGTCTGGGGTTGGCCCTCATCCTTGTCGCGTCGTTCATGGTCGTTCTCGACTTCAGCATCGTGAACGTGGCGCTCGCTTCCATCGAGACCGAACTCGGCCTTGCGGCCACCACGGTGCAATGGGTTGTCACCGGGTACGCGATCGCCTTCGGTGGGCTGTTGATCTTGGGCGGGCGCGCCGCCGATCTGTTCGGTCGCCGACGCATGTTGATCACCGGGTTGATGATCTTCTCGGCGGCTTCGCTGGCCGGCGGTCTTGCGTATGATCCGCTGCTGCTGATTGCCGCACGCGCCGTTCAGGGCGCCGGTGCCGCCTTAGTCGCGCCAGCAGCGTTCTCGCTGATCACAGCCGGCTTCGACGAAGGTCCGGCACGTACGCGGGCCCTAGGAATGTACGGCGCGACCGCTTCAATCGGTTTCGTGTCAGGCCAGGTACTCGGCGGAGTACTTGTGCAGTTCACCAGCTGGCGAGCGGTGTTCCTTGTCAACGTGCCAGTCGGGCTGCTGGCCGCGATTGTCGCGCCGAAGCTGCTCGCCGAATCGCGGCGATCCAGCGCCAAGCGCCGACTCGACGCGGGCGGCGCCGTCCTCATTACCGCCGCCATGGTCGCGCTGGTGTTCGCTCTGTCGCAGGGCGATGCCCTCGGCTGGGCATCTCCGGCCGTCCTGGCGTCGTTGGCCTTGTCCTGCATCTGCGCTGCCGCGTTCACGTTGGTCGAGCGTCACCACCCCGACCCGCTCGTCCGTGCAGACCTCTTGCGGCTGTCGAGCCTGCGCACGGCGGGCGCGCTGAACCTGCTCCTCGGCCTGTGGAACGCCGGCGAGATGCTCGTGCTGTCGTTGTATTTTCAGCAGGTACTCGGCGAGAGCCCGCTGGCGACCGGCTTGGCTATCGCACCGCAGGGCGTCATCGGATTCACCGCCGGCGCATTCGGTGCTCGGCTGGCGGGCCGCATTGGCGTCGGCCGGGTTCTCGTGCTGACCACTATCTCCGCCACTCTGGGCTTCCTCGTCCTCACCCAACTGCCCGCGACCGGCGGCTACAGCCCGATGTTCGCAGCCGTGATGCTCATCGGGTTCGGAACGGCCGGCACCGCGTTCGGGACGATGGTGCTCGCCAGCGGAGGAGTGGCGCCCGCCGAGCAAGGTGTGATCGGCGGCGTCATCAACACCAGCCGGCAGATCGGCGCGGCAGTCGGTGCCGCGCTGCTCCCCGCTATCGCCATTTCCGTCAACCACACAGGGGCAACGGCAGGGGTGAGCGGAGACAGGGCCGCAATGCTCGGCGGCGCGGTGGCGGCTATGTTGGCGAGCGTGGCTGCGTGGCGCGCGCGACAGGCGATCCCTGCTATCCGTCCAGAAAGCACCACCACCGAGCGCGAGCAACCGGCTGGACGGCGTCGGCATCTGGAGGCTGTGCGGTGATCTCGCGCATCGGGCTGGTTGTTCACAGCGGCAAGCCAGCCGCGATCGCCGCTGCAGACCAAGTGCGGCTATGGGCTACCGATCAGAGAATCCCGTGCGTCGACATCGACGTGTGGAATGCCTCTGAGAACGTCCCCCGCCGGAACTCAACACGAGAAGCCGTGCACGCCGGAAGTCCCGACCTGATCGTGACAGTCGGCGGCGACGGCACGTTCTTGCGGGGAGCGCGCGTGGCAGCGCCGATCGGCGCAACGGTCCTGGGCGTCGACGTCGGGCGGCTCGGATTCTTGACCGAGATCGAATCTGACGACATTGCGCGGGCGTTGAACGCCGTCCAGTCGGGCGCGATTCACATCGACGCGCGCCTTGCGTTGACGATGCGCTCTTCGCGGCCGTTAGAAATACCTGAGGGCATGGAGGCGCTGCTGCGCTACGGCCGCGGTCCGGCCCTGCCTCCACCGCCGCTACGCGACGGGGACGCACCCGACGTGGGCTGGGGTGTTCCCCTCGACGTCATGGCTTTGAACGACGTGGTCTTTGAGAAGCTGTCGCGGGACCGGCAAGTCAATGTGGCCGTGTACGTCACCGGCCGATTGTTTGCGTCCTACTCCGCCGATGCACTGATCGTCGCGACGCCGACCGGATCGACCGCCTACAGCTTCGCCGCCGGCGGTCCCATCGTGTCTCCGCACATGGATGCGTTGATCTTCACACCTGTGGCCCCTCATATGGCCTTCGACAGAAGCCTCGTGCTCGACGCGAAATGCGAGCGCGTCGCCGTCCGAGTACTGGAGCGATCCGGGCAGGTCGCCGTCAGTGTCGACGGACAACTACGCGGCGTCCTCGACCCAGGCGATTGGGTGAGCGTGTACGCCGGCCCCCAACGGGCGAAGCTAGCAAGGCTCACGGAACTCGACTTCCTCGGCAGAGTTCGCGAGCGGTTCGCGCTTGCCGACGCGGCCGCCGCACTAGCTGATGGAACGGCACCGCCGATCTATGACCCTGGAGAGCCACTACCCGAAGATCTCGCCCACCCTGGACCGCCCGACATCCGGTAACCCGACCGCGCTTATCCTTCGGTGCGGAGCGCTCGATCCTCTTGTGTGATTGAGCGCGCCACCCTGTGTCGAGCAAGCGCCCGAAAGACTTGACGGTGCACAGGTTGGAGCAACTTCCAGTAGACGAAGCCCGGGATTCCCTTCGGGCGGAGCGAGCCAACTTGGATCAACTCGTGATCCGCGCATTGATAGCCGAGCCATGCCTCCCCGGGAAACCAGTGAGTCGCGCGCAATACGAGGATGCCGGGGTCACGTCGAGCGACCTGCCACCAGTCCACGGCGGCGCCTTGAACGATTTCCTGTGGCAAGCCGAGCTTCCAGTGCTCCCGCGCCACGCGGCCGAGGAGCGCGCGGACCTTCCACGCGAACGTGAGGCCGTACCAGCTGTAGCTTCCGCCGATTCGATCGAGATCAGCATCGAGGCGCGTTGATTCACTGCCGGAAAGGGGGACAGTCACCCGGACGGTGTAGACACCGTCTTGAAGGCCGCCGTCACGGCTGAGGAGGTCGTGATCGAGTTCAAGCGCTTGGTCGACGAGCGCGGCGGAGAGCGCAGCGACGAGGCCCATCGGCTTGATGTTGAAGGCTGCGTCCGTTCGCTGGTGATCCTCGACGACGACCTCGGTCACGAGACTCTCGATGAGCGCGTGGCTGACGCGGCGATCCACGGGGGTAACGAGATCCAGCCAGTACGACGACAATCGAGGCGTCAGGAATGGCACGTCGACGATGCGTCGACGTCGCAGGCCGCGCGCAGTTGCATAAGCAGTAATCATTTCGCGATACGACGTGACGTCGGCGCCACCGACCTCGTACACGCCAGGCGCGACGTCGATCGCTCCGATCAGATAGCGGGTCATGTCGGTCGAGGCGATCGGCTGGATCGCGGTGCGTACCCAGCGTGGGCAGACCATGAACGGAAGCCGCTCGGTGAGATACCGAAGCATCTCGAAGGAGATGCTTCCGGCGCCGAGCACGACCGCGGCCCGGAGCTCGACAACGGGAATTCCTGCAGACGCGAGCGCACTGCCGACCTCCTGGCGGCTGACAAGATGCTCGGACTCGGGGTCATGCCCCAGGCCGCCGAGGTAGACGATGCGTCGGAGGCCTGCCGCTGCGGCAGCTCGCCCGAAGCTTTCCGCCAACTGTCGGTCGCGAGCGCGAAAGTCTTCATCACTTAACGAATGCACGAGATAGAAGGCGACCTCACACCCGTTGAGCGCGATCTTTACGGCGGCTTCGTCGGCGACGTCAACTGCCCGTCCTGCGGCGCCGGCGATCTCGGGAACGCGACGCGACAGCGCGATGACGTCGTAGTCGGCCTCGACAAGAGCAACCGTGAGCTTCCGCCCGACGAACCCATTTGCCCCCACCACAGCGACTCTCACACCTCCACCATGCCCACGACCGATTCGTCTCATGTCGCGTGGCGTCGGTCAGCGCTCATCCCACGCAGTCCGCCCTTGACCA
>DATCFU010000219.1:0-23975 GCA_036509315.1 Acidothermaceae bacterium
GTCGTTGCGCATGTTCGACGGTGCCCGCGTCTCGACCGCCGACAGTGTGATCGACCTCGGTGGCGGTACTTCGAGACTGGTGGACGCGTTGCTACAACGCGGATTCGAAGACATCAGCGTTTTGGATGTTTCGACTCGGGCGCTCCAGGTCGCCCAGGACCGCCTCGGTGCCGCCGGGGACGAGGTGGACTGGATCGTTGCGGACCTCTTGGCCTGGCGGCCGTCGCGGACATACGGGGTGTGGCATGACCGAGCGGTATTCCACTTCTTGACCGATGAGCAATCCCGTAAGCAGTACGTCAAGACCTTGCATACGGCTACCGAGCCCACCGCTGTGGCGGTCATCGGATGTTTTGCGCTGGACGGTCCGCAATCTTGCTCAGGTCTTCCGGTTGCGCGCTACGACGTCGCGGGGCTGGCCGGGCAGTTCGGTGATGACTGGCAACTCGAAGCGTGCAGCAGGCAAGAGCACACCACCCCAACCGCGGCTATGCAGCCATTCACCTGGGCACAGTTTCGCCGCTCGCGCTGACTCGGGAAGCGAACCGCAGCCATGTCCGTCAGAGGTTGTCCACTTTCCCTTTCCGTCAACGTCTAGCGAGAAATCGGCCCGTGCTGAGGCGTCCAGGCGAGGACATCGAACCGTCCGAGGCGGCCACTGCAGCCTCGGCTTGTACCGCTGGATCCAGCGGCCGTTGGCCTAACCGCAAGGCTCGGGATGCCGGCGGGGACCGAATCGGGCTCGTCGAAAACGCGATCAAGTAGCCGATGTGCGGGTATCGGTTACGGGAGGCGTTTGCCGATCCATCGGATCGGTCCACCGACCAGTGGGCTTTTGTGCCAGCCGCGTCGGATGACCGCACGACGCAGCGCGCGGAACCGATCACGGGCGATCACGAGCGGTCCGGTCTTGGCTTGGTCCTCGATCTCCCACGCCCACTTGCTGACCGAGTGCGCGCAGCGAAGGCACAGTCCGACCTCGGGGTGATTGCCGAGGCGGACCAGCCGGGTCGGATCCTCAACAGTGCCGCAACACCAGCACTGCGACGGGGAGATCTCGGCATCTTCAACCGCGGTGCGGTTCGCGCTCATCACTTCTCACCTTGCTTCGGGGGACATGGCGTGTCGGCGTAGGAGCAGAACACGCAGCAGTCACCGTCACGGGGTTTCAACATCTCACCGCACCCAGTGCAACGGTAGAAGTGCTGGCACGCATGCTGCGGCATCGTTTCCCGCGCCGTCGTGGCACACGCCGGGCACGTAATCACTGACTCCAACACCGCCACCTGGCCAGCGTAGAACTCAGGGCCCAGCATTCGGACATGGCTGCGTTGAATCGGCGGATCGCTCGAGGAGTCAGGGTTACACGGTCGCACTGGCACGAAGGGTCGCTGTGCTGAGCGTGACGGTCGCGGGCAGCATCCAGGCGGGAACCGACCGAACCACATCGACGGCCGCGGTGGCTCGACCGTGTCCTCGACAAGGGGTTACGGCCAAGAGGTACCGCAAACGCAGCTTGTGCCGCAAAGTGACCGGCATGGCGACCGCGCCTCGGGTCTTCGGGGGTTAGGGAGGTACTGGCGTTCGAGCGGCTCGACGCCGGATAGGAGCGGCAGTTGTCTTGGCAGTCGGGAAATGGGAGTAGGGCCTGTCGATGGCTTGCTGGTCACGGTTCCATTCGTAGTTGGCGGGAGACGACCGGGATCGAACCGGCATGGCCAGCTTGCCGGACTGGGGCCTGCCGTAGCGGGGTGGCAGCTACGGTCCCGCAAGGGACCCATGATCTAACGTTCAAGAGGCACGCGGCGGCCGTGGGCGCGCGAAAACCCCTGCACGGTAAGGGCTTTCGGTGGAGCAGGTGCCCGGGATCGAACCGGCACGGCCAGTGCGCCGGGTGATCCCTGGCACGGCGGCGGGGTACAGGCGTGGTATATACGGCCCCGCTAGGGACCCATGGTCCACGTTTCAGCAGCACCGGACGGCCGTGAGCGGGTGAAAATCCTTCCTGTTTAAGGGTCTTTCGGTGGAGCGGGTGACCGGGATCGAACCGGCATGGCCAGCTTGGAAGGCTAGCGGGACACGTTCGCGATTGAGCGTGAAAATAGGCGATGAGCTGCGCACATCTGTTGTTGATCTTGACCGTTGTGGTCCCCATTTGACCCGACTTTACCGGCCATACGGCCCCGCTTCGGCCTCGCTCGACGGGTTTCCGCGAACCTGGTTGATGGGGGGTGCGGTTTGGATTGAGAGGACTTGCGGCGCTACCTGGATGTGTCCGCTCAACCGGATTGCGCTTTGGTCTCACTGGGCACCAGTTGAGTCCCCGAGTTCTGCGCCGTCACAGTGTCTTTGTGGCGACGGACGCCGTGCTACTTGCCCCCGCCTCGAGAGAATCCGGCGCCCACTCGGCCCATGTGTCGAGGCTTTGCTGGTAAAGCTGCGGCACGAACTGCGTGGGCATCTTGCCAAGAAGAGTCGTAGCGGCGCGGTCTCGGTGTCCACTACTTTCACGATCGCGTTGCCGAACCCGAAGGGCTGCGTGCTGACCTTCCCCGCGCGCATCGCCGCCATGTTCGCGGGGACCAGATCTGCACGATGTGGCCGGACTGCACCGACGCACTCCCTTGACCACACTTGGTACGCGGCCATCACGCCTACATTCAGCTAGCTCGGAACACACCTCCCAACCGCAGGAGACGCCGCGCACCGCTCTGTGTGGTGTCGCCGACACTGCCGTCAAACGACGCTGCGGAGCCAACACAGGGGTCGAAGCCAAAGTCGCGCAACTGCCGGTCCCAGCGACGTCCGCGGCGCGTCGATGTTGCTAAGGCTTGCAGTTCGCCACTACGTCACGGTGACTGGTCGACGCTCGCGGCGAGCCCACCCAGATATGCCTCACGTGACTTGCGCCTGGCCAGAGGCGATGCGGCTGACTGTCAGCGCGCACAGGATGATGACGCCGTCGAGGAAGCTGATCCAGTCGGCATTGACACCATCAAGGGTAAGGACGTTCTGCACGATGAACAAAAGTAGTATGCCGGTAAAGGCACCGAAGATTGTTCCGCGGCCGCCGTTCATGCTGACACCACCGATGACGCACCCAGCGAAGACGGTGAAGATCCAGCCATTGCCCGACTGGGCGGCGACCGACCCGAGGCGTCCGGCGAGCAGAATGCCGGCGAGCGCCGCGAGGGTGCTGGCGACAATGAATGTGCACCACACCACCCGGTCGACCCGGATCCCAGCAGCTTTCGCCGCGGACGCGTTGCCGCCGATGGCGTAGAGCGAGCGCCCAACGCGCGTGTAACCAAGCACGAAGATGCCGACAGCGAAAAGCAGCAACGACACCCAGACGGACGCCGGTAGGCCGAGCCACTCCGTCGTTCCAAGGTAAGTCATCGACTTGGGTAGGCCGAAGAAGGTCTGCCCATGGGAAATTCCATTCAACAGCCCGCGAAGGGTGATCAGCATGCCGAGAGTGACGATGAAGCCATGCAGTTTGAAGCGCACGATGAGCAACCCGTTGAGCAAGCCGATGATCAGGCCGACAACGAGCGCGATCGGCACTCCCCAAGCGCCTCCAAGAAGCAGACCCTCGCCGTGGTACGGAGACTTCGGCAGGATCAGCCAACACGCCACTCCGGGCGCGAGTCCAACTGTCGATTCCAGCGAAAGATCAAGGCGGCCGGCGATCAGAATCATCGCCTCACCGAGCACAACGAGCGAGATCTCCGACTGCTGCTGCAAAATGTTCGTCAAATTTTGCCTGGTCAAGAACACCGGGCTCACGTAAACGCCAACTGCTCCGATGAGGAGAATCGCCGGGATCAACGCGAGGTCGCGCAACCGGGCGATCCGTAGGACCGTGGATCGCTGCCGAGCCGGAGACGCAGGCCGCTCACCCGGATGCTCTTGAGCCTGCCTGACTGCAACACCAGTGTCATCGCTCATGATGAAGATCCAATTCCTTCCGTCGCCGCCACCACGTCGGCGTCGGTCCAACCGCGGGGAAATTCCACTGCCACCTTGCCGTGCAGCATGACGAGCACTCGGTCACATGGCCGGAGGTCGTCGAGTTCATCGGAGACAATGACAACCGCCGTCCCGCTGGTCCTGACTTGGTCGACCACCGAGATCAGCGTCGCTTTCGACCTGACATCTACTCCCGCAGTCGGATGCATCAGCACGAGGAGTGCGGGCTTTCTCGCCAACGCTCGGCCCATCACGAGCTTCTGCTGATTTCCTCCGGAGAGACTGCCCGCAAGCTGTTCCGGACCGCTAGCAACGAGAGAGAGTTCTTTCATCGCCTTTCGCGCTACGGCATCACGACGGCGCGGATTGATGAATCCCCATTTGCCGAGTTGATCGGAAACCGTCATCGTCAAATTTTCGCCGACACTCAGCAGGTCGACGAGACCTTCGCTGTGGCGGTCTCGGGGTACGAACCCAACCCCCGCCGTCAGCGCACTTGCGACGTCGCCTCGTTTTGGCCGAACGCCGTTGATCGTGATCGTGCCGCTGTCTGCCTTGCGGAGTCCGACGATTGTCTCCGCCAGAGCAATGCGCCCACTGCTGCCACTGCCTGTGATGCCGATCACCTCGCCTGGGTGAACTTCCAGCAACATGTCGTAGTAATGACCCTCGCTCGTGAGACCCTCGATCTTCAGCACCGGCGCGCCTGGCCGGGCCTGCGTGGCGTAGTCGTCGGCTTGAAGAATTGCGGCCTCGCCGGTCATTGCGGAGACAAGTTCGTCAGTGCTGAGCTCGGCAACCGGGGCAGTCACGATGTGTCGCGCGTCGCGAAATACGGTAACCGTCTCGCAGATCTCATAGATTTCCTCAAGGTGGTGGCTGATGTATAGGAAGCTGACACCCTGCGCCTGGATATCCCGCAACCGTTCAAAGAGGCGCGCGACGCCTTTGGCGTCCAGCTGTGCGGTGGGCTCGTCGAGGATGACGAACCGAGCGCCCAGCGACAGAGCTCGTGAGATCTCGACCATTTGACGTTGTTCGACCGAAAGGGTGGCCGCCAAGGTCGCGACATCGACGGCGATGCCCCATTCGTCGACCATCGATTGCGCCTTCGAGCGCATGGCCTTCCAGTTGATCATCGCCCGGCTTGTCTGCTGCCGGTTCAGGAACAGATTCTCGGCAACGGTCAGCGTCGGGATGATCGTCGACTTCTGGTAGACGCAGGCGACCAAACGTCGCCAAGCGTCGCGGTTGTACAACGGCGGCGCCGGCTCGCCGCGGAATCTAACCTCGCCGCTGTCGGGCGCCTGTAGGCCTGTGATGATCGACACGAGTGTCGATTTGCCGGCACCGTTTCGGCCAACGAGCGCATGCGCACCACCGTCTCGGACCACAAGGTTGACGTGGTCCAAGGCGGTGGTAGGGCCGAACTTCTTCGTGATGTCTACGGCCTCGACGGGAGGCCGGACCCCAACTTCAGGGTCCGACCCCCCGGCAGCGCGACTGTCCGTACTCGTCATTCGACGGTTCCGTCTCTTACTTCCTTACGTGGTGTTGCGGATCAGCTGGCGTGGTTGCCCCAAAGCGAGGGGTCGGTCGAAGCGATCGACGTTACGCCGTTGCCGAAGTCGCCAGCAACCTTGGTAACAAGCGGAGCACCCAACTGGTCCTCAAGAACGCCGGGCCGAACTTGAACGATGTTGCTGTTGTGATCGGTCGGGCCAACCGCGAACGTCTTACCCGCGATCGCAGCTTGTGCGTAGAAGATGCCCCAGTACGCGTACGCGTCAGCCGGTTGCGACACAGTCGCGTCGATCGTGCCCGCGGCGATGTCCTTAAGCTCCTCGGGTACACCGTCGTTGGAGACGACGTACACGTGCGCGGGGTCCGGCGCGGCAGCGGTCAGGTGAGCCTGCTTGAGGTCCTGGATCGTCCCGTCGAGGGCGAAGCTGGACTCCATGTACACCCCGCGGATGTTCTTGTCAGCAGTCAACGCAGTCTGAAGTTGGTTGGCGGCGGTCGGACCGTCCCACTTCGACGGCTCGTCATGCACCACGATCTTCGGGAAGTTCTTCTTCATGCAGCTGTTGAACGAGTCCGTACGGTCACGACCGTTGATCGAAGCGGTGTCACCTTCGAGCACCACAACCGAGCCGGCGCCCTTCAACGACGTCCCGAGGAACTGGCATGCCTTCGTGCCGTACGCGACGTTGTCAGCACGCACCACCATGTAGGTGTTGCCCGTGTCAGTCGCCGTGTCGACGCTGATAACCGGAATCTTTTTGGAGTCGAGCTGGTCGATCGTCGGGCCGATGGCCGCGGTGTCCTGTGGCGCCATCACGATCGCCTTCGCACCCTTCGCGAGCAGAATCGGAACGTTGGCGATGAGCGTCTGAATGCTGTTGTTCGAACTGGTCGTCGTAAGGGTCGCGCCGAGTTTGGTAGCTTCCTGCGGCACGTAACTGATGTACGAGGCCCAAAACGCCGTGTCAGACCGCGGGAAGTCCAGGCCGATCAACCCGCCACCGCCTGCCGGCGCACTTGCTGCGGTGCTGGCAGGCGCCGCCGGGGTGCTCGCAGGTGCCGCGGCGGTGGTAGCCGCGGGTGCCGACGACGTTGTCGGCGCGGCAGCCGCGCTCGACGTCGCACTGGCGGTGCTTGACTTCTTCGAACTGCATGCTGCGGCTAGCAGAACCGACACGGCAATTACCGCGCTGACCTGAAGCCCTTTGGTCACCCTCACGTTTTCTCCTTTTGATGTGTTCGAAACCGTGCCCAGGTCGGTGGAGGCGCGGGTGGATCGCTGGTCGTGCAGTGGTGCGTCGTGCCGCACCGCGTCGCTGGTCAATGCGTCGTGCCGTGCTCCCCAGGGGATCTTCGTCCGCTCGACTTGCAAGCGGTCGGAAGGCGATTTAGGGTCCTGCACTTGCACAGACGTTGGAGGTCTGAAGAGTAAGGTCGTCGGGCGAGCTCACGGCAGGGAACGCTGCCACGGCGCACCAAGGTCTCGGAAGCGGCATGGCGATCCTTTGCTCGGGTCTGGTAGCCGAGATGCCTACTTGTGGTGCTGCCCACGCCGTGCCGGCAGCCAGACACTCATTAGACATCCACTGTTTGGGTCTTTATAGCGGCTTAGGATGTGGCTGTAAAGCATCTGATACCACACCGTTACCAAGTCGCCAGGCTTCGAATTCGCGCTGCTGCAGCGCATCCTCGGCGCGCAGCTGTCGCTATGTCGGATTTGCGCCGAGTGCTATTCGCGCCGGCCAGAGATCGGACGACTCGGCGCATTGTGAGCTTTCGCGCGTTAGGCCAAGGTGTAGAGTTCAGAGCCAAGCCGCGGCTGCTGTCCGGGGAGTATGGGGACCTGGTCCTGCACGGGGACAAGCAGGTGGTGGTCGCTCCAGGAGATCCGATGTCTTCGGCGATCGAACCTCGGGTTCTCGCTAGCTAGACTGCGTGCCACGTCAAGACAAGGTGAGGGTTCGTGGGTGCACCGCTGACTGAAGCTGCGATCCGCAAGCTCCGCGAGATGATCATCTCGGGTAAGTACCCGTCGGGCGCGAAGCTGCCCCCTGAGCCGCAGTTGGCGGCGGAATTGGGGCTGTCGCGTAACACGGTTCGCGAGGCGGTCCGGGCTCTTTCGACGGCACGAGTGCTCGACGTTCGGCGCGGTGACGGCACCTACGTCACGAGCCTGCGCCCTGAACTTCTTCTCGAAGGCATTGCGTTCGCGGTGGATCTGATGCAGGCAGAGCTGTCGCTTGAGTTGCTCCAGGTTCGCCGGATTCTGGAGCCGGCGGTCACAGCACTCGCAGCGGCGAACATCGACGAGCGCGGACTCGTAGGTCTGGAGAAAACACTGCTCCTCATGGAGGAAAGCGCCTCGAACGACACCGAACTTATCCATCACGACGCCGACTTCCACGCGCAGGTCGCCGCGGCGGCCGGCAACGACACGCTCGCTTCGATGCTGAACGGGATCTCGAGCCGCACACTGCGCGCTCGCGTGTGGCGCGGCATCATTGAGCAAGACGCGACGGCACGCACGATTTCCGAGCATGCGCGGATCCTTGAAGCACTGCGGGCTGGAGATGCGGCACTCGCCGAAGCGGCGGCCCTGACACACGTCTGCACAACCGAAGCATTCCTGCGCCGGATCTTGGCCGAGTCAATCGAGCTCCCGTCGAAGGGACACGCATCGGCGAAGAACCACGGGTCGGCTAGACGAAAGTCTTAACGGTGCGGGCGGTGCCGTCATGGGGCGGCGCGGCGGCAGTCGGAACGCTCAGCCGTGGTCGAGCTACAATCCACCGCCGTGTCCAGATACCGATGCTCGACGGCTAGGACCAGCGTTACAGCCACCAGCTACATCGCCGGTGTCAACCGCGCGACACGCCGCAGGGTCTCACGATGACCCGGCGCCCTGACAGCGCCGGCACGGTGCCGCTCGGGCGTGGCGGATTAAGGGTGGCTCGCTACGGATTTGGCGGCGCCCCGATCGGCGGACTTTTTGCGTCAGTCCACGATGAGCAAGCGTTCGCGTGCTTGACGACGGCGTGGGATGCCGGCATTCGATACTTCGACACCGCGCCGCATTATGGCGCGGGAACCTCCGAGCGCCGGATCGGGTCGTTTCTCGCCGGCAAACCCCGCGGCGAATGGGTGCTGTCGACGAAGGTCGGGCGGCTGGTGGAAACAGACGACCGCGGGCCATCTTCTGGCCACGACGCCGACACGACCGGCTTTGTCGGCGAACGGGCCGTTCGCAGGGTGTTCGACTTCAGCCGCGACGGCATCCGCCGCTCATTCGACGCCAGCCTGGCGCGGCTCGGAGTCGACCACATCGACATCCTGTTCCTGCACGACCCCGACGATCACTGGCGTCAGGCCATCGACGAAGCGTGGCCCGCGCTCGCGCGCCTGCGCGATGAGGGAGCCGTGCGCTCCGTCGGTGCCGGAATGAACCAGAGCGCGATGCTGACGCGGTTCGTTCGAGAAACCGATATGGACGTCGCGTTGCTGGCGGGCAGATACACATTGCTGGACCAGCAGGCACTCGACGACCTGCTGCCTGCCTGCCTCGAGCGACGCGCCTCGGTCGTGCTAGGCGGTGTGTTCAACAGCGGCGTCCTTGCCGATCCCGCTCGCAACGTTACCTACGACTACGGTCTGGCTCCGCCCGAGGTGATCGCACGGGCCAAGCAGATCGCCGCGATATGCCAGCGGCACGGCATCGACCCACCCGCTGTCGCCCTACAGTTTCCCCTCGCGCATCCTGCTATCACGACGGTACTCGTCGGTGCCCGCAGCTCGCAGGAAGTCGTGCAGAACTCGCGACACGCGCGGGTACCGATTCCCGCGCAGCTCTGGAGCGAACTGCGCAGTCTGGACTTGCTCCGCATCGACGCGCCCACCCCCGGCCACGATCCGAAAGCGTGAGCGCCTCTCCATCGGTCCCACTTAGCTGGCCCGAAGCCAGATGGGTCAGCTGGCGGTCGCCAACAGCCGCTCCTCAGCTGATCGCCTGGTACTACGGGTGGCCACGCAACGCATAAATCCGCTCAGCGGTGCCGGCGAATACGGCGTCGATGTCGGCGTCGGAGCAGCCGGCGACGGCAGTCGTGACGACGTCGAGCCACCGCGAGTAGGCCGTGGTGAGAGTAGCGACCGGCCAATCGCTTCCGAACATGCAGCGCTTCGCCCCGAACGACTCAAGAGCGTGCTCGAGGTAGGGCCGGACGGTGTCCTCCTGCCAGCCTCGGCCGGCTTCGCTCGTCGAACCCGACAACTTGCACACCACGTTTGGACGTCGCGCAAGGTCTGCCAACTGCTCGCGCCACGGCTCCCATTCACCGCGCGCGATGTCGGGCTTGCCCATGTGATCGAGCACAAAACTGACGTCGGGGCACGCGTCGACCAGTCGCGCGGCAACCTCCCTTTCGGCGGCCCGTACGCAGATGTCGAAGGGCAACCCAAACTCGCCGACGGTGCGGACACCTTCGATGAAGCTTGTGCTTCGCGCGAGGCCGAGTGGCTCATCCTGGATCAGGCGCCGCACGCCGACAGTGAGCGGGTTCGCGGCGAGCGGTTCGAGTTGCTCGGAAACCGCTCGTCCGCTCTCGACGGGCGCGCGAACCACCATGCCACGAAGTGACGGCTCGCGCGCCGCAAGTCCGGAAATCCACTGAAGTTCGGCAAGATCCTGGTCAGGTCGAGCTTCCGCCTGGACCATCACCCATTGCGTGGGGGCGCCGCCTCGATGCAGATCGACCGGAAGGAATGCACGTCGCAACGCGGCGCCCGGCTCGAGCCAGCGATAGGCGAGAACGCTCGGATCCCACAAATGGATGTGGGCGTCGATGATGCGGCGCGGCCGGATCATCGCCGGGCTCTCGGACTTCCCGCCGGGTTGGCATTCTCGGGCCGCCCGACAGCCCACCCGATGTCACGTACCGGGCCGAGCACCGCCTCCACCTCGCCCAGAAGATCGATGTCGATGTCGTCCTCGAGCCAGGCAACATTGCGCGCCACGTTCGCGGGATCTGCACTGCCGACCACCGTGGTCGCGACCGGGGCCATCAGGGCGAACTGGATGGCGAGCTTCGCGATGTCAGATCCGCGCGCCGCGCACAGTGCGGCGGCTTCGGCACATGCGGTTGTGACCGCCGCCGGCGCCGGATGCCACGGCGGCACGCCGCGGTTCGTCAGCAGGCCCATCCCGAGCGGGGAGGCGTTCATGACGCCGATCCCTGCAGCGGCGAGATCGTCGAGCCAGGGCTCCAGATTGCGATTCTGGATGGTGTAGTTGCAGTACGACATCACCGTGTCGATGCGATGGCGCCGAGCGACCGAAACGAGCGCCGGGACTGGGAATCCGGTCACACCGATGAACCTGATCAATCCCTGCTCGCGAAGGTGCCCGAGGGCGGGCAAGGTCTCGTCGACGATCTGGTCAAGGCGACCGAACTCGATGTCGTGGCATTGCACGACGTCGAGGTAGTCGACACCGAGACGGCTCATGCTCTCATGTGTGCTGGCTACCACCCGGGCCGCAGAAAAGTCGAACTCGGCCTCTCGGAGGCGGCCCACCTTCGTGGCGAGCAGATAAGAACCGCGCTCGACTCCCTTCAGGGCGCGGCCGAGAACCGTCTCAGCATCGGTCAATCCGTAGTATGGAGACACATCGATAAGGTTGATACCGAGATCGAGGGCTTTGTGAACCGCCGCGATGCCGGCCGACTCGTCGACTGAGCGGAAGACCCCGCCCAGGGACGACGCCCCGTAAGCGAGCGCAGATACCTGCAGCCCGGTCAACCCGAGCGGCCGGTACTGCATGCGATCCTCCCTGCGCCGACGGTGCAACGACGTTAGCAAAGTCATCCAACCAATGATGGTCCGATTCCTGGCACATTTCCGCGCGTGCCGCTACCCGCGGGGCGCATAGGGCTTAGTTGAGCCCAACATCGCTAGCCGAAGGGTTTGACCTTTGCGGGCGCTGACCATACCGTTGCGCGATACATCCGATCACTTTCTGGGGTTCCTGGTGCCAGTTGTGCAGTCTGTTGACGTGATCGACGTGCGATTCCCGACGTCGCTTGAGCGTGACGGTTCCGATGCGATGAATAAGGACGGGGACTACTCCGCGGCATACGTGGTGCTGTCCACCGACGACCCTGAACTGAAGGGCTTCGGGCTGACGTTCACGATCGGCCGGGGCAATGAGTTGTGCGTTGCCGCGGCGCGGCAGCAGGCGGCGTTGCTCGTGGGAATGGACGTCGACGTGATGGCCGCCGATATGGGCGCGGTTTATCGCCTCCTGACGGCCGACTCGCAACTGCGCTGGTTGGGTCCTGAGAAGGGAGTCGTGCACCTATCTCTGGCGGCTGTACTGAACGCAGGATGGGACCTGCTGGCACGGCGAGCCCGGTTGCCGCTCTGGCGGCTATTGGCGGAAATGTCGGCGCAACAGTTGGCCGCGGTGGCCGACCTTCGTTACGTATCTGACGTGTTGACCCGCGCCGAGGCCGAATCGATGTTTGCGGCGTTGGAGCCAACCCGAGCTGAGCGCATCGCAGTGTTGGAGCAGGAAGGTTATCCCTGCTACACGACGTCTCCAGGCTGGCTTGGCTACAGCGACGAGAAGCTAGCACGGCTTTGCACGGAGGCGGTTGCGGCAGGTTTTTCCTACATCAAGCTGAAGGTCGGCTCGAACCTGGAAGACGATCGACGGCGATGCGGCATCGCGCGAACAATTCTTGGGCCGGACCGCTATCTCATGATCGATGCGAACCAGGTGTGGGACGTGGGTCAAGCCATCGAGTGGGTTAACGCCTTGTCCGACTTCGAACCGCTGTGGATAGAGGAGCCGACGAGCCCAGACGACATTTTGGGTCACGCCGCTATCCGCGCCGCAGTCAGCCCGGTAGGCGTCGCTACCGGTGAACACGCCCACAACAGGGTCATGTTCAAACAGTTTCTGCAATCGGGCGCGATCGACTACGCACAGATCGACTCGTGCCGCTTAGCCAGTGTCAACGAGATCATCACCGTGTTACTGATGGCCGCCAAGTACGGCGTCCCGGTCTGCCCGCATGCGGGCGGTGTGGGCCTGTGCGAACTCGTACAGCACCTTTCGATCTTCGACTACATTGCGGTTTCGGGAAGCCTGGAAGGCCGAGTCACCGAATACGTCGACCACCTGCACGAACATTTCACCGACCCGTGCGTCGTCAAGAACGCGGCATATGTGCTGCCCACGACGCCTGGCTACAGCTCACGCATGCACGACGGCTCCATCAATACTTTCCGCTATCCAGACGGCGCCTACTGGGCGGCGCACCCGGCGGCCACCGCCGAGTCGCCAGCACCGGGGTAGAGCGCTAGAAGCCGCGAAGACCTCCGCGGCAAGGGCGGTGTCGGCCGCTTCGCCGGCGGCCAGCGCAGGCCGTGCAGATTCTTCGACACGAGGTCTGCCACCCAGCCGTGGCCGCCCGACATCGCCGGGCTCTCGAATCGCCTGGCGGGTCTCGGTCGCCGCGGTGGCGGTTGGCGGCCCTAAGACCGACACGATCCGACGCAGCGGGATCCTCATCCCCTTGGGAGAGGTGGGCGCAACCACACATCATCCGATGTACGGGTGCCACCGGGCCGTACGTCACCGCAAAATTCCCCCCCGTGAGCAACACCAACCCGGATTTCTACAGATCGGTCTGTCAATGATCGGATGACTTAGCTAGGGTCTTGCCAGCCACCGCATCAACGGACGCGGCCCGATCCCGCCGCGAAGACACCCACGACAGGGGAATCGATGCAGGTCCGGTCACTCGGAAGGGACGAGTCGATCGCGTGCATTGCACCGCTTCGGCCCGATCTTGTCTCTGCTGACGCAAGTGCGCTGACGAAAGGCTGCTGATCATGCAACGGTTCGGCTGGGTGATTGGGCTTCGGCCGGAACATCGCCACGAGTACCTGACGCTGCATGCCGACGTGTGGCCGGACGTCGAGGCGATGCTCACCCGCGCCAACATCCGCAACTACACCATCTTCGTTCACGGCAACTTGCTTTTTTCCTACTACGAGTACTGCGGGATAGATCACGACGCCGACCTAGCCCGCATCGCCGCGGATCCGCAAACGCAACGCTGGTGGGCATTGACCGATCCGTGCCAGGACCGATTAGCCGGAGCACCCGACGGAATGCAGTGGACCCCGATGGCGCAGGTATGGCACCTCGCATGAACTGCGATCTGACATGGAAGAAGGACTAAGTGCAGGCGCTTAGTTACATAGAGGCCGGCAAGGTCGACGTCTCGGATGTTGAGGAGGTGGCCCCAGCGTCGGGCGAAGTGCAGATCGAGGTGGCCTTCACCGGGATCTGCGGCACCGATCTGCACATCTTCCACGGCTCGATGGATACCAGGGTAAGTAGGCCTGCGGTCATCGGTCACGAGATGGCGGGCCGGATCGTCGCGTTGGGCGCCGAGGTCGAGGGATGGGCGCTTGGTGCACCGGTCACGGTGGTGCCGCTGGATTGGGACGGTACTTGCCCGGCTTGCCTCGCGGGCAACAGGCATCTGTGTCACAACCTGAAGTTCATCGGCATCGATGCACCGGGATCGCTGCAGCGTTTGTGGACGGTGCCCGCCCGCACTCTGGTCAGGTTGCCCTATTCGCTGCGGCTGGACCACGCCGCGCTTGTGGAGCCGACAGCCGTGGCTGTTCACGATGTCCGACGCGCCAACGTGGCTGCGGGAGAAAAGGCTCTCGTCGTCGGCGGCGGCCCGGTCGGACTTCTGATCGCAATCGTGGCCAGGGAAGCCGGCGCCGAGGTCCTTGTCGTGGAGATCGATCCGTATCGGCGCGAGCTTGCCGAATCGCTGGGGCTGCGCACGATCGACCCAACAACCGAAGACGTGACGGCCGCCGTTACGCAGTGGACTGCCGGCGCTGGCGCTGCTGTGGCGTTCGAGGTGTCCGGTGCGGCGGTCGGTGTCACGACTGCGGTCGACGCGATGGCCGTGCGCGGCCGACTCGTTCTGGTTGCGATCCATGGGACGCCTCGTGAGGTGAATCTGCATCGCTTCTTCTGGCGCGAGCTCTCGTTGATCGGAGCGCGGCTCTATCACCGGAGTGATTTCGAGCGAGCCGTGGATCTCGTCGCGGGCGGGGTCATCCCGGTGGCTGCGCTGATCTCCGCGGTCGAGCCACTGAGCTCGGGCGCGGCAGCATTCGAACTGCTGGAGGCGGGCGGTGTGATGAAGGTCTTGATCGACTGCCAGTCCTAGGGGCGCGGACAGCTGGGCGGGGGAAGCATCTTGGGCAACGACGGGAGGACCGTGGGACCGAAAAGTACGGGGATGTTCGACCTCAGCGGCAAGCTCGCGGTCGTGACCGGCGCACGTCGTGGGATCGGCATGGCGATGGCGTGCGCGCTGGCAGCGGCGGGTGCTGACATTGTCGGCGTCAGTGCAACGCTGGAGCGTTCGGGGAGTTCGGTCGCCGACGCGGTCACAACGCTAGGTCGCCGCTTCGAGGGCTACTCGGTCGATTTCGCAGACGGCGAAGCCGTACGAGCTTTTGCCGATGATCTCAGTCATCGCGAGCGCGGCGTCGACATCCTTGTGAACAACGGGGGAACCATCCGCCGCGCGCCTGCGGTCGACCATTCCGACGCGGACTTCGACCACGTGATCGCCGTCGACCTGCGTGCCCAGTTCGTGCTCGCGCGTGAGTTCGGCCGGGGGATGGTCTTGCGCGGAAACGGTAAGGTCATCTTCACTGCGTCGATGCTCAGCTTCCAGGGTGGCATCAATGTGGTCGGATACGCTGCCGCGAAGTCGGGAGTTGCGGGTTTGACCAGAGCGTTGGCCAACGAATGGGCTAGTGCGGGGGTCAATGTCAATGCGATCGCTCCTGGGTATATCGCCACCGACAACACTCAGGCCCTGCAAGACGATGCAGCACGTTCCGCGTCGATCCTCAGCCGGATTCCGGCAGGTCGGTGGGGGCAGCCGGGCGACCTCGAGGGGGCCGTGGTTTTTCTGGCGTCATCTGCATCCGACTACGTGAATGGCATCGTTCTCCCCGTCGACGGCGGCTGGTTGGGGCGATGATCCCTGCACCCCGCAGTCCCGTCTGGTCGGTACTCGACAGCGAAAAGCTGTTGCCTGTCGTCGTCCTCGACGATGCGGCAGCTGCTGGCTCCCTCGGCACGGCGATCCGCGCCGGGGGCTTGTCAAGCATCGAGATCACCTTGCGAACGCCAGCCGCCCTCCCCGCCATCACGGCGCTCGCCGAGCAAGGCGACCTGCTGGTCGGCGCGGGGACGGTCCTGACCAGAACGCAAGCGGAGCTCGCTGTCGAGGCCGGCGCCGATTTCATCGTCTCGCCCGGAGTGAGCTCAGCGGTCGTGAGCTTCTGTCGCGAGGTAGGAGTGCCGGTGTTCCCGGGCGTCGCGACACCGACGGAGATCCAGATGGCGCTCGACCTGGGGTGTGACGTCGTCAAGTTCTTCCCGGCGGATATCAACGGCGGCCTTCCGGCGATCAGAGCGCTCGCGGCTCCGTTCGGCGGCGTGAAGTTCATTCCGACCGGCGGCATTTCCCCCAGCAACCTCGGCGATTATCTTGCGCATCCGTCGGTGTTGGCGGTCGGTGGCAGCTGGCTGGTGACACGGGAGCTGATTGCTGCCAACGACTGGAGCGCTATCACAGGGCTCGTCGAGGCCGCGGTCGACATCGCGGGCCGACGGACGACGTCACGCATCGGGGGAGCCCATGGATAGCCTCTCGCCTCGACCGGTTGACCACTGCCGCTACGACGCAGTTGCGCTTGGCGAGGTCATGTTGCGACTCGACCCAGGTGAGGGCCGAATCCGGACCGCACGGAGCTTTCGCGTCTGGGAGGGCGGAGGCGAGTACAACGTCGTGCGTGGCCTGCGCCGGTGTTTCGGACTACGGACGGCCATCGTGACTGCACTTGCCGACAACGACGTCGGACGGTTAGTCGAGGATTTCATGCTGCAGGGCGGCGTCGACACCTCCTTGGTGCAATGGGTTCCTTATGACGGCACTGGCCAGGCCAGCCGTAACGGGCTCAACTTCACCGAGCGCGGATTCGGTGTACGCGGGGCGGTCGGCGTGTCTGATCGCGGACACACCGCGGCTAGTCAGCTCGCCACCGGCGACATCGATTGGGATTACCTCTTCGGCGAACTCGGGGTTCGCTGGTTTCACACGGGCGGAATCTACGCCGCGCTATCCGAGACGACACCGGCCGTCGTCGAAGAAGCGATCGTCGCCGCCAAGAGACACGGCACCATCGTTTCTTACGATTTGAACTACCGTCCGAGCCTGTGGAAAGCGATCGGCGGCAAGGAACGCGCGCAACAGGTCAACCGTGTTCTCGTTGGCCTCGTCGATGTGCTGATCGGAAACGAGGAAGACTTCACCGCGTGCCTGGGATACGAAGTCGCCGGTGCGAACGAGCACCTGACGAGCATTGACGTGAACGGATTCACCACGATGATCTCCGCGGTCGTCCACGACTACCCGAACATCGTCGTGGCGGCCACCACGTTGCGCGAAGTGCATAGCGCGACCGTCAACGGATGGGGCGCCATCGCCTGGTCGGCGACGACCGGATTCGTCGAAGCAACGTTTCACCATGCGTTGGAGATTCTCGACCGCGTCGGTGGCGGCGACTCGTTTGCCTCCGGCCTTGTCTTCGGGCTGCTCGACACCGGTGACATCCAGCAAGCGGTGGACTACGGTGCGGCGCACGGCGCGTTGGCCATGACGACGCCTGGAGATACCTCGACCGCCTCCCGTGCAGAAGTAGAAGCACTCATGAAAGGTGCGGGCGCACGAGTCCAGCGATGATGCGATCCGATGGCTGTACCGCCGGCGCCGACGCCGGAAGCGCGAGGATTGTTGGGCAGATTCGCCTCGATCGCCGTCCCTAACTAACTACTCGGCACCGCTCGGCCGGTTTCCACGACCTGTCCACCCTGCGGGCAGCGCGAAGGTCGGCACCCTTGAGCCCCATCGACTGACGTCCAGTGTCTGGGCACGACATTGCCAGCGAACAGGCGTCAACACCCTCGTTCCGCGCGATGGGCTCGGTCGTCGATTCGCTGAGGTGGTGGCACGCGCGGAGCGGTCGAGCGGGTCGGGTGACGAGGGGTCGTCACGGCGGATGAGATCGCTGATCTGTCGTCGGTCGCGCGCAGGTATCTGCATTTCGTGGGCGGGTTTGGGTAACACCAGCGACCAGGTGTTGACGAGCGGACCAGCCGTCGGCCGAACGGAAGCGATTTGCCGGGCGGCCTCGACACGACAAGGAAGCCACCGAACATCAACGTGGACGTACTCACTCCGGAACAGCGTGTGCGCAGCAACCGGGAACCACGTGAGCATCACCGGCGTGACGTCCGGTACACCGAGTCAACTTTCCTGTCAGGATGACGGCGTGACGACATCCGAACCGACCGGCGACGGGCAAGTCTCGCCGCGTTGGGGCAGGGGAGCGATCTCAGCTGAGCCGGACCGCGCCGCGCTGACGCGGCTCCGGCATCTGTGGCACGGTGGCGTCCGGCACGGTGGTGAAGAGTCGCCATTGGCTGGGCCGCAACAGTCCGCCGTGGCCGCGCAACCGCTGATCCGCGACCATCCGAAGCATCCATCCGAAGAAGATGGTCACGACCGGGGTCGGTCGGGTCGGGCAGGTGACCGGGATCGATCGGGCATGGCCAACTTGTCGGACTGGGGCCTGCCGTAGCGGCATGGCACCTACGGCCCCGCTAGGGACCCATGATCTACGTTTCAGAACCATCGGACCACTGTGGGCGCGCGGAAAACCTTGCTGCGTCAGGGAAAATTCGTTGGAGCGGGTGACCGGGATCGAACCGGCATGGCCAGCTTGGAAGGCTAGCGAGACACGTTCTCGATTGAGCGTGAAAATGGCAGTTGACCTGCGCGTATCTGTTTTTGATCTTGACCGCTGTGGTCCGTATTGGGCCGCACATTACTGACCGTACGGCCCCGCTACGGCCCCGCTTTGCTCGTCTCCGGCCCGCTCGGCGACGCTACGGTCGCGTCTGCTGGTCGGGTATCGGCGGCGCACTGCTGCGTCGTCCGCTCAGAACGGGCCGCCGGCGGAAGTCGCGCTCCTTCGTCGGCGAGCGCCGAGAATGCGAAGAGTGAGACCGACAAGGACGAACAGCGATGCGGCAATCAGCAGACGCCATGCCGGTGCCCCGGTGTAGGGCAGGGTGGCCGCGGGGGCGCCGCTCGATGTGCGCGGTGCCTTGCCTGGAGCGGCCGGAGTCGCGTTGGCCGCCGACGACGGGGTGCTCATGCCCAACGCGTTTGTCGCGTAGACCGTGAACGTGTAGGCGGTGCTGTTCGTGAGACCCGTCACGACGCAGGGGCTCTTAGTGCAGATGATGGTCGGCCCACGCGGAGACACGATCACCCAGTACGTCGTGACAGTGGACCCATTGTTTGCGGCCGCGGTGAAACTCACCACGGCCGATTGGTTCTCTGCAATTGCCGAGACGTGGGTCGGCGCGCTAGGAACGCCGGCCAGGACCAGCGTCTGCGGAGCCCCGCTTGGGCCATGGCCAGTGCTGTTGACCGCCCGAACTTCGATGACGTACGACCTTCCGGTGGCCAGGCCGGTGACTGTGGCGCTCAGATGGGTGGTACCCGTCGTTGTCACCGGTCGCCACGTCACCCCATCATCGGTGGAAACCTCATAGCCGGTAGCAGCTGAGCCGTTCACGAGAGCAGCATCAAATGACAACGTGACGGAGCCGGTGCCGTGCTGCGCGGCGAGTGGGCCCTGCGAGACCGGAGGCGCGGGCGCAACTGGAGCGGGCGAAGAAGGCGGAGCCGGGGCCCTCGGCTGCACTGGTGTCACCGCAGCGGACGCCGTGGATTCGATACTGTCGCCGACCGTGTTGGTCGCGTGCACGGTGAAGGTATACGCCGTTCCATTCGTGAGGCCGGTCACGGTGCACGGGCTTCCCGCACATGACACCGAACCACCCGGTGACCCCGTCACCGTATAACCGGAGATCCCTGCCCCGCCGTTACTGGCAGGCGCGGTGAAACTGATGACCGCTGAACCGTTCCCGGTGGCCGCGGACACGCCGGTCGGCGGGTCGGGCACTGTCATCGGTGTCACCGACGCTGAGTTGCTCGTGGTTCCGGTTCCTGCGCTGTTGATCGCGCGAACCTGGATCGTGTACACCGTGCCGTTGGTGAGCCCCGTGGCTGTGGCGGTCACGGTGGTCACCAGGTTGCCGTTGACAACGGACGTCGAGGACGACGTCGAGACTGTCGTCCAGGACCCGCCGTTGACCGACACCTGATAGCTGGTGATCGTCGCTCCGCCATCACTGGCCGGCGTCCAGCTCAGGTCGGCCGACGCGTTATCCGAAACCGCTGTGATGCTCGGCGCCGACGGCACAACCGGGGCTGCGGCAACTGCGACGTTGCTGGTGGTGGTGACCACGCCCGCGAAGCCGGTGCCCAGGCTGCTGTTGCTGTTGGTCTTGCCGCCGAACTCGACGACGTAGCCGCTGACGCTCGACGAGTTCGTCGGGGACAGGTCGTTCCACGAGGCCGACGTCCCACTCCAGTTCGTCACCGGCACGTACTCACCCTGATAGGCGACAGATGACGAGCCCCCGGAGTTGTTCGGCTCGCCAGAGTTCCAGCTGCTGTAAGGACTGCCGCTGTTGGCGAAACTGCAACTGCCGGTGATGTTCGTGCATTCGCTCACGACGCCGCCGGCGATCGGGCTCTCCGACGCTCCTTCGGTCCACCGCCACACCCGGGGATAGGTCGTGCCGCTCACCGTCGCATAGCTCTGGGTGCCGTCGGTGGCGATGCTTTCGTACGCCCGGGCACCGAACCACACGTTGGTGGCGTTGGCGATTTTGGTGGAGATGAAGGAGTTCACCGTCGAGTTCGGGATCGTGGCCAGATAGCCGCTTTGCCCAAGAAAGCTGAGCAGCCTGGCGGCGGTGTCGGCGGCTGTCCAAGTGACGCCGGAACTCGCGACGTACTCGTAGAAATGCTGGTTCGAGGCCAGGTAGTTGTAGCCGGCCACCGACACCACGGCGGTCAGGCTGACGTGCGCCGTCCCCGTAGTGGCGCTGGTGACGAGGGTAGCGGTGCCCAGCGCGGTGTTGATGGCGCTCTGCAGGCCAGTAAAGGTCACCGACTGCGTGCCACTCCAGCTGTTGTTGTAGGCAAGCGTCAGGCCGGTGGTCGTTGAGATCGTGATGGTGCCCAGGTCGGTGGCCACGGTTGCCTGCAACGTGTCCGTGGTGTCGCCGGAGATGCTCATCCCGGAGACCGGTCCCGTCGAGCTCGGCGAGACACGCTCGGTGGTCGTCGGCGTCACGGTCAACATCGGCGTTGCCTGGGCCGTGGATCCCCAGACCGCCAACACGCCGAGCATGCTCCCCACGCAGACCGCGGCCACCGTGCGCGGGATAGTGCGCGGACGCATCAGCAGGAGCTTGGCAACCATCTGGTTGTCGTGCCCGTCCGGCGTCATTGCGCTCCTTGGGTCGGCGGCCGGCCGTCGGCAGCTCCAAACAAGGCATGCATCGGCACGCAACCTTTGGGCACCAATGGTCAAATATGACCTTTGGCACGATATTTATGTCTACTCGCGGATGATCAGGCTGAACTTACCCTTTGCAATATTTCATGCCAATTGTTCTATCCGGCTCGCCCGTTTCAACTCCGGTCGAGGTGGATCGAAGGAGCCGACGCCCGAGGTCGGCCGGGTTCGACGGGTCGGACGGGATCGAACGGGCATGGCCAGCTTGCCGGGCTGGGGCTGCCGTAGCGGCGTGGTGCGTACGGCCCCGCCAGGGATCCATGACCTACGTTTCAGAAGCACGCGGAGGCCGTCCGCCGCGTGAAAACCCTTGCAGAGCAAGGGTTTTCGGCGGAGCGGGTGCCGTGATCGAATCGGCATCGCCAGCTTGCCGGGGTCATACCCGTCGTGGCGGCGGGGTACTGGCGTGGTACATACGGCCACGCTAGGGACACATGGCCCACGGTTCAGCAGCACGCGGCGGCCGTCGGCGCGTGAAAAACCTTGCTGTGTAAGGGATTTTCGGTGGAGCGGGTGACCGGGATCGAACCGGCATGGCCAGCTTGGAAGGCTAGCGGGACACGTTCGCGTTTGAGCGTGAAAATGGCCGCTGACCTGCCCGTATCTGTTTTGGATCTTGACCGCTGTGGTCCGTACTAGGCCGCACTTTACCGGCCGTACGGCCCCGCTACGGCCCCGCCCGCCGGGTTTCGCGACTCCCGGGTTCTCATCGGCCTTGCGCGCGCCAACCGGTCGCGGACCGGATGGCGCGGCTGAGCTTGTGTCCGAGCTAGCGGGTCAGGCTCGGGAGACCGCCGAGACGACCGGCTGGACATACGCGGCCTGCTGGGGGTTGGCAAAATACCCACGTCGGCGTAGTATTTCTGCCTACGCGGTGGAGGGGGTGTCGGGTGTGTCGGTGACGACGTCTGAGGCGGCTCGACGGCTGGGTGTCAGTGCCAACGAGGTGCGGCGGTTGCTCGCGGCCGGCGACCTCAAGGCAGTCTCGGTGGGCCGGATCTTTCTTGTTGACGAAGCCAGCGTGCGTACTCGTTTGCGGGCGCCCAAAGGTCGCGGTCGCGCGCTCGCACCCCAAATCGCATGGGCTGCGCTCTTGGAGGCGTCCGGTGAGCGAGCGTTATGGCTGGACCGGTCGACAAGGTCGAGGTTGCGTAGATGGCTGCGCGGCCACGACCCCGACGCGATCGCTGCGGGGTGTCGCAGACGAGCTGTCCGCGTAGATCTGCGGGTACTCCCGACCTACCGCGACGCCGTCATGTCGACCCAGGGAGTAGTGGTCGGTGGCATGTCCGCGCGGGACCAGATCGACTCGGGCATCGTCGCTGTGGGTGATGTCGCTGACGAGATGTACTGCTCGAAGGAGACCTTGGACAAGCTGAGCCGCGACTACGGATTGAGCCAGCTCGGGGCCGCCAACCTGATCGTCCGGATGCCGACCTTCGATGACGACCAAGTGTTGACTCGACGGGTGATGCCGGCTGCGGTGGTCGCCGTCGATCTGCTGGAATCCGATGACGTCCGCACGCGGCGCCTCGGCGCGCAGATACTCACCCGCACCGTCGCCGACCAGGACAGATGACCACCTTTCCCGCAAGCGGCGGGAAGCCGCCGCTGCTTGGACAAGTCGCGCTCCCGCCTCTTGGGGGTGGTCTTGTCGTGGTATGGCAGTTGCTGTTCGACATCGCCGCCGCCGTGCCGATCGGGCGCTGGCAACTAGTCGGCGGGCAGATGGTGTTGCTGCATGGTCTATGCGCCGGTCAGCAGCCGCTTCGAGCCACCCACGACATCGACGTCCTCGCTGACCTGCTCACCGCATCCGACGGCCTGCGTGTGGTGGTAGCGGCCATCGAAGGCTTGGGTTTCGAGCCGGTCGAGGACTCCTCGGGCCACATCTACCGGTTCGCGCGCAGTCGCGACAACGCCGCCGTGGACGTCTTGGCTCCTGACCACACGCCGCCCACGTGGCGACTCGTCACCGCACGAGGTAAGGAGACCATCCGCGTCGACGGCGGCCGTCAAGCGATGCAACGCCCAGCACTTATTGGGGTGACGATGGCAGACGCTACGGCGGAAATCCCGGTACCGGACCTGCTCGGCGCGCTTGTGCTCAAAGCCGCGGCATGGATGGTCGATAGCCGCGACCGGGAACGGCACAGCGGCGATGCCGCTTTCCTGGTCAGTCTCATCGGCGACCCACGGCAGGAGCGCAGCCGGTTCACGGGCAGCGACCGCAACCGGCTCAACAAACTGAGCTCCGTCTTGGGTGATCCCGCGGCGCCGGAATGGGCCGCCCTCGGCGATCGCGGGCCCGACGCATTCACCAGCTGGACACTTCTTCTCTCCTAGGCACCGCGACGCGGTCCGCATGGTGCTCGCGTCGTGCGGTGCGACGGATGCGGCGTGGTGGCGTGCGACAGCTAGTCTTGCGGCTGGCAAACATGGGGCGGCGAAGGAGCGAGTTCGGTGCGCAGCAAGGTGCAGACGATCACCCCGGCGAAGGCAGCTGAGTGGCTGGAGGCCAACACCACCAACCGGCCGGTGTCCCGAACGGTGGTGCGAGCGTTCGCGGACGCGATGAAACGCGGCGAGTGGATCGTCACCCACCAGGGGATCGCGTTTGACGTGTCCGGGGTGCTCATCGACGGGCAGCACCGGCTCGCGGCCGTCGTCGAGGCGGACGTGCCGGTGGCGATGACGGTGTTCACCGACGTTGACGACGGCACGTTCGATGTGTTGGACACCGGCAAGCGCCGCAACGCCGCTGACGTGCTGGCAATTGAGGGTGAGAAGTCGGCGACGATGCTCGCCGCGATGGTGCGCACCGTGTGGCTGTTCAATAACCGGCCGGATTTGAACTGGTC
>DATCFU010000220.1:0-12085 GCA_036509315.1 Acidothermaceae bacterium
GACGACCAAGAACAGGGTGCACCTGGATCTGGTCGTCGAAGATCTGGACGCCGCCACTGCGGAAATCGAGTCGCTCGGCGGCCACTGGCTGGAGCCCGGCACCACCCGCGATCTCGAGGGCTTTCAGTGGCGCATCATGGCAGACCCCGAAGGCAACGAGTTCGACATTGACGTGCTGCCAACAGATTGACGGTTACCCCCTGAGGGCGGCGACCGTGCTCACGACGCCGAGCGCGGCCAGGATCAGCCCGGTGATGCGACGGACCAACCCCAGCGGCACTCGCTGAACAAGTCTCGACCCAGCCACGGCGCCGATGGCAACGACCGTCCACAGGCCGAGCACTGCACCGACGCCGACCCCGATCGGGTCGTGATACTTGGCCGCCAGGTTCGCGGTCGCGATCTGGGTGATGTCGCCCCACTCGCCGACGAAGATGACCACGAAGCTCAGGGTGGCCACCCGGCGAAATGTCGGCACCGCGATCTCGACCGCGTTGCCGCTCTCGTCAAGGCCGGCTTCTTCTTCCCGCGCCTCATTGCCGAACAGCAGCAGAGCCGCACCGGCGAAGAACAAGACAGCCACGATGGCCTCCACCAACCGGTGGGGCAGCAGCGCCAACGCACCGCCCACGGCAACGGCAATGACGACGTGGACGGCGAACGCCGCCGCTGCACCCACCCACACATAGAGGGGCCTAAACCGGGTGCCGAGCACCAGCGAGGCGATCATGCTCTTGTCGGGCAACTCAGCCAGGAAGACCACACCGAAGGCGATCGCGGCGACGGCCAGGCTCATGACGAGGCTCTCCGGGTGCTGTCAGCCATTGGCCCAAGCCTAGTCGCGGGCGCTGCACGCCCGGCCGTGGTCCGCCTGCGGCATGATGAAGCATGAGCGATTCACCGGGCGACCCGGACAAGTCACGCAGCGGTCGACCCACCGGCGCCGGCTACACGGTGACGATGCGAGTGCTCGCCCCGCACGATCCGACACTGCTCCCCCGGCTGGCTGAGATTGTCAGCGACGCACGAGGCGTCGTGACCGGGATGGACCTCGTCGACGTGACCACCACGGGCGCGACCGTCGACCTCACGATGATCGCCCTCGATGAGAGCCACGTCGATGAGGTCGCAGCGGCCCTCGAGACGCAGGCCGGCATCAAGGTCAGACACACGTCCGACCCGACGTTCCTCTATCACCTCGGCGGCAAGATTCAGGTCACCGCGCGTACCCAGCTGCGCACCCGCCAGGACATGTCCATGGCCTATACGCCTGGCGTGGCAAGAATTGCTTCGGCAATCGCCGTCCGGCCTGAGTCTGCTTGGACGCTCACCGCGAAAGGCACGTCGGTGGCCATCGTGACCGACGGCACCGCTGTCCTTGGATTGGGCAACATCGGCCCCCTGGGCGCGCTGCCTGTCATGGAGGGCAAGTCGCTGATCTTCAAAGAGTTCGGCGGCGTGAACGCCTACCCGCTCTGCCTGAACGCGAAGAGCCCGCAGGCCGTGATCGACGCGACGCTCGCGATCGCGCCGGGGTTCGGTGGCATCAATCTGGAAGACATCGCGTCGCCTGCATGCTTCCAGATCGAGACCGAACTGCAGCGGCAGCTGGATATCCCGGTCTTCCACGACGACCAGCACGGCACCGCCGTCGTGGTTTCGGCGGCCCTCGTCAACGCCTGCCGCATCACCGGGCGCACATTTCCCGACGTCCGCATTGTGCATGTCGGGTGCGGTGCAGCCGGGACGGCGATCTGTTCGGCGCTGCTCGACGCCGGCGTCAAAGACCTGATCATTTTCGACAAGGACGGCGTACTGATGGAGGGGCCAGAAACGCCGCCGCATCATCGCGAGCTTGCAGCCAGGTCGAACCCGCGTGGCATCACCACCATGGAAGAGGCACTGCGCGACGCCGACGTGTTCATCGGCACCGCCCGCCGCGGTTCCGTTGACCCTGACCTGCTGCTCGCGATGGCCTCGCAGCCGATCGTTTTCGCGCTATCGAATCCAGAACCGGAGCTGTTGCCCGAGGAGGCGCGCAAGGACGCGCTGCTCGCGACCGGTCGTTCCGACATGCCTAACCAGATCAACAACGCGCTGTGTTTTCCGGGCTTCTTCCGCGGCGCACTCGACGCGCGGGCGACCACGGTGACCCTCGCCATGAAGCAGGCCGCGACGCGCGCGATCGCCGACATCGTGACCGACGACCAGCGCGGGCTCGGAGTCATCATCCCGACGATGTTCCAGGCGAGGCTGCACCAAGCCGTTGCCAGAGCGGTCAGCGATGCATGGCTTTCCGAGCATCCGGACGGACGCAAGCGCGACCTGCTCGCCGAGCCCGGCGCCGGCTTTGGGATGCACGACCTGCCGACCCTGATCCCGAGCGACGACCGGGCATCATGACCGAACCCCGCCCCGCCGCACAGCCCACAGACACTCGCGGCCGCCCGTTGCGCGACCTGCGGGTCTCTGTCACCGACCGCTGCAACATGCGTTGCCGCTACTGCATGCCGCGCGAGGTGTTCGGTCCCGGATTCGCCTTCCTGCCGCACCCCGAGCTGCTGCGCTTCGAGGAGATCGTCCGAGTAGTCGGCGCGTTCGCTCGCGCCGGAGTCAACAAGATTCGGCTCACCGGCGGCGAGCCGCTGTTGCGAGCCGGCCTGCCGGATCTGGTCGCGATGATCGCAGCGGTTCCTGGCATCGACGACATCGCCCTAACCACGAACGGCTCGCTGCTCGCGCGGCACGCCGAGAGTCTGCGAGCCGCTGGGCTGACCCGCATCACCGTCAGCCTCGATACCCTCGATGAGCAGACGTTCGCGAAGGTCGCCGACACCGAGATCAGTCTCGGTTCAGTGCTTGACGGCATCAACGCGGCGAAGGCGGCAGGTTTCGCGCCGCTCAAGTTGAACGCGGTGATCCGCCGTAACTGGAACGAGGCGGACGTCGAAGGGCTCGCGTCGTTCGCCCGCGACGGCGGTCACACCATGCGCTTCATCGAATACATGGACGTCGGCGACACCAACGGCTGGCGACTCGACGACGTGGTGCCGGCCGCCGAGATCGTCGACCGCGTCGCCACCGTCTGGCCCCTCGCGCCGATGCCGCCTAACTACCCGGGCGAGGTCGCGACCCGCTACCGCTACCTCGACGGCTTTGGAGAAGTTGGCGTCATCTCCTCGATCACCCAACCGTTCTGCGGCGCGTGCACCCGAGCCCGGCTGAGTGCGATCGGTGAGGTCTACACCTGCCTGTTCGCCTCGACGGGTCACGACCTGCGGGCGCTGCTGCGCTCCGGCGGGTCAGCTGCCGACCTCGATGCCGCGGTCGGTGGCGTCTGGACGGCCCGAGCCGACCGCTACTCCGAACTGCGCGCCGCTCACGCCGCACAGCCCGGGCCGCACAAGGTCGAGATGTCCTACATCGGAGGCTGAACGATGCCCGCGCGACCAGTGCGCCGACTGCGAAGTCCTAGAGTGGGCCTGTGAGCGACTACCTAGTGTGGATCGACTGTGAGATGACCGGCCTCGACTTGCGCACCGACGCCCTCATCGAGGTCGCATTGCTGATGACCGACGCGGAGCTAAATGTCGTCGGGGACGGCGTCGACCTGGTGATCAAGCCGCCGCAGGAGGCGCTCGACACCATGCCCGACGTAGTGCGCGCGATGCACACGACGTCAGGCCTGCTTGACGAGCTCGGCGCAGGAATCACGCTGGCAGAAGCTGAGGAACAGCTGCTCGCCGCCGTCCGCCAATATGTGCCAGAGGTGCGCAAGGCACCCCTGTGCGGCAACTCGATCGCGACCGACCGCGGGTTTATCGCGCGCGACCTGCCTGTGCTCGACGACCACCTGCACTACCGCATGATCGACGTCTCGAGCATCAAGGAACTCGCCCGGCGCTGGTACCCGCGGGTCTATTTCGCCAGCCCCGCCAAGAAGGGCGGGCACCGGGCACTGGCCGACATCCAGGAGAGCATCGACGAACTGCGCTATTACAGAGAGGCGCTGTTCGTGCCGCAGCCCGGCCCAGACACAGCCACCGCTCGCGGCATCGCCGCGTCGATCGGTGCCGAGTCGATCGGTGGAGAAGAGGCGGCTGTGGCCGACGCCAGCGAGCCGCATTCGTAATCCGGCTACACTGACCGAGCCGTGGTGGGCGTAGCTCAGCTGGTAGAGCACCGGGTTGTGGTCCCGGGGGTCGCGGGTTCGAGCCCCGTCGCTCACCCCACGAAACGCATGGCGAAGGGCAGCGCGAGGGCGCGCTGCCCTTCTTTTGTTTCGGGCGGCTGCCGGTTGGTAGACAGTTGCGGGTATAGAAACCGGCAGTTGTCGTCCACGGAGGAGGGAAGCGCCCGATGAACGTGGTCGAGCGGGGCGTGCGGCGCTTCGACAAGTACCAGCAACGGCATCCAGTGCTGGCGATCCCGATCGCGGTCGTGCAGAAATACGGCAACGACCAGGCCGGTGGCAAGGCTGTGCTGATCGCCTACTACGGCCTCTTCGCGCTCTTCCCTCTGCTGTTGTTGATGGCGACAGTGCTCGGTTTCGTGCTGGCCGGCCATCCCGCCGTCCAGCATCGACTGCTCTCCAGCGCGCTGGGCAACTTCCCGATTATCAGCACGCAACTGCAGAGCGACACGCACGCCCTGAAAGGCAGCGTGCTCGCGGTCGTCGTCGGGTCGCTCGGCACGATCTACGGCGCGCAAGGCCTTGGACAGTCGGCCGTGAACGCTATGAACACAATCTGGAACGTGCCGTTCAAATCGTGGCCGAACTTTTTCGGCCGTCGGCTGCGTGGCTACTTTTGGCTTGCTGTGCTTGGACTTGCGACGGTTGGAACCACGACGTTGGCCGGTTTCGGTACGACATGGCTGCACGGTCCGCTTGCGTGGTTCTGGACGACGGGTGTGTCGTCGGTCGTCAACCTCGGGGTGTTCTTCATCGTCTTCAAAGTGCTGACCAGTGAGCCGGTCGGGTGGCGCGACATCTGGCTCGGCGTTGTATTAGCGACCGCGTTTTGGGAAGGCCTGCAGACCGTCGGCGGCTACTACGTGCGGAACTCGCTGGCTCACGCGAACGCAACGTACGGGTTCTTTGCAATCGTGATCGGCTTGCTCTCGTGGCTGTTCGTCGCCGCGCAACTGACGCTCTACGCCGCCGAGATCAATGTCGTTCGCAAACACCATCTGTGGCCGCGATCGCTCACCCAACCCCCGCTGACCCAAGCCGACCGCGCGATGTTCGTCCGCCTGGCGATGATGGAGGAACGCCGCCCCGAGGTGAAGGTCAGCGTCTCCTTCACAACAGAAGCCGACCGGCAACCGCTCGATGAGGGGCTTGAGGCGGCCGACGCGGCCGACGCCCCTGAGCCGGTCGAGCCCGCCGACCCGCTAGGCCGTTCGGCCTAGCGAACAAGGGTCTTCCGTAACGGCATTTGGGCTAAAGCTTTGGCCGCGCGCGGTCGAACTACATCGATGTAACTCGCCATTCGGGCGGTTCGGGAGGGAGCACCATGAACGCTCACGACTCGATCAGGTTGCCGGAGGCCGCTACCCGCCCCGAGCACCCTCTGATGAAGGCCATGCGCCGCGGCCTGCCGATCACGCTGCTCGTCGATCTCGTCGACCCAAACGGACCGCGCTCGTACGAAATGTTCGAGCGTGAAGGCAAGAGGGCGGACGCCGATGTGCTGGTGATCCCAGAAATCGCGGGCGCTCACACAGCTTGACCTTGGGCCGGTCTGAGCGTTCGGGCGTCGCTGGTAGGCTCTTCGCTCACGCGCCGCTAGCTCAATTGGCAGAGCAGCAGACTCTTAATCTGCGGGTTCGGGGTTCAAGTCCCTGGCGGCGCACCATGTCTGACCTGGGCTTTTGCTCATCTGGGTCGGTCGTCGAAGGGGTCAAATTGGCCCTGGTGGTCACGTGGTGGTCACGGGCGTGTAGCTCCGCGCGCGGCACGAGAGCAGCCGCAGCCTCCGCGGCCTGCCGCGCAACGCCTCTCAAGAGGTGGCTGTAGGTGTCTGCGGTGAGCGCAAGGCTGGAGTGCCCGAGGATCTTGGAGACGACCTCCATCGGGACGCCGGCGGCCAGCCGCAAGCTCGCCGCACCGTGACGAAGGTCGTGCAGGCGGATTCGCCGCAGCCCAGCTCGAGCGGCGAGCAGCTGAAAGTGGCGCGTCACGTACTCGGGGTGCAGCGGCATCCCGTCCTCGCGGGTGAAGACCAGCCGCTCGAGGGTGACTGGGCGCTCGCGCTCCCCCAGCATCTGCAGCGCGGCGTTCCACGCTGCTCCCCACGCCTTGCGTTCGGCGTCCTGCATCGCCTGGTGTGCTCGCAGCACGGTGATCGTGCTGGGCGGCAATTCGAGGACGCGGTCCTCACCTGACTTGGTCTTCGGCAACCCGACGCGGACTTCATGACCGAGTTGGAGAATCTGGCGGCGCACGATGAGATGACCTTCGTCAAGGTCGACGTCGTCCCAGGTAAGGCCGATGGCTTCGCCGCGCCGAAGCCCCGTCATCGCGAGCAGCTCATACAGTGCGCCGAGCCGATCGATTGTCGCGTAGTCAAGGAATTTCCCGAGCTCAGCACGTTCCCACGGATGAACCCTCTGGCGCGTGGGAGGTGCCAACTCGACGTGCAGTGCAGGGTTCACCGTTAGCCGCTGTTGCTTCACCGCTGCGTTCAATGCTGCCCGAAGCGTGGCGTGAATCCGGCGCATCGTCGTCGGGCCGACAGCATGCCGCCTGCCAGTGTTACCCGCCTCGATCGCCTGGTACATCGCGGAAATGTGGTGCGCGCGCAGTCGTTCGAGTGGCAGCTGTCCAAGGTGCGGCACCAAGTAAGTAGTGATGTGACCGCGGTAGTTACGCGCGGTCGTGACCCGCAGACCTCGCTTTGCTTCCAGCCAAGATTCCAACCATTGCTCAACGGTTTCCTTGTCGTCGACGTCGAAGCCCGTCACGAGCCGACGACGCACTCCCTCAAGCGCTTGCTCCGCAGCCGCTTGAGTCGCGAAGCCGCCACGCTTGAGTTGCTTGCGGTTGCCGTCAATGCCCGACGGGAGTTCGGTGACGAAGTACCAAGCTCCGTGACGACGGTTGCTCAACTGCGGACATTCGCCCGCGAGTTTGCGCCCCGTCAACGGATCGCGGCATCCACAACGGCGATAAGTCCCACCACGCATACCGCGCCCCCAACTCTTGCTGCCATTTAACACCGATGCACGTACAGTGCGCGGCTTAGAGCGGCAGACTAGCGTGCACCGCCGACAATCCGGTTGCTACGAAAACGCGCGATGCCGTCACGTAATGCTCTGTGCCGCCGCGTCCACACGACCCCAGGCCGGCCGAAGTTCACCGCTGGGGGATCACCCACATATATCAAGCAGAGTCGGATGTTCTGTAGCGAGCACCACGCTTGGCAGGTAACTCCGGGAGGCGCCGTGCTTGGCCTGGCACACTGCGTCCATGTCGGTAATCGCCAGCGGGCACTCAACCGACGGCGACATCTGGCACCTCGACGCCGCAGTCAACCGCGACACAGGTGAGTTGTTCACCGGTGTCGCGATCGAGCTTCCAGATGGGTCACGTCCCTGGGGCGGGGGCTGCGGTGGGCCACCGGTTTCGCCAGGACGACACATCACCACTTCCAGCGGCGTCTCCGACTTCGGGCCAAGGACATTCATCGCACGTGTCGCTGCCGACGTACGCGCCGTGATCGTCACCTTGTCTGACGGCACACGCGAAGATTTGCAACTGCACGGCGACGTCCGCGAGTTGGGTGCACGCATTGGTGTGCTCGTCTACCCACGCCACCTCGACATCCACCGCGTTGACCTCATCGGCACCAACGGCGAAATGCTCCCGGCCGACTAAATCGCACCGCCACGCATCGCCCAGACATCCAACCGATATACGGTCCGCGGCACGATCGAACGCGCGTCAACGCGGCAGAAGCGAATGAGGGCGTTGCGACATTTGGCGAGGCCGCTCATTTTGAGTAGCCAATCATCCGCGACGCTGCACTTGCTTGAGCCCTCTGGCTCCTATTTCAACCGGGTTGGCTGAAGTAGCTACTGACGCTGATGATTCCGGAACATCCAGTCAGGTCGTTGCCAGGCGCGGGAACCGTGCCGCTCACGAGCTTGATACGGATCGCACGGAAAAGTACCGATGCGCCTGCAGGGGGCACCGCCCCCGAGGGGTCGCAGCTTTGGTGGTCGATTACAGCGATTGTTGAGGGATGTCCTTGGGAGACTGGTTCGGCAGCTGGCCACGCATCGGTGGTGTCTCGGCTGGTAGGGATCACGACCGAGGCGCCACCGGGATTAGTGCCTATAAGGATCGGCCAGCCACCCAGTGCGCATTGGCCCGGTGTGTTCTTGCTGATGCTGATGAGCCACTCGTTTTCCTGTTGGGGTGGGCTAGGAGCCTGCTTCATGCTCGCGCTGAGTTCACCCGCCAGGCATGTCACGAGATTCGTCGACCCGCTGCTCGGCGCCATCGCTATCGAGGATTCGACCTGCGACTGGCTTCCGTTTTGGCCCGGCGCCGAAGCTCCTGGCGACCCTGAGGTCGCGGGTACGGAGCCCGTCGTCGACTTGCGCGAGTCCGACGAGCAACCTGCCGTTCCTACAGCCGCGATGACTGCTGACAATGTGAGCACGACGAGGTACCGCGCCAACGCATCGACCTCCATTGTCTTATGTCGGACATGTCCTCCCCTCTGAGGCTCGCTTGAAACAAGCCGTCGCGTAGCTCGGCACAAGCAAACCGCGACGAACTACCGGATCTCGGCACGACCGAACGCGCGTCATTGCGGCAATAGCGGGCGTTTTCACCGCGAAGGCGCCCGCGCGTAAACGTGCGCTCGTGCGGTCGTGGACCTCGCGAGGAACCCGTCGATCGCGAGCACGCCACCTGATTGCAGAACGCAGACCCGATCGGTAGGCGCCCGGCTGACCTATTCCGGGCAGACAGATTGGCCACTGCCAAGGTGACATGAACAATCGAGTCGGGCCGCGGCTTGCGCACGACGTGGCAAGGGCGAAGGCGGGAGTGCCCGCCTATTCTGCACAGAGGAGGTGTCGCACAATGAGCCAGGAGTTTGGGCCGTTTTCCGTCGATCCAGCGCAGGTGGTTGGGCTCGGCGGAAGTCTCTTTCAGAACTTGGTCAACCGCCTTCTCGCTGCCGAAGTGGCCAGCGCTGGCATGTCAGGCAGCGATCTCCACACGTCTTACCAGGACAACATCGGCGACCACGGTGTCGACGCTGGTGTGTATGCCGCCAACCAGACAGCTTGGGTGCCTGACGGAGATTCCGCGTGGCAGTTCAAGGCAGGCGACCTTGGCCCTGAGAGCTGCGCGGCCGAATTCGAAGGTGCCACACGGGCTCGGGTGATCATCGAGAGCGGCGGTAAGTACCGGATCGTGCTCGGCAAAGCTCTCGAGGACTACAAGATTGCAGACCGGGAAACCAAACTCCGGGAGAAGGCTGCCGAGCTCGGGTACGACGTTAGTGGCGACAACTTCAAGGTCATCGACGGCAACCAGCTCGCTCGTTGGGTCGAGCAGCACCCGCAGTTGGCGGTATCGACGCTCCTTCGTGGTCCCGGCAACGTGGCCATCGCGTTCGACAAGTGGCAACAGAGTGGCATGCACCAGTCGACGTGGGTGTCGTCTGCCGACCGCGACGAGCTACAAGCGACCGTCAAGGCATTTCTTGCCAACTCGGATCGGCTTGAGCTTCGGATCGAGGGAGTGAGTGGACTCGGCAAGACCCGCGGCATCTTGGAGTCGCTCAAGGGGTCGCCGTATGAGCCACTCGTCTTATACGTCGGCGATGCAGACGACCTGAGCTACCCGCTGATCGATCACCTGGCGGGCCAGAACCGCACCGCCGTGCTGGTCATCGATGAGTGCACCCGCAAGCGCCATAACGTGTTCGCGCAGCAGCTACAGAGTGGTGCTGGGGTCAAGCTCATCACGATCGGCGAGCGGGACACCCGCGTGACTCAGAGCGTACCGATCGTGCTCTCGTCGTTGCCGGACGACGTGATCGATGAGGTCCTGAAGCAGAACAAGCCCGCACTGTGGCCGGAGGCTCGCCGTGTTGTCGTAGCCAACTGTGCCGGCAACATCCGCTGGGCGATGTACGTCGCCGAAGTGATCCTCCATGATCCGACCATCAATGTCGGAAGTCTGATCGACGCACAGACCTTGCAACTCCTCGTCGGCGATCTGCTGTCTGGAGATGAGGGTTTTTTAGCCCTTAGCGCCCTAGCACTTTTCTCTCGCTACGGCGTCGACCGAGAAATGCGCGCCGAGCTCGAGCAGATCTCACGCGGCCTCGGCATCCCGGTTGATGAGTTCCTAGCTGCCAATCGCAAGCTGGAGCGACTGGGTCTCGTCACGAAGCACGGCCGGTACCGATCGATTACTCCGCAGCCGCTGGCCGTCTACCTGGCAGCCCGAGCTTGGGAGGAGCTCGGCGAGAAGATCCTCGCCGAGCTTTTGCCGACGCTCGACTTGCCACTGACCGAACAACTCTTTTTGCGCGCAGCAGACTTGGGGTCGAGTGGTCCAGCTGCCGTCGCTCTCAACCGCATACTCGGAGCCGCCGGACCGTTCAGATCGCTGCAATCAATCACCGAAGGAGGCGCATCCCGACTGCTGATCCAGCTGGCAATCGTCAGCCCGGACGAGGTGGCTGAGCACTTAAGTGGGCTGATCAACAGGGCAAATGATGATGAGCTACGCAGTCTAAAGTCGGTGCGGCGCGACCTGGTCTGGACGCTCGAAAAGCTCGTGTGGCATTCGACGACCTTCGAGCTGGCCGCCGATATGTTGCTCCGGTTGGCGCTGTTTGAAAACGAGACGTGGAGCAACAACTCGACCGGAACCTGGATCAGTTTGTTCGGCTCGATGCTGCCAGCCACAGCCGCAAGGCCGAGCGCGCGCATGGACTATCTCGAGCGCGTCACCGCCGATCCAGATCCGGCGGTGCGCAAGCTCGCAGCCCAAGCAGCCGGTACCGCTATTGATATACGGGGCGGCACCGTGATGGTTTCCGGGGAACTGCAAGGCGGTGTGATTGTCGAACCGCGCGGCACCCCTCAGACGTACGGCGAGCTCTGGGACTACCTGCGCTCGGGAATCAAGTTGCTGGAGACCGCACTCAACGACACTGAGGCCGCTGTGCGAGACGTTGCCGAGAAGGCGCTCGTTAAGGCCATACACCCTATGCTTGAGAACGAAGCAGTCAGAGACACGTTGTTCGACGCCTTGGCCGCGTTACCCGAGGATGCATTGCGCAAGGTCCGGACGGAGATCAAGCACCTCTACGCGCTGTTCACGAATGTCGAGAAACCCGAGTTCATCGCAGCGACGAACTCAGAGCCGGACGTGGCCGCCCGACGGGCCGGTCTCGACGTCCTCACTGCCCGACTACCCGCGGCCGCAACGATCGACGAGTTAACGTCACTCGCGTTCGCCCACCGATGGGAGTGGGAGGACGGTGTTCTTCAGGAGAAGATCACACAGTCTGCAGCATCACTGCCGCGCGAAGAAGCGGCGGTGGCACTTATACGATTGGTCACCGGAGCAGAGGCGCCGGAGGCGTCGTTCGAGCTTGGCGCTGCCCTATATACGGTGGCCGCGAGTGATGATGCGCTGTCGTCCCTCGCTGCTTTCGCCGATCGCGGCAACGTGGCTGGCCTCGTGGGCTACCTCAACGCGTCTTTCAACGCTGACAACCCCGACGCGTTCGATGCGTTTCTCGACGGACCGGTCGGCGGCGATCTTGAGCCAGCGACACGCCTAGTCGTGACGGTGCGTGGTCCGCAATCGGACGCTGGCTGGTCTCGGCTGATCGAGCTTGTGAAGGCGCTGCCCGTGCACGTCGCTGCGCCGAGAATGTTCGGCTGGCATGTCGGCGTTGAAGAGCCGCGCATCATCGCGATCTTGGACGAATGGCTCACGAAGATCGAGTCGCAGCCGGACTACAACTTCGCGGTCGATCTCGTCGCGATGATGGTGTCCCAGCGTGCGCAACTCAGCACGGCCGTAGAGGCGAGGATCAAC
>DATCFU010000221.1:0-3317 GCA_036509315.1 Acidothermaceae bacterium
CGTCCAGTAGCGGCGGGCAGCTGTCCAAGTAGAAGTCGCCGTCTACCCACTCTCGGGGAGCTCCGATCCGATAGTCGGTGGCGAGTTCGGCCAGCTGAGGCTCGCCGGCGGCGAGAACGTCGGCGCTATTGCGGTACGGACCGATCCCGTACACACCACACGGAACCTTCAGAACACGAGCCGCGATGCCGCCGCCCAGTTCCCAGGTCTCTCGGACTAGCAGATCAGGTCGCCACGTGCGGGCGAGCGAGATCACGTCGCATGCAGTTGCTGCCGCGGTCCGCTCGCAGAAGATGGCCGACAGCATGAACGCTTTCCCAGCGACGCCCGAATGCTCTCTCAGTTCGGGAAAAGTGGTCGTCGCGGCGCTCATAGTCCAGTTGACTCCCACGGGCACCGCGATCAACCCCGCAGCCCTCACAGCGGGAGCAAACGACGGCGATGTGCCAACCCGCACATCATGGCCCAAGTCTAAAAGCGCACGGGCTAGCGGAACCACTGGATGAAGATGGCCATAACCAGGCTGCACCGTCATCAACACCCGCATGCGGCGACCTTAGCTGCTCGCAGAGTGCGGCCATCGAAGCACACCTGCACAAATACCCTCTTCGGCTCGACCGTGCTGCGGTCTAACGACCGCGTCAGCGCTGATGTTGGTGCGTCCCATCTCCATTGACATGTGAAACTCAAGTAACGGAGGCGTCAAGTGATCTGGCCCCTGCGGTCGTCGAATGGTGGCCCCGGCTGCTGCGGCGACTGGTTTCGCTGTCGTGGAGATCGAACCTTTCGGCGGCGTCGACGATGTTGGCATGCAGCGTCATCGTCATCGGTCCAACGCCGCCGTGACCGGAGTGATGAGCCTTGCGCGGTTCGCCGCCGACCTTTTAGTCGACGTCACCGGTATTGCCCGCGTTATCCTGCGGTCCGAACCGCCCTGCCTGCCAGAGCATTCGATAAGGGACAAGAGATGAACATCGACAGTTCAGAGGTTGCGGTCGACCGGGCTCTGACCAGACTGGCCCGAACCACGGACCAGGTGGTCACTCTGTCGCAACTTCGGGAGCGGCTGCTCTCGGGTCGGCAGCTGGTGATGAAATATGGCGTCGACCTCACGGCGCCGCATTTGCATCTCGGCCATGCGGTGAATCTGTGGGCATACCGCGAGCTGCAGGAGCTCGGTCATCGATGTGTTCTGCTGCTGGGCGATTTCACCACACGAATCGGCGATCCGACCGGAAAGAGCAAGACTCGTCCCGTGTTGACCGCGGAAGAGATTCAAACCAATGCCGACGCGATTCTCAAGCAGGCTTTGACGATTCTGATTGATGATCCGAGCGTGCTGGAGGTTCGACGCAACTCGGAGTGGCTGAACACCGTGACTCCGGCGCAGCTGTTGACCACTCTTTCGCAGGTGACTGTCGAGCGGCTGCTGTCTCGTGACATGTTTCGCAGGAGAATGGAGGGCGGATCGCCGATCGCGGTGAACGAGTTCCTGTACCCGGTCCTTCAGGGGTGGGATTCGGTATGCCTACAGGCCGACCTGACCATCATCGGCACGGATCAGCTTTTCAACGAGATGATCGGGCGGTATCTCCAGGAGCGGCAGTCGATGAGCCCGCAGGTGGTGATGACAACGAAGATTACGCCGGGACTGGATGGGATTGAGAAGCAGAGTAAGAGTCTGGGAAACTACGTCGCGGTGGACCACGCCCCTCGGGAGAAGTTTGGCCGCCTGATGCGCCTGCCCGACCATCTGGTTCGTGAATGGCTGCTCGTATATTCGGATCTTGGGGAAAGCGCCATTGACAGAATTATCGCGCTTGCCGACGAGAGCCCCATTGCGACCAAGCTCCAGATGGCGAAGGCGATCGTTGCGCGCTATCACGGCAGCGACACCGCGTCCGAGGAGTTGCAGTGGTTCGAAAGTACCTTCAGCCGCCGGGAGACGCCGTCGGACGTCCCGGTAATGCCTTGGGCGGCTGCTCAGGGCAGCACCTACGACCTGGCGAGACAGGCGCTTGACGCCAGCTTCTCGAACGCGCAGGTGCGACGGCTAATCACGCAGGGCGGTGTTGAGTTCGATGGGGAGAAGCTCCAAGACCTGGACCAGCTCGCGTCCATCGCTGTGGGCGGATCGATCCTGAAGATCGGCAAGCGCCGCTGGTTCCGCGTGATTGTTCAACCGGCTACCGGCGATGGGGACGCGGGCGGCTTGGCCTAATGTCTCAGCGTGATTCAACGTTTACGCGCTTGGCGGTGAGCTTCTTGGCGCCGTTCCATGACCCGGCAGGATCTTCTCGATCTTGTCGCCGATCTTGATCCCGGTGGCGTCGCTGCCCATGTCAGGACCGCATCGACACTCTGACCGATGTCGGTAGTCGTGCGCCCCATCGAGTGGGATAGGGCCTCGTGAGACCCGGGACGGTTCACTCGCTGTAGCTACGGCGCTCCGCACACCTGCGTGGCACCGTCACACGCGAGATCGCCGCCTAATAATGTGCGGACATGAGCGGGCGGGCTGATCCGGATGTTGCGGATCTCCGCGGGCCCGGGTGGTACCTGTGGTGGTTGGTGCGCTGCCAACCTCGGCGCGTCTCCGCGGGAGCATCGCTCGGTTCGCTCTGGATGGTTGGACTGACGGTGCCGCCGTATTTGTTGTCGCGGGCTATCGATGACGGTTTGAACGTCGGTCATTCGGCGGCGTTGCTCGGTTGGTCGACAGCGTTGCTTGCAGCGGGCGCGCTCAATGCGTGGCTGGCGATCGCGCGGCACCGAACGATGACGCGGATTCGGATGGACGCAAGCTTTCGAACCATCGGGGTTGTGGTGGAGCAAGTAATTCGATTGGGTGCCGGTTTGTCTCGGCGGGTCGCTGCGGGCGAAGTCGTGACGGCGGGTTTGGCCGATGCCGGCGACGTGGCCTGGTCGTTGACGGTGACCGGTCCCGGGGTTGGAGCGGTGATCGCGTATGTGGTGATCGGCGGGTTGTTGCTGAGCGTGTCTGCGGTGCTGGCGGCCGTCGTTTTGGTGGGTGTGCCGGTCCTTGTGGTGTTGGTGGGGCCGTTGCTGGGCCGGCTGCAGGGAGTACAGGGCACCTACCGGCTGGGACAGGCCCAGCTGACAGGCCGTTTGATCGACGTGATCGAAGGCCTGTCTGTGTTGAATGCCTTCGGTGGCAAGAGTCTGTATGCGCAGCGGTATCGAAGCGACTCAGCGAAGTTGCGCGATCAGGGGTACCGGGTGGGGGCGGTGACCAGCTGGGTTGATGCGCTCGGCGTCGGACTGCCAGCGGTCTTCCTCGCCGCCGTGACGTGGCT
>DATCFU010000222.1:0-3031 GCA_036509315.1 Acidothermaceae bacterium
GTACGGCCCCGCACCGTCGCTAACGAAAGGGCCGCCGCTTTGGGCGGCAGGCCTGGTTGTAGATCGCTACGCAGCAAGGTGCCGCAGAGGATCCCGCGGTGCGTCAAGAGGAGCATGTGAACATGCGAGTCGTCGAAAGCCTTGCGTGCAGCCTCCACCTGCGTGTCGATGGGCAGGGTCTTCGGCGCGGAGATCATTAACTCAGACACCTCGTTTGGCGCAAAGGTGGCGGCGACGTCCGGGCTCTGGTTCGGAAGGGTTTTTTGCATGTCGGGCATGTCCGGTCGCTCGGCCGTGATCCGTCCGGCGGCTGATGCAGGTCGGCGATCAGGTGGCATCGCGTTGTGCACCGGTACGTCGAGCGGCGGGGGATTCGGCGGTTGTTTGGCTGGCTGGCCGGTGGTTGATAGCGGCATAGCTGCACGCCTAACTCGACGTCGCTGTTGGTTTGCGATCTGCGCTGGCACCACGAGCGGGGTCGAGACGGATGACGGTTGACTTGGATACGGGCGTGTTGCTGACGTCTGCCGTGGAGTCCAGTGGCACCAGCACGTTCGCCTCTGGGAAGTATGCGGCCGCGCATCCACGCGGGGTTGGGTAGGCGACTGCCCGGAAGCCCTTCGCGGTGCGCTCTTCGTCGTGCCACACGCTGACCAGGTCGACCTGATCGCCGTCGCGTAGTCCGCGCTCGCGCAGGTCTTCGGCGTTGACGAAGACCACGCGTCGGCCGCCCTTGATGCCGCGGTAGCGGTCGTCCAGTCCGTACACGGTGGTGTTGAACTGGTCGTGTGAGCGCACCGTCTGCAGCAGCAGGTGCCCGGGTGGGACTTGGACCGAGTCGACCGCATTGACGGTGAACCGCGCCTTGCCGGTGGCAGTCTTGAAGGTGCGCGAGTCATGCGGGCCGCGAGGCAGCATGAACCCGCCGGGCTGGGCGACGCGTTCTTCGTAGGCGTGACAGCCAGGTACGACGTGTTCGATGTGCTTGCGGATCACGCGGTAATCCGCTTCCATGGCCGACCAGCCGACGTCTTCGCCGAACAGGGCGCGGCCGAGTCCGGTGACGATCGCGACCTCGCTGCGTAGCTGATTCGAGCCGGGCAGCAGTCGCCCTCTCGATGCGTGCACCATGCTCATCGAATCTTCCACGGACACGAACTGCTCACCGCCGGCCTGCACGTCGCGTTCGGTGCGGCCCAGACAGGGCAGGATCAGCGCCTCGGTCCCATGGCATAGGTGCGAGCGGTTGAGCTTTGTGGCAACGTGCACGGTCAGCTGGCAGTTCGCCATCGCTAGTTCGGTCACCTCGGTGTCCGGTGTGGCCGCGACGAAGTTGCCGCCGAGTGCGAAGAACACGTCAACTTTGCCGTCGCGCATGGCCCGGATCGAATCCACTGTGTCCCAGCCGTGCTCGCGCGGCGGGTCGAACCCGAACTCGTCGCGTACCGCGTCCATGAACGCGTCGGGCATCTTTTCCCAGATCCCCATCGTGCGGTCGCCCTGCACATTGCTGTGGCCGCGGATCGGTGATGGGCCGGCGCCGGGGCGGCCGATATTGCCGCGCAGCAGCAGGAAGTTCACGATCTCGCGGATGGTTGCCACGGCGTTGCGGTGCTGGGTTAGCCCCATCGCCCAGCACACGATGACCGAGCCTGCGGCTTCGACGTCGGAGGCGAGGCTCTCGATCTGGGTTCGGGACAGGCCGCTGTGTTCGGTAATCGTCGCCCAATCCAGCTCGCGCCACGCCGCCGCGACCGCGTCGAAGCCGTCGCAATAGGTGTCGATGAAGTCCTGGTCCAGGATGGAGCCCGGCGCGATGTCCTCTCGCGCGAGCAGCGCCTTGTTCACACCCGCGAACAACGCCAGGTCGCCGTTGACCCGCACCGGCAGGTAAGTGTCGGCGATGATGGTGCCAGGGCCGGCCAGGCCACGTGCGGTCTGGGGGTTGCGGAACCGGCCGAAACCAGCTTCGGGTAGCGGGTTGATCGCGACGATCCGCGCGCCGCGCTGCTTCGCATGCTCCAGCGCCGTCAGCATGCGTGGATGGTTGGTGCCCGGGTTCTGGCCGGCGATCAGGATCAGCTCGGCATGCTTCTCGATGTCGTCGAGCGTTACGACCCCCTTGCCGACTCCGATCGTCTCGGACAGCGCGGCGCCGCTGGACTCATGGCACATGTTCGAGCAGTCCGGCAGGTTGTTCGTGCCCAGCCGACGGGCCAGCAGCTGGTAGACAAACGCGGCCTCGTTGCTGGCCCGCCCGCTGGTGTAAAAGACTGCCCGGTTCGGGTCGGGCATGGCACGCAGCCGGTCGGCCACCAGCGCGATGGCGTCGTCCCAGGAAATCGGCGCGTAGTGCGTCGCGCCCGGCGCCAGATACATCGGCTCGGTCAGCCGACCGTGATGTTCGAGCGAGTGATCATCGTTGGAGCGCAACTCGGCGACCGAGTGCGCGGCGAAGAATGCGGCGTCGACCCGCTTTCTCGTGGCCTCCCAGGCGACGGCCTTGGCGCCGTTCTCACAGAACTCAGCTACCTTGCGGTGCTCGGGATCCGGATCGGGCCACGCGCAGCTGGGACAGTCGAAGCCGTCGACATGATTGAGCTTCAGCAGCGTCTCCACGCTGCGCTTGGGGCCCATCTCGGCTAGCGCGTAGTGCATGGAGGCGCTGATGCCGGGGATACCGACAGCCGACTTCTTCGGCGTGCCAACGTGGACCCGCCGGTCCTCGGCGGATTCATCTGTCATAGCTACCAACCTCCGCTCGGTGCGCACGTCCGAAGGTTCAGATGCGCCAGTGGTAGCTGATTGCGTAGTCAACAGCGGTGGCATACGCAAGGTACATCAGCCAGCAACCGGTCACCAGGTGGAACAGGCCTAGGGCCCGCTCGCCGAGCTTGACGCCGATCGCTGCGAAGAAGTCGCTGAAGTAGATCGCGAAGAGGCCAACGAACAGCAACCCGACGGGCCAGTCCTTGACCTTGAAGAACACCGTCGCACCCATAGCCGAGACGGTCATGAACGCAACGCACAT
>DATCFU010000223.1:0-2496 GCA_036509315.1 Acidothermaceae bacterium
CTGGTCCGTTCTGGGCAGCGTCGCCTAGCAGTCGTGAACGACGATGGAAGGCTTCTCGGGCTCCTTTGCCTTAAGAGCGATCGAACCGGCTTCTGCACAGATGAAGGTGTGGCCGCGCGCGAAGGTGACAGGAACGCTAGCCTGCCGCCGATCTTGTGTGACGCCAGCGGGCAGTTCAACGATCGAGATTCGCGTCGAGATGCCTAGCCATCGAAGCCGTCGCATACACCTGCCTCCGACAGCCACGATCCGTAGCCTGCATCTTCTGCCCGCAAAATCAGGAATCCATCTCGGTGAACGTCTGAGGCCGCTCCTCGGTCTCGGAGCGATCTGCGACGGAATTCTCGGTTGGAACTTCGAGTTCGTGAGGAGTTTCCATGAACGAGTCGCCGATGACGTCAACCGGAGCAATCTGGGGGTTGTTGACCACGGATTGTTCGGATGTGCCCGCGACAGCGTTCCGGTCTACAGCAGCAGCGGGTTCACCAGCTTGACCGACCTGGAGCGCCAACAACTGGAGGGCTGGCAAGCCGCAGGCTGCACCGCAGTAGAGATCGAAGTCGGGGGAAGCGTGGGGCACCAACGTAGTGCGCGACGTGCACCGCGTCGTATTGGTGAAATCAATCGTCAGCGACAACGTGGACGTCATGGTGGACGCCAACGGCGGATACACCCCCGGTCAAGCTGCCCGGCTCGGGGCCACCGACGACACCATGGGTGTGACGTGGTTCGAGGAACCCTCGCCTCCAATGATCTGCGCACCCTGGCGTCGTTGCGCGCGGTCGACTGCTTGCAAGTCGACGTGACCAGATGTGCCGCTTACACCCAATGGTCGCGCTGTGCCGCCTTAGCCGCCGCTCAGAACATGCAAGTCAGCGGACACTGCGCGCCCGCGCTGCACGCATCGGTGGCAATCGCCGTACCGAACCTGCGTCACGTCGAATGGTCCTCCGACCACGCAAAGCGGGAACCGCTGCTCGTCGACAACGTTCCACAGGTGCGGTCAGGCCGGATGGACCTCACCAACGCCCCCGTCCACGGCATGTCGCTGCGACCTGACGCCGAGAAATACCGCACCCGCTAACAGCAGCAACCCGAACCGAGGTCGAACACCATGCCCGTCAAGCGCGGACACCAACACCGCCTGCTGCACCTGGGCAGCTATGCGCTGCCGTGGGTCGCCGGCATCCTCGCCGCCACCGCGGCCGCCGTCCCGTTGAGTAGGCGACGAACCGCGCACCCCGTCGTCGCACCCGTCGATACTCGTGCTGCGCCTGCACCGATGAGTTCCGCACCGCCCGCAGACAACCCGCCGCCCACGCGTCCTGGACAACCGCGAGATGGTCGGACGCCGATCGCGAAATCTTCGACGCCGGTGCCGGACCGCCCGCTAGATGACGCCCACCGCGCGGCCGAGGTCGCCCCGTTATTGGGCCACGCCGGGGATCATCGCGCGAACGAGCGCACCAGGGCAGTTGCGTGGGTGGTCGTCAGCGTCATCATCGTCGGCGCGTGCATTAGCGGCGCCGCACTCATTGCCGCCGCACCGTGGCTCTTCTACACCGGGGTAGGAATCGCTGTCCTCGGCATCGGGTGGGGCCGCGCCGCCCACGCGATGCGCGACCAGACCCAAATCAAGTCCGGCCAGCGGTGAACCTCGACTGTTTCCAGCCACCGATGCCGGTACCGCGACAGGGATGATCAACGCCTTCGGAGCGGCGGAGCATAAAGTCGTCGCTGTTTTGGTCGTTGTCGGCGTGGGAGGTGCTCGCGGCGCCGCAGGACGCCATCACCACCTACTGGTTGCTACTCACAGACCGATTCCTCCTCGGCGTCGGCGAGGCGGTCATGTTGCCGGCGATGCGCAACCGGTCAGTCAAGCCACCCACGGAGCCGATCGAGTAATTCGATCGATCCAGGTAGCCGAAGGAGCAGGTGACAAATGCGACCGGGACCAAGCGACGCCAACGCTCAGAACTCAGCACCGCCACCGTCGACATCCCGTTCTCCTCCACCACCGGCCGGTTCCCCCGACCGGGCATGAAGCACTGCCTCCAGCAGGCCAAGGACGGCCTGACCACTTCGGACAGGCACTATCCGCGCGACAATCGACTCCACATCTTCGGCGATTGGTTGCGCGAGCGCAATCGTAGTAGTATCGCAATGGCAACTCGGCCGCCGTGGAGCAGGACGGGTATGCGGGCAGATGTGCCTACTACTGTCGCAACAATTCTTAAGAACTACCCCTCAGCCCGGCATTCGGCCGACAGCCATAAGCGCCTGACGACGAAGCAGGGCAACTATTGCGCTCACGCAGGTCTCGTTCATAATGTCTGTGTGCTCCCCTCGCGTAACCAGCGTTCCGTCACCGATTCGGAGTCGACCCGACAAGTCGATGCTGTGATGGCCGCCGCGCGCGTGCTTGTCGGCGTCGTTGCTCAATCGATCGCCGACGTCGAGGACCAAGTCACACTGCCTCAACTCCGCGTTTTGGTC
>DATCFU010000224.1:0-31502 GCA_036509315.1 Acidothermaceae bacterium
GGCCCCAGGTAGCCTGTCCTGGTGCTGAATAAGGTCGCTCTTCTCGGCGATGACACTGGTCACCCGAGCCATCGAGAGTTGAATGCGCTCATCCCTCGCCTTGAGCAGGAGCTGGACGCGCACGCTGTGTGGGTGCCCACAGATTCCTCGTTTGACCCGACCGACTTCGCCGGGCTCTGGCTGGTTCCCGGCTCACCGTACGCGAACGACGCCGCCGTATACGCAGCCTTGACCGCGGTGCGGGAGAACAATGTCCCGTTTCTCGGGACGTGCGGCGGGCTGCAGTACGCGGTGATCGAGTACCTTCGCAACGAGCTCGGCACGTGTGCGACCCATGCCGAGTCTGATGGTGTCGACGACGACAATGCTGTTGTCGCACTCGCCTGTTCGCTCTACGGCGAGCAACGCAAAGTCACTCCGATCGCAGGCTCACGTTTCGCGGGGTGGGTGGAGCGGCCTTTCGTGGGAATGCATTACTGCAGCTACGCACCAACAGCGCAAGCGATCCGACATCTTAAGAATGCAGGCGTCGTGGTCGGCGCGACGACCGAGGACGGCCAAGCCGAGATACTGGAGTTCCCCAACCACCCGTTCTATATCGCGAGCCTGTTCCAGCCGCACATTGGCGCCTCCTCGGGCCAACCGATCCATCCACTGATCAAGTCATTCGTCGCAGCCACGAGGCGTTAACCCCCAACACCGTCACAAGCGGCGGGTCCTCACGGCCCCGAGAGAGGGTTGAGACGGGAGCCGCGGACTCCCGCGACCCCGGTCGCGCCAAGGTTTCCTGACGTGCTCGGCCACGAGAGAACGTGCGTAATCGCACGGCAAAGGCGAATGTTTCGGATGCGGCTAACAGGGAGCGCTAGGTGCGTTAGCGGGCGAACGCCGCCGTCGTACAGAGCGAGGAATGTCTGACTGCACCAATACGTCTCCGACGGCTACGCGCGACCTGGAACATGGCCAGCGTGATCGTCTGCACGCGGATCCGCATCGCACTCCGCTCGCACTCCGCTCCCACCGTCGTGGTGTGAAAACGAGTTGGGTCATTTGGTTTGGACGGTCCAGGTGGCACCGTGGCCGTGTTTGTCTTCGCATATCGGCGAGGGGTCGGTGGCGATGAGTTTGCCGCTCGGATCGTAGGCCATCAATACCTCATATTTGCACACACTGGGTGCGAGGCCGAGGCGCAATCCAATCTGCTCACCGGGTGCCATTCTCAGAACCGGATCTGACGGAGATTGCGGACGGGCGGCTGACCTGGACGCTGCACTCGAGTGATCACAGTGATGTCTTGCGCGGTGCCGTTGACGACGGTGAAGCTCGTGCCGTTTTCGCCGATCGTGGCTTTGCGGCCGCCACACGGCATCGGACCATCAGGTGCCGCGCGACTCTTGGTGGAAGTCGGGGACATCGCCCGCTTCCCCAGCCGCGCGCACTTCGCGTCCTGGATGGGCACCGCACCCATCGACGCCTCATCCGGTGACCACGTCCGACACCGGTTATCGCGTGGTGGGAACCGGCAGATCAACCGGGTGCTGCACATCATGGCCGTCGCGCAACTACGCACCCAGACCGAAGGACGCGCCTACTACGACAGGAAGAAAGCAGCCGGCAAAACGTCATGGGAGCGATGCCCTGCTTGAAACGGAGACTGTCCGACGCGGTCTACGGGCAGCTGCTCGCCGACGCGATCAGACCAAGTAAGACGGGCCCGGGAGGACACTCGGGGGCGGCTCTTGACTCCAGCGCGGTCGACTCAAACCCCAATATCGACGCTTCGAAGAAGTCACTTCCCGGACCCGCCAACACCCGCGCTACCCGCGCAACAAACTCCGGACCAGACCGTTCTTCGACCCGTTCCCGACGCCCCGAAAAAGCGCCGACCGAAGCCGTCGTCAAGCGCAGTCTGCTTGACGATGACAAGGACCGGCGCACCATCAACAGTCGGGAACAACGCCTCCGTTGACATAGAGCGAGCGATATCGGACGTGCTGACGGATGCCGGTCAGGTGGACGAGACGTGCTCCGAGCGCAGGATCCCCATGCGCACGATGTCCTCATAGGTCCCTCGAACCCACGCGTGCTGGCGCTGCCGACCCTCGATCACGAAACCTGCCTTCTCGTACGCGCGAATCGCAGCGATGTTCGATGCGATCGCCTGAAGATGAATCCGACGCAGGTTGTGACGCACGAACCCGAACTCAACGAGTTGGATAACAGCCGCCGTCCCAATGCCGCGGCCCCGCGCGTGCTGGACCAAACTCACTCCGGCCTCGGCGTGGCGGGCGAGGAAGTCGAAGTCGAACAGCGACGCGCCGCCAACAGCAATCCCGTCCGCATCGATCACTAGAGATACGGCGTCCCCAGGGGCGTCGCTGTCAATAGCGCGCGCAAGCCGAGCGTCGAAGCGATCCCTGGTCAACGGGCGCGGCGCCTGCGGATTCCGCTCTTCCCACGTGTCTAGGTCAGCGGCGATCTCGAACAAGAGATCAAGGTCAGCCTCGGTGCGCGGGCGCAGCGACACATTGGGCGTCTCAGTCACGGCCATGACAGTACGCCGATCAAACCTGCAGCGCTGATCATTCGAGGCCGCATGAGCATTCGAAAGAGCTCGAGCACACGCATCACTCCCAGAGCAAGACCCACTACCGAACGGACTCCGCGAAACTGAGACGACAATCAGTCCGGGAAACCCAGGTCAGGCTCCGACCGCCTTTCGCGGAGCTTCGGCGACACTGGGTCCATCAGCCGAGCCGAGGCAACACTGTCCTTTATTTGATGGGCAGCCTTCGCGGGCGATCTGCACCATCTCCCTGCGCGGCTGTCGTGCAGCTCGCTGGTCCGCGGGCTGCTTCCACGGTCATCGCATGGTGACCTTGCCGCCCGCGATGTCCAGTGTGGTGCCGGTGAGCCAGCTAGATGACTTGGACGCGAAGAACAGCGTTGCGGCGGCGACGTCCTCGACGTGACCGATTCGTCCGAGGGGGAAACTGGCGGCGATCCGGCTGCGCACATCGTCAGGGGTTCTTGACCGCATGGCCTCGGTCTCGATGGTGGACGGGGCGAGGCAGTTGAGGCGTACGCCCCGGGGTGCGAGCTCGTGAGCGAGATGTGCGGTGAGGGCGATGACACCGGCCTTCGCCGCTGCGTAGGCCGCCGAACTCGCGGTCGGCTGACGGGCCGATTCGGACGCCATCGTGATGATCGATGCGCCGGAGACAGACAGGTGCGGCAGCACAGTCTTGATGGTCAGGAACGTGGCGGTGAGGTTGGTATCGAGGACGGCACGCCAGTGGTCTGCGGACTCGTTGATCGTGTCGACAGGGCTGCCCCCGCCGCCCGCGAATGCAACCAGAATGTCGACTGTGCCGAACGCCTCGTGGACTTGTTGATGGAGCCTTTCGAGGTCGTGGAGGTCGAGACAATCAGCGCGCACCGGGATCGCATGGCCGTCGCCCTTACTGTTGATTTCTTGGGCGACACTCCTGAGCGCAACATCGTCTCGTCCGACCAGGGCGACGTTGATGCCGTTTGCCGCGAGCGCCTGGGCGGTTGCGGCGCCGATACCGCGGGAGGCCCCGGTGACCACTGCGACTTTGCCGGCCAGGTCGGGATAGGTCGGGTCCGCTGTTCCTGTCATCAGAATCTCCTGTTTCGATACCGCTACCGGAGCGATGGGATTAGACGATGCTGTAGAAGATCGGCATCGAGACGATGCCGTGAGCGCGTAGATCGACGACGACCTGGTATCGGAAGCTCGGCCGGGTGAACTGTCGCACCGCGAAGCGTGGCAGCGAGCAGTCCCACCGCGCATGATTGACGAAGACGTACGGACACGGCTCAGTCGACGCGAGCAGGGTGGAGTTATCCAGCCCGGTGTTCGTCACATACCAGGCCACCAGGCGCTCCCAGCACCGCAGCGCCTCGTCGGGGTGCTCGGCGAGGAAGTAGTTGAACAGGAACAGACCAGGCCGTGACCGGTCGACGTCAGCCACCGCCCGCATGCACTCTGCCGGCATCTCCAAGAACCGATCACCGCTGGCGGCCGCAGCGTTGTCGCTGACAGCGCCGCGCAGCGCGGTCCTCAGCCGCTCGCACTCAGGCGTGACGCTAACTGCGTCGAGCGCGGACACGTCCACGGTCTGCACCAGCACGCAGACGTCGTACCGGGCGGTCGGAGATGCGGAAAGCTGCGCGGAACGCCCGAGCGGCGGAATCAGCCGTGCCCGATACACCGAGACGAGACTGACTGCATCGAGGGCCTCCAGCGCAAGCGCGAGCCGCTTGAGCTCAACGAAGAGCGCCGCGTTCCGCTCTCCCGAGCGAGGGAAAGGTGTGCGTCCGCGGGTTCCCCAGACGTCCGCGGCGAAGTGGAGGTAGCCGAATGTCGGCGGGTCTGAGAAGCCCGGCGGTTTCGGTAGCGCTGCACCCATCCGAGCCTCCTTCACATAGCGGACACGTTCAACTCGGCGACTCCAAACGTTAGATCTCGAACGCTTAGTTGTCAAACGCTTAGTTGTCTAACAACAGTGCTACTGTGTCGGGAATGCCACGACCCATGCAGCAGCCAGTCGGTCTTGCGCTCGCGAGGACCGCGAAGGCGGTTTCCCGCGCGTTCGACGACGCAATGACCTCGGCCGGCGGCTCTTTGCCTATCTGGCTGGTGTTGCTGTCGGTAAAGACTCAGTCGGCGAGCACGCAGCGCGAACTCGCGGCGGCGGTGGGAATTCAGGGGGCGACGTTGACCCATCACCTCAACGCCATGGAGGCAGACGGGTTACTGACGCGGAGCCGAAACCCGGTCAACAGGCGGATCCACCAGGTCGCCCTCACCACGGCGGGCGAGCACTTGTTTCGGCAGCTCGCAGGAGTCGCCGCCGCCTTCGACACCCACCTGATGTCAGGTCTTCGAAGTAGCGACATCGCGACGCTGAAGCGACTGCTGCAAGCGCTCCAGGCAAATGCAGAATCACGAGAACCCTGACCGGCCGTGCTCCGTCAGCAGACGCAACGACCCGCAACTCTCCGGAAAGACGTCACACTGAACCGAACTGCACTCGTGCGCACCAGACGCGACATGCCATGCAGGGCACGGAATGACTGACCGAACTCGACCGCGCTCGTCGCGGCAGGCTAGTGCGTTGCATTACCTACGACGCAAGCCCAGCTATCCTGGACGGCAAGCCCGCCACTCCAATGACGAGTACGGACAAGGGCGGCTCGCGCCCCGTGTCACCCACTGCGGAACAGCCGCGACTTCACTGTGCCTTGCGGGACCGCGAGGATCGTGGCTGCGGTGTGCTCGTCGAGTCCTTCTAGGTACCGCAGCATCAGCACCGCGCGCTGTTCGGGGTGCAGACGGGTGAGCACGTCACGTATTTCCACTGCTCGGACGGCTGCGCCACGCCACCCTGTCGAAGCCCATCGTGATGCTGTACGCGACTCACGACTTCGCCCCGTCCCGACGATGCGCCGTTCCTTCACCACGCCAGGCGCCGTACATGCAAGTGCTAGTGCTCGACGGTGGTCCGAACAGCAACCGTCAACGATCGCAACCATCATCCGCAACCTCGCCGGAGGTCACTGCTGCCACGATCAACCGACTATTCAAGATTGACAGCATGCTGTTAATCATGCCAGGTTGTCCGGGTGAGCGAGCAGGCACGCCCGGGGACGCGTGGAGCGAGTTGGTGCCTCTCGCTGGAACACGCAGACCCAGACACCTTCGGCTGGAGGTCAGGGCATGAGCGACGTTGTAGGTCATGATCCTGCGCGGTGGCCTCGGCCGCGGCGGTCGCTGGTGATCGCGACCGTCGTGGTTGTGCTCGTGGGTGCGACGTGGCTGACCGTTGCCGAAAGAAAGCCGCATCACGCGGGCAGGCCGTTCAGTGCTCCCGGGAGTGCGGCGGCGTCCTCGACGGACGTCTCGACGGTGAAATCGAGCGCCCCTGCGCCGGCGAGCGGCCCGTCTGTGCCAATGGGCGCGAGCACGTTCGTGGCGACCCTGTCACCGCCCGCGGTGCCGCCGCCGGCCTTGGTGGGGCCTGCTCCAACGAACACCGGTGTACGGCTGCTGGTCGTATCCACCGCCGTCACCGCGGGTGTCGAGATCTTGGCCCTCGATGGCGGAACGACCTCGCACGTGCAGGGATTTCCTGCGGGTGGCTGCCCGGTGACCAGCGCTATCCGGATCCCTCACACTGAACAGTGGGCGGTGGTCTGGCAACCCGCCGCCAACACGTCGCCGCCGTGCGCATTGGCCGCCGGCGGCCTCTACATCATCGACGACACTTCCCGAGCGCACCTGATCGGGTCAGCTGAGCGTGTCGTTGCTGCTGATCGAGGCTCGCTGTGGACGGTCGCCCATGCCCATCTCTTGCCCGGCCAGCAACTCTCGGTCCCCGAACAGGTACAACGGGTCAGCCTGACCGGTGCGGCTCTTAGCGGCAACTACTCCGTACCGATCGGATGGACCGTGGAAAAGGGTCTCACCCATGACCTGCTCCTGCTCGCCCGTGACACGCAAGCAGGATCCGACAACTGGGAGGTCTGGCAGCCCAGCACCGGCACCGTTCTCGGTCAATACGAGCAGGTGCTCGACGCGAACACCAACGTCGTGGTCTGGGTGAATAACACCTGCGTGCCAAACGACTGCCCCGTTCACCTCAGCACACCGGCCGGTGGGGCTGACCGCATAATCTCCCTGCCCGCCGGCGCTTACGCCTATGACGGTTCGCTCAGCGACGACGGCACCTACCTCGCGTTGTCACTGGGAACCGGAGTCGACACCCAAGGGTCCACCGATCAAGACAACGGCGTCCTAGTCGACCTGTCGAACCGAGCCGTCCACCCAATCCAGCAAACCAAAATCCCCGCCGGTGAAACAGCAAGCCTGTCACTGAACTGGGCAGCTCGCGGATGGCTGATCATCAACACCCCCGGGCCCAGCAGCGCAAGCCAACTCGCGGCATACAACCCAACTACCGGCAGCTTCGTGGTCTCCCGACACGCTCTGCGAGCGAACCAATTCGTTGCCTTCTAGCGCACTACAGCCGCAGGGGACTGCACCAGCTTTGGTTGACTCGGGGGGTTGGTGTTCAGGCCGCGGTTGCGACCTGGTGAAGTGTCTCAAACTCGATCGGGGTGAGTCGGCCGAGTCGGCGTTGGCGGCGTCGTCGGTGGTAGGTGCGTTCGATCCAGATGATGATCGCGAGCCGCAGTTCGTCGCGGGTCGCCCAGCGTTGCCGGTCGAGGACGTTCTTTTGCACCAGCGAGTAGAACGATTCCATCGCCGCATTGTCGGCGCATGCTCCGACGCGGACCATCGATCCGATCAGCCCGTTGTTCTTCAATGTGCGAACGTAGGTGCCATCGTGTAATGCGCCTGGTACTCGGTCAACACGTGCGCAAGCTGCTGTTCGCTGAAAATCAGCATTTGATCCAGGCACTCGCGGCGAATTGTCCTGACCCACCGCTCGGCGTAGGCGTTGGCTTTCGGCGCGTGCGGTGGACTACGCAGCACTGCGATGCCGGCGTCGGGTCGGCGAAGATGGCGGCGAAGATCGCGGAGAACTTCGTATCCCGATCGCGGACCAGGAACCGGAAGCGGTCAGCCTGGTCGCCTCGACCAAGCATGAGGTTGCGGGCCTGCTGGATCGCCCACTGCGCCGCCGGGTGGCGCGTGACGCCGAGGATCTGAACCCGGCGGGTGGCGACTTCGAGAACGAAGAACACGTAGAGAAGAACACGTAGATACGACGGAGCAGCACTGTGTCGACGGTAAAGAAGTCACATGCAGCATCGTCGTCGCTTGCGCACGACAGAACTCCCGCCACGACGGACCTGTACGCCGTGGAGCGGGATCGAGGCCTCCCGTCGCAGGATGTTCCACACCGTCGCCGGCGCCACCCAATAACCCAGCCCGACGAGCTCGTGGACGCGGCGGTGACCCCAGGTCGGGTTCTCCCGAGCAAGCCGGATTACGAGGTCCCGGACCAGTGCAGGGGTACGCGGGCGACCGCCCGCTCGAGTCGCCTTCGTGGTATGCCTCGAACGCCGAGCGACCAACTGCCGGTGCTACCGCAGCAGGGTCTCCGCAGTCACGCTCCTCACCCGCACCAGATCACGCGGCAGCTTCCGCGTCAGCGCCGCAAGCCCGAAGCGGTCCTTCGACTCCAGCCGAGGCCGACTCACCTGCCGACGCAGCACCGTCACCTCGCGCCGCAGAACCAGCAGTTCAACATCCTTCGCCGACTCGCCGCGGCCGCTGGTCGCGACCAGAGCAAGCAGCACGCGGAAGGCCGCATACAAAGCTGAGAACAACATCCGACCGATCATGCCGTACCCGCCAGGCACGGCCCGGCTGAGGTTATTGAGCCCCACAGGGTGCTGCCCTCGTGCGCGCGTTCGCCGCCGCCGGACGGACGGTGCTCCTCTCGAGCCACCTGCTGGCCCAGGTCGCGCAAACCGGCCACAGGTACTGATCATCACCGGTGGCCGGCTCGCCATCGAATCCGCCCTTGACGAGCTGCCCGCACGACTCGGCGGGGCTCTAACCAGGATCGAAGCCCAAGCCCTACGCCGTCGGATTGCATCCTGACTAGCTCGTCGGGCCGCGCAAGGTGAGGAAGATCATGCCGCCGACTGTCTCGTGAATGACGGTGCAGGACACGTCGGTCTGCGCGACCTTGGTCAGCTTGTAGTCGTGCGCCGCCTCCGACAAGGCGAGACTGTTCGTGGCCGCCCGAACTTGCGATTCGGTCGCGTTTAGGGGCTGGCAGCTGCGCGCGATTTTGCGCAGCTTGACGGCGAGCTGCTGGTATGGCGTGCCCACGTTGCCGGGTACTTCGCTGTAGCGAAGGGTGATGGTTTGTGCCTTCGAGTCGAGAATCGACGTGTCGACGCACTGCCTGGTCGATCCCGATGAGCTCGGGGCCGGGGTCGCAGCAGTCGATGTGAATGGTGATGCCACCGGTTGCGGCAGCTCGGGGTTCGCACCGACACTGCCGGGCGTGGCGGGCACCACCGTCCAGCCGGACAGGCCCAATGCCGTGAGGTCGTGTCGGGCCATAGTGGTGGCGGCGCGGTTGTCGTAGCAGCCGGAGTTCAGCCCCTGGACGTAGTCGTCGAGGGATTCCTGCAGGTCGATCACGGCCACGTTCTGGCTCGTCGCCGCGGGGATCCGGGTGAACGCGGGGGCGGGGGTTTGGTCGGCGGGCGCGACGGCGATGCCGCCGTGGCCATTGTCGTATGCGGCCAGCGGCGGTGCCTGCCGACCGGTCTCGCTTCGCCACTGCGCAGCGCAGTCGCTGACCGCGTTGCCTGACTCGGACGGGATGACCGTGCCTGTGCCGGTGATGACGCAGTCGATACTGACGGTGTTGTGTGAAGAGGACGGAGCCAGCGCCCAGCCGGCGGCGGTGCCTCCAATCAGGACGGTGGCGACGGCACCGACCACGAGCGGAACGTGGCGACGTCGACGGGCAGCGATGGGCTCGATCGACGCGCCGGATTCGATTCTGGGCATGTGGGAGATCTCCTCAAGCAGGGCCTCGTGGCCGGGAAGTCCAGCCAGGGAAGCGGTCTGCTCGTCACTCATCCGTGCCAGGCGTGCCACGTAGGTGTCAAGCCGATGCTGGCGGGTCATGATTCTCCCTTCCGTTCGCTGGGACATGCGGTTGCCTGTCCCAGCGGTACATGTCCGGTTCCGGCGATTCGTTGCACGTCACGGATGTCGCTCAGGTCGACCGCGAACCGGCGGCGAGCCCGATGCAACCGCAACCGCGCGACCGATCGGCTCACCCCCAACGCCACTGCGAGTTCACGTGGGGACAGTCCTTCCCACGCGACCAGCGCGAGTAATTCCCGGTCGGAGTCGCTCAACGCCGCGAACGCCCGCGCGACACCCTCGTCGAGCGCGGAGGCCGTGAACGGTTCGCTCACCGTGGCTTGGAATTCGGCAGCCAGCAAAATCGCCAACGCGGTACGCCGAGCGTTCCCTCGCCGCTGATTCGCCGCGACCCGGCGGGCGACGCCGTACAGCCACGGTCGCAGCTCGTCCCCGCCCGGAGCGTCGTCCCAACGCCGCCACAACGTCAGGAACGTCTCCGCGACGACGTCGGCGGCGTCCCCTCGATCGGCGACACGGCGCAGCACGTACCCGCAGATCGGGCCGTACAACACTCGGTAGGCACCTTCGAAGTCACGGCGGCGCTCGGCGTCGCTGACCGGCACGTGCACTCCCTGGAATCGACGGACGTCTCATCGCAACATGTCCGGCCCCCGTCGCGCCGTTTCACCCGGTCCAGGACATCCGCGGATTAGCCCGGATCGAAGCACCCACGGCCCACGAGCAGATGGCGGGCGAAAAAGCACAGCAGGACAGTGGGGTCGTCTCCCTCAAAGGCGACAGCTACCGGCTCAAGGAACGCGACCTCGCCGCCTCCCGCCCGCGTGAGCCAACACACGCGAACGACCACAGCCGTCGCTAGCCACCGCTCCCGACGGGGTCGGCGGTGGTGGTTGTGGTGGCGTGCCGTGACTTCATTCGGTACATGTCGCGGTCCGCGAGGGTAGGCACGGCCGCAGGATCGGTGCCCGGTTCGAGCACGGCCATTCCGATCGACCTTCCCACGGTTGCCACGATCGGGCCGGCAGGATCATCGGCTGGTCAGAATCGGTGCAACGCGTGCCGACCAACCACACGAGGAGCGGCGTATGTCCATCTACGTTCTCGTCTTCCGGGTGCTACCCAACGCGAAGGCCCCCCGATGAGGAAGCCGCTTGGGGTGCATGGTTTCAGAAACTGGAGGTTCCGTCACTGACTTCGGCCACCGGGTCGGACAGGCCACGACGCTCGGGAACGAATCGAGTCTGCAGCTAGGCGGCTACATCGTCATCGCAGCTGACGACATGGTGCACGCCACCCAACTGGCCAAAGACTGCCCTGGCCTGCAAAACGCCTCGCGTTGCGCGTGTTGGCCACCCACGCCGCGGGGACCTGACTTACCGCCGCACGACACGTCGTCCGTCGCCACCTTGTCGCAATGAAACCTGCGACGTCCATTGTGCGCGGCGAATCGCTCAGGACAACGCCAACTCCACGCGCAAGGCCCATGGAGGTACGGTGTGTGTCGCCCCGCCGACACTGGCGGAGCAGTAACCGGTGCTGAGCCGAGGTGGTGTCTGCGCGCTCAGCGAGGACCGCATCTGATGCGTGCAGAATGGGTGCGAACCGTTCAGCACGGGTCGTCAGCCAGCGGGACGGTCCGACATGTCGCTGCCCGCCAGAACTCGGCCCACTCCTCGTAGCTGCGCCGGCCGAGGATGACTGAGTCCTGTGCTGCGATGACGGCGCCGAGGTTGGCATCGATCGCGTCGTCCCAGCCGAAGAACTCAGCGGGCTTCGCCGCGACGCCGTCCAGGGCAACAGTTCGTACGCGACGACTTCGTACGCGACGACCTTGCGCATGTCAGTAACTCCAATTGATGTGAACGCTGTTGTATCGAAGGGTGAAGTTGAGTTAGAGCTGGTATTCAAGCTCGTAACGGTGAGTTCCGTCATGTTCGATTATGAGCTGAAACGTGCCTGAGATACCTTCAAGCGCGCCGCGGCCCGATCCAGGAACCACCTCGTAGTGCAACGTCTGGGAACCGTTGTGCATACGGCCCAGCTGCTGGAGAGCGAACCCGCCACTTCGATCGCCAAGCTGGCCATCGACGGTCTCGATGGCGACGTATCCGCCGGAGCCGGTCTGCGGGTCGCCGCTAGCGAGCATCACACCTTTGCCGGCCCCGGTCAGTCCGCCATAGAAGGTCTTGATGAAGTCAAACCGGTTCACGGCTCCGTCGAGCTCGACCTGCCCCGGCGTCAGCGCTACATCAAATGTTCCCTTCGCGGTATGCGTCATGCCTTGATCCCCGTTCTCTCAGGCGCCCCGGACCGGTCGCGAAGTCTCGCTCGTCGTCCTTCATGACGTACCAAATTCAAGCATGAGCAGGTCGCCGACCTCCACGCGCACGCAGCCGCGTGTAGCCGACCCGAGGGTTCCGCCCGGTCGACGGAGGGTGGCGCTTTGCATGTGTGTTGCCCATCTGGTGCCCGGCGGCGAGCAACTTCTCCCCCACAGACGTTGAGTTCGCGGGTTCCGCTACCGGGCCTGAGGTGATCATCGCGAGTTCCTTCCGATACGTCGATATCGCTCTCGAGATGAGCAGTCATCGGCCCATCCCGACCTCTTGCGGCGACTCTTTAGCGGTTGGATGGGTACTCACCGCCGGGTGAACACGGTATGGATGGTGAGAACGTTGTTCATCGAGAGGAGGCCCATCGAGTTCCAGGTCAGGCCGAAGTCGGCACGGTTGATGTCGACCTCGGCGTCGAGCCAGATCTCGCCGTCTAGTGGGACCGACACCGCGGCATCGAAGGACATGGGCCTAACGCGGTCGCGCACCGTGAGCGCGCCGGTGACCGTGGTAGCGCCCACCGACGGCTCGACGTGGTCCACGGTGAAGGTGATCTGCGGGTGGTTGTCGCTGTCGAGGAAGTCGGTCGATCGCAGATGCTTGTCGCGCCTCTTGTTCTTGGTGTTGATCGACGCGGCGGCCACTGTCACGCTGCCGCTGACCCCGCCTTCCGGGGAGACGGTGCCGCTCCCGTCAACCTGGCCGAAGGCACCGTTCACCCGCACCATTCCCCCTAAGCTTCGATGCTTCAGTGCGATGCTGGATCTGCGCGAGTCCAGCTCCCACTCCCCACTTAGTGCTCCGCCCCTCAGAAGGGCGCGCAGCCCTGGTGCGGCCAGCTTATTTGGCGACGTCATCAGGCGTTCCTTTCATCTTCGTGACTGCGAGCCCACGTGCCTGGCAAACGCTGTGAAGCCACCGTGACCCGCTTTCTTCGTCGAAGACTTTTTCTGGGTCGGCGGGTTGATCGGCGACGCCCGCGGTGGGTGGCGCGGAGCCGGCTAGCGGGGTGGTGTCGACGTACTTGATCTCATACACGCGCTCCGTGAACTTCCAGCCATCAGGGGTGCGCTGGTAGCGGTCGTGGTACACCGCGTAGTTCAGGTGCGAGCTGCCATCCCCCAGGCGCCCCAGCTCTGACATGTACGTGCGACCCGACGCGACATCGCCGGCAAGCTGGATCGTGCCCGCGTGCGTGGTCTGCACGAAGTACTCACACAGGCCCTGCAGCCGCTCCACCGCCGCGCGGATCGCCGTCCGGCTGACAACCTCCGCGTTGAGGTGCGGCATCCGCACCACACCGTCCTGGGTGAAAAGCCCCGCGAGGCGGTCGTAGTCGCGCATCATCAACGCGTCCGTGAACTCGCCGCGCAGCGCCTCGATTTCGAACCGGTCAGCGATGGCCTCAAAGTTGCACAGCGCCGAACTGGCCATCGGTGGCTCCATCGCCGTCTCCTTGTCACATCGAACCGATTTGAGGTGTCGTATCTATGACACGGCGCGGAGGGAGAGTGTGACCGATGACCGAGTCCGATTGGCTTGCGGAGGGCTTCGAGAAGAATCGGATCCGCCTGCGCGCGGTGGGTTACCGGATGCTCGGTTCGCTGGCCGAGGCCGACGACGCCGTCCAGGACGCCTGGTTGCGCCTGAGCCAGTCCAACACCAGCGATATCGAGAACCTCGACGCCTGGCTGACGACCATCCTCGTCCGGGTCTGCCTCAACACGCTGCGCTCGCGCAACGCGCGCCGCGAAGAACCCATGGGGGTGCACGTGCCCGACCCGATCATCAGCCGCATTGACGCGGCCAACCCCGAGGACGTGGTCTTACTGGCCGACTCGGTCGGCCTCGCGCTGCAAGTGGTGCTGGACACGCTGGCCCCAGCCGAGCGGGTGGCGCTCGTGCTACACGACATGTTCGACCTGACGTTCAACGAGATCGCTCCGATGGTGGGGCGCACCCCCGCCACGACCAGGCAGCTCGCCAGCCGGGCTCGGCGCCGGGTACGAGACGCCGACCTCCAGGCCCCCGACCCTGATATCGGCCGTCAGCGCGAGGTTGTGGACGCCTTCTTCGCCGCCGCGCACTGTGGTGATCTCGACGCGCTCGTGGCCGTCCTCGACCCCGATGTTGTGCTGCGATGCGACGGCGGAATAGCACGCCCGGATGCTTCCGTGGTGCTGCGCGGCGCGGCCGCTGTGGCCGGCGGGACGCTTGGAATCGCGCAGTCCTCCATACCGAAGCGGCCGGTCCTGGTCAACGGAGCCGCCGGTGTGATCGTGACAGTGGCTGGGCATCTCGTCGCCGTGATGGGCTTCACCGTCTCGCGCGGCAAGATCGTGACGATCGACGCAATCGTCGACACGGGGCGCCTCCGCGGGTTCGACCTGACGGGCCTCGACAACTAACGACACACAGACGTGGTCTCGGCGCGGCGATCATTCGGGTCGGGACCGAACCGGGTCTTGATCACTATGGGGTGGCCATGACCGATCCCGACGGCAACGAGTTCGACATCAACTTGTGGCGGCCGAGCACAACGCCCTTCGCTAGCCCGCTCCGGTTGCGTCGTCGAGCAGGAACCAACGCGGCGGCGGCGAGTGGGGTGCCGCGCTTCTGTCACTATGACCGGCTGGCACGCCGGGTTTCCTGCACCCGGTCAGCTATGTGACGAAGAACCCCCGGTGTCAGCCGGCCTGCGATGGCGCTCAACAACGGAGCCGCAAGCACCTGTCCGGGGACCCGCATCCCGCCAAGGAACGCGAATACAGTCCGCTCACCGTCCGGCGCAGCCGCCATGCCACCGACGAGGAAGCGGCTGCGCATGACGCACCAACCGGGCCGGAGCACGATGTCGAAACGGGCACGCAGACCGCCGTAGCCGCGGGCGTAAGCCTCGAGTCGCTCACCTGCCAGCCTTCGGTCGCCGTTCGGCATCTCGGGCGTGCGTCGGGTGATGGTCAGCGACCGCACATCGCGCACGATCCGCGGGAGCTCGGCCTCTAGGTCACTGAGCAGTCCCCAGACAAAGTCGAACGGGGCGTCCAGGGTGGTCTGCTCGACGCTGACGCCGGGCATCGCGGCGGCGAGCACGTGCAGGCGCCTTACCGGATCGAGCTCCGTATCTGGCCAGGTCATAACTGCCACTCCGTCCGGAACTTGCGCCGCGCGCGAAAGAGCCGCGACTTCACCGTTCCTTGGGGAACCGAGAGGACCATGGCCGCGGTGTGTTCGTCGAGTCCTTCGACGTCTCGCAGCATCAACACCGCGCGCTGTTCGGGGTCGAGACGCGCGAGGACGTCACGGATTTCTACGCCCAGCTGCGCACCGTCAGCTGCGGCGCCGTCCGGAAGAAGGGTCGGGAGTTCGCGTCGGGCGCTGCGCGCGACGCGAACCGCCTCGCGCACGGCCACCGTCCGGGCCCACCCGTAGATCGCCGCAGGGTCGCGCAGGCTGTGCAGGTTTCGCAAGATGGAAATAAGTGCCTCCTGTGCGGCGTCCTGCGCATCCTGGAGCGCGATCGGCGCGCACCAGCGCGTTACTGCGGGAGCGATCAGGTCGAGTAACTCGGCCAGCGCCAACGCGTCGCCGAGCTGCGCGGCACGGACCAATAACTCAGCCTCGCCCGACACGGACACGCCCGCTCAACTCCTCACTGCACTAGAGGGAGCAGATGGGCGACAGGTTCCCGCTGGTCACCAAGAAAGAACCCGCGAACGAAAGCGGTCCGCGACGACTCTAGAAGGGCATGACTCCACCAGCGAAGGTCGCGCACCAATTCGTCACGGCCAACGGAATCCGTTTCCACGTCGTTCACGCGGGCACCGTGGGGCCCGCGGTCATGCTGCTGCACGGTTTCCCCCAGCACGCGCATGCCTGGCGGCATGTGATGGCCCAGCTCGCCAGCGATCACCGGGTGTATGCCGTGGATCTGCGCGGTGCGGGAACCTCCGACGCGCCGCGGCGAGGCTACGACACGGCGACCCGAGTCGCGGACGTGCTCGCCCTCCTCGATGAACTTCAGCTGCCGACGGTTCACCTGGCCGGACACCAGTGGGGCGGCTGGCTGGCGTTCCACGTCGCACTCAAAGCACCTGCCCGCATCACCAGCCTGACCGCAATCAATACCCCGCACCCATGGGTACCGCTTTCGCGAATGCTGCCTCAGATGTGGCGCGCTTGGTACACGGCCCTGCTGGAATATCCGGTGCTCGGGAGCTGGATCCTGCAGCACTGGCCCGGATTGACCCGATGGCTGCTGCGGCGCGGACGACCGCACCTCCCGCCGTCCGAGCTCGCGATCTACGTTGAGCCGACCCGCGAGCCCGCGCGCGCGAGAGCCGGACAACAACTGCACTGGCGCTTCGTCTGCCAAGACATCCCAGCAAGAATTCTCGGTCGGTGGCGAGGCGCCGCCCTGTCGATGCCCACACTGGCGCTCTGCTCGACGCACGACTTCGCCCTCTCGAAAAGATGCGCGGTACCAGCACCACAACAGGTACCGGATATGCAAGTACTGCTGCTGCACGGCGGCCACTGGCTGCCCGAGGAGGCACCGTCAACCGTCGCAACCACCATCCGCAACAGCACCGGAAGTCACCAGTCGCACGACGAACCGACCAGATATGATTGACAGCATGCTGTTAATCATGCCAGAGTACTTGGGTGAGCGAAGACGCGGTTCCCGGGGACGCGTGGAGCGAGTTGGTCCGTGCGATCTTCGACGTCAACGGCCTGATCAACAAAGCCGGCGAAGCCATCGCGCGCCCGCAGGGACAAAGCGCGGCGCGCTGGCATGTACTCGGTCGCGCCTTCGAACCGCAGACCGTCGCGCACATGGCAGCGAACATGGGGCGGGCGCCACAAAGCGTGCAACGGATCGCCGACATCCTGCACAACGAGGGGCTCATCGACTACGGCGCGCACCCCACCGATCGCCGAACCAAGCTCGCGTCACTCACGCCTCGCGGCAAGAAAGTCCTGACGGCGATCTACAACGAACAAGTGAAGTGGTTCGCGCCAATCGTCGAACAGCTCAGCGAGGCCAAATTGCGTCGTCTTAGCCGAGGACTCAACCAAGTAGCCCGCGCGCTCGAAGCCAGCCTCCTCGAACACGACACCCCGTAACCACATCCGCGACCACTGAAAGAGAAACCATGCCCCGGTTCATCGCGCTCTACCACGCACCCCAAGACGTCGCCGCCCGCTTCGCGACCGCTACCCCCGAACAGGCACAAGCCGGCGCCCAGTTGTGGATCGAGTGGTTCGCCCAGCTCGGGCCGTCCTTGATCGACCCCGGAGCGCCCCTCGGTAACGCCAAGGCAATCAACCCCAGCGGCACCACAGACGCTGCCACCGACATCATTGGCATGACAATCCTGCAAGCCGACAACATGGACGCCGCACTGTCGCTCGTCGGCGAACACCACCACTTGCAGTGGGCGGACTCCTGCAGCATCACCATCCTGGAGGAAATGGCGATCCCGGAGGTCGAAGCCGGCCTCATCGGCTAGACCTTGCCAGCAAGGCGGGGCCGGCGGCACACGCGCGACCAAGGCTTCGTGCGCCGCTGGCCGTGCACACCGACCTCAACGATTGAGCGTCTCCCGGCCACCGGCGCATCCTCGCCCGAGCTTCTTTTCGGAGTTTGTCGATCCGGGCCGATGCCCGCTCGTCGTCCTACCAGACACCACATCGGTGGCGTCCGGCACAAATCGAAGGAGATCTCCAGTGTTCGCGGATTCCAAAACGATCGGCTGCTTGACGTTGTTCGTCGAAGACCTCCAAGTCACCAGATCCTTTTACGTCGACGTCTTCGCCAAGCCATTGGTCTTCGAGGATCCGCGGTGCGCGATCTTCGACTTCGGCAGCACTATGGTTAATCTGCTGGAGTCGCCAGCCGCGGTGGGCCTGATCGCCCCTGCTCCGGTGGGGGGAGCGGGTACCGACGCCCGCTTCCAACTCACCATGTGGGTAGACGATGTCGACGCGGCGTGCGCCGAGCTGAAAGATCGGGGCGTCAGCCTGCTGAACGGCCCCATGGATCGAGTCTGGGGACAGCGAACGGCATCGTTTCGTGATCCCGCGGGCAACATCTGGGAGATCGCCAAAGCGCTGTCCTCCAACGAAGGATGAGCAGCGCGGACCGGTAGACGCGTCGATTACCCGATTGTCGCCATGTATCGGGTTGCCGATGGCCTGATCACCGAGGCCGATTTCGCCTCGGATGATCTGAGAATGTTTCGTCAACGCGGCGCAATCGGTGATTTATCCTGCCCGGCCGATCGGTTCCGATCGACGCCGTGATCATCGCCGTGATCAGTGCCGTCTCACCAGACGCTTTAGGACGTCGCCGAGGGTTGCTACGCCGTGGCTGATTTCGCTAGGGGTGCGTGCGGCGTAGCCGAGGACGAGGCCGGGTTGACTCGGGCGTTGGCAATGCCATGACAATGGCTGTACTTTCACGCCGCGCGCGAGCGAGGCGGCCGCGAGATCGGCGTCCGCGAATGTGGCGTTGAACGTGATCATCAGATGCAGCCCAGCTGCCGCGCCGTGCACGACGGCTTCCGGAAGGTGCGCCTGGATCGCGGCGACCATCGCGTCTCGGCGTCGGCGGTGGCGTCCGCGGAGGAACCGGAGCTGGCGTTCTAGCCCCCCCGACTCCATCAGCTGCGCCAAGACCAGTTGCGGCAGCAGGGCGTTCCCGAGATCCGCATTTCGCTTCGCCGCGACAAGCGCGTCGTGGTACCTGCGTGGCGCGACGACCCAGCCGACTCGCAGTGCCGGAGCGAGCAGCTTGGAGACGCTACCGGCGTAGCAGACGTGCTCTGCGAGCATCGACCGCAAAGCGGGAACCGGAGGCCGGTCGTAGCGGTGTTCGGCGTCGTAGTCGTCCTCGATGATCAGACCGCCATCGCTCGCCCACCGCATCAGCTCACGACGTCTCTCGCCATCGAGGACGACGCCTGTCGGGAACTGGTGCGCGGGGGTCAGCAGCACCGCGCGAACACCGCTGTCACGTAGCTCGTCGACCCGAATCCCTTCGGAGTCGACCGAGACCGGCGGCGTGGCGAGGTCGCCGTTGCGCAACTGCTGTCGGGTTCCGAGGGAGCCGGGGTCCTCGACCGCGACCTCAAGGATCCCGTCGTCACGCAACACCTGTGAAAGCAGGACGAGAGCTTGAGCGACGCCAGCGACAATGAGCACCTCGCTCGAGTCCACCCTGATCCCGCGATTGCGCGCCAGCCAGTTAGCCACCGCAATACGCAACGCGCGCGCCCCCTGCGGATCGCCATATCCAAGCGCAGACGCCGACATCGAATTCAGGACTGCGCGTTCAGCTCGCAGCCACCCGGGTCGCGGAAACGCAGCGAGGTCGGGCACGCCGGGCGTGAAATCGATTCGCGCCGGCACTGCTCGTAACAAGTCAAAGATGTCAACGCCGGGCTCGCCGGCGAACACGCCACTTGCTGTCGGCGGACTCGACAGGACTGCTTGTCGCGCCAAAACCGGCGCCAGCAGCGGTGTTGCAACGACGATGGTGCCCGCTCGACCGCGGCCTACGACGTGCCCGTCTTCGATCAGACGCTGATAGGCCTCAGTGACTACACCCCGGGAGACTCGCAGCTCGGCAGCCAGTACCCGGGTAGCCGGCAGCCGGCTCCCCACCGACAGTCGGCCGTCGGCGATCGCAAGTCGAAGCTGGCGAGCCAACCACTCCGAAATGCCACCCGCAGGGGCATCGCCGACGCTCAGCTGGAGGAAATCGGCACCCTGTTTGGACCCGTCAACATTGCTGTCTTTGGATCTACTCACCGAGCCATTGTGCCAGCAAAGTGGAGCCATGGCGACGTCCCCCGGATACGTGCACGGGTACTCAAAGCGCGAGGCGCGCAGGTTGGCCGACCAGGCGGACACGCTTGCGGACGCATTGCATTTCGATACCGCCTATCCTGCCGGCAGCCGGGTACTCGAAGTCGGCTGCGGAGTGGGTGCTCAGACCTTGCACCTAGTGACGGCGAGCCAGGGGGCGCACATCGTCGCTGTCGACCTCTCCGAGAGTTCGCTCGCGCTCGCGCAGGCCCGCGTCGCGACCCACACTCCGCAAGCAAACGTGGAATGGCATCGTGCCGACCTGTTCGACCTGCCATTCGCCGACGCCGAATTTGACCACCTGTTCGTCTGCTTCGTCTTGGAGCACCTACCGGACCCGCACCGCGCGCTGCAGCTCCTGCGGCGCGTATTGCGGCCGGGGGGAACCATCACCGTGATCGAGGGAGACCACGGCTCGGCGTACTTCCACCCCGACAGCCCCTACGCGCGAGCAGCCATCGATTGCCTGGTCAAGCTCCAATCGGCGGCCGGCGGCAGCGCGCTGCTAGGTCGACAGCTCCAGCCGCTGCTCACGGACGCCGGATTCGACGCCGTCGTGGTTCGGCCGCGAACGATCTACGCCGACCAGACCCGGCCCGCGTTGGTCGAAGGCTTCACCCGCAACACTTTCATTGCAATGATCGAAGCGATCCGCGACGAGGCACTAGCCGCCGGTCTCACCAACCCGACCGACTGGGACCAGGGCATCGCCGACCTGGCCCGGACCGCCGACACCGGCGGGACATTCCACTACACGTTCTCCAAGGCCGTCGCCGTCGAACCACCCACGCGTCGCAACAAAGCTGGTCACTGATCACAGCTCTTGGACTGACACTTCTGCTGGACGGGCCATGTGGATCCCTGCTCTTTTGCTTGGCGCGCTTGTCGTTACCGGGATAGCGGCAGCCTTCGGGCGCGGCGTCCACGACAGCCGCGACACCGACTACAGCCTCCGCTTGTCCGGTTGCGCCGACCACCCGGAACCCGCCGACCACTCGTCGTCTAAGCCGCCGCGCGAGCGAGGTTCGCAACCTACGCGGCCGACCGGGCGGTTGCGCGGACGGCTGATTCACAGGGCCGACCGCCGTCGTTGAATCCGGGCTGGTCGAGCCGGCTTGTCCCGTACTTGAGGAAGTCTTTGCCGGGTTCAGCTTTCAGTCGGGCGAGTGCGCTTGCTGTGTCCGGTTCGAGGAGAGTGGCGTTCCAGGCAGTCTCCGTCAGCTTCGTGGCTGCGACGTACTTGGGCAGTGGCATTCATCGTGTCGATGTAAGGGCTGCCACTGGTCTGTCCCCAGTTCGCGAAGAAGTCTTCGTAGGTTACGCGGCCCATAATGAACGCGCCGAAGTCAGCTAACTGGTCGAGAGCAAACGACGTGTCCTCGGCATCGAAGTTCGCCCACCGTTCCGGTCCTTCGGTCACGCCGTCGAGTGAGACCAGTGTCGATTCGATCAGTCTGCGCATTGCCTTCTCCAATGATCTGCGTGTTGTGGTCGCGCCATCGACCCCGTGGCGTGGCCGAAGCGCAGATCGTCCGTAAGAACAGCCCGGCGCTTGTACTCCTCTCGGACCGCCATCGGTCGCGCCAGAGGAGTTGCATCAGTGGCAAGCAAGACGTTGGCGGCGGGTACCAAAACCGGCGCAGGGTTCCAGGACCTCCTTCGCAGCGGCGCAGGATTACGCCACTTGTCAGTCGGGGACAAGCACCGGAGTTGTAACTGTCGTGCGAGCGACGGCTTTCGCGAGCTCGCCACGACGAATCAGTAGGAACGTCACCGGAACGGCAGCCAGCCCGATTAAGGCGCACACCCATAGCGCGTACTGGAACCCACCAGTCAGCGCCGCGGGTGCCGAACTGCCACCGTGAAACAGGACCTTGTAGCGGCTGGCAACGACACTGGAAGCGATCGCCACCGCGAGGGCTCCCCCGAGTTGCTGGGAGGTGTTTAACAGACCGGCAGCCAGCCCCGCCTCATGGTCGTCGATGCCCGCGAGTGCGGCGATCGACACAGGGATGAACGCGAACGCCGTGCCGATGCCGGTAATCACGAACGGTCCGGCCAGGTTCTGCCAAAAGTGCCCGTGCACCGGAACCTGTGTCGCCCACAGGATGCCGCCACCGATCAGCGCCATGCCGAACGCCATCACCGCCTTCGCTGAACCGCGGGTGACAAGTAGCTGGGCAAGCCCCGCGAACGCCACCGACGTCAAGGAAGCGGCCAGCCACGCCAGCCCGGTCTTCAGGGCGGAATACCCAAGCACCTGCTGCATGTAAAGGGTGCCGATGAAGATGAACGCGAAGAAACTGCCACCCAACAAAAACCCCACGGCATTGGCTCCAGCGAGCGTCTTGATCCGAAAGATCCGCAACGGCATGAGCGGCGCCTCGACGCGGGTCTCCAGGACCAGGAACGCGGCCAGTAGTGCAGCGGTCAATATGAACGAGACCACCGTGCGCGCCGATCCCCAACCGGCTTGCGGTGCTTGCGAGATCGTATACACCAACAGCAACAGGCCACCGGTGACGGTGAGCGCGCCGAAGGGGTCGTAGCGGCGGCGCGTCGTTTCCAACCGGCTTTCCGGAACGATCCGCGGCGCGAGCGCGAGTGCCGCGCTGCCTATCGGCACATTGAGGAAGAAGATGTACTCCCAGCCGACGTAACGCGTCAGCAGACCACCGGCGATGACACCAACGGTCGCGCCGGCAGCGCCGATGCCGCCCCAGATGCCCAGCGCCTTGTTCCGCTCTGCGCCTTCCTCGAACATGCTCATCACGATCGACAGTGCCGCCGGTAACACGATCGCCGCGCCCAAACCCTGAATCCCGCGCATCGCGATCAAGAACCCATCACTGGTCGCGAGCCCGCATGCGAGCGACGCTGCAGTGAAGACAGCGAGACCGATCATCAGAACCCGGCGACGGCCGAGCAGGTCTGCGGCGCGGCCGCCCAGCAACAAGAACCCGCCGAACGTCAGCCCATACGCCGTGACGACCCACTGCAGGTTCGACTCGGAGAAGTGCAGCTTACGGCCGATCGTCGGCAACGCGACGTTGACGATGGTCAGGTCGATGATCGTCATGAAGAACGAGACGGCCAGCACCGCGAAAGCGCGCCAGCGATGGATCGTGGTCATAACAACTCCTGTCACAGTGCGGGTGCCCGCAAACCGATGTCGGCCTGAATCACGGGCCGGGGTCGATGATGTTGCTACGTCGGTGTGGAATACGCGCAGCTACGTAATGGACTCAGCTCTACGACGAAAAGGCGCCGCGAAAATCGACAGCACGAACGTCTGCATTCAGGTGTTCGTGAGAACCGCAGCGGCCGACCGAGGATCCTCAATGTGGCGCTTGAGTTCCTTCAGCATCGTCTGCCAGTTCTGGCTCACATGGGTGGCCGCATCCATGTCCTGGTTGTTGTCCTGGGTCAGTCGAACGTTGGTGCCGTCCTCGACGGACGTCAGTGTGTAGATCAGGCGGTGATAGTTCTCGGGCGCGTCTTCGGCACCGGACATTGGAGAGAAGTGGGTTAGCTCGAGGCGTCGAGGCGCGTCGATCGCGATGATCTCGCCCTTATCTTCGTAGGGCTGCCCGTTGTACTCACCCGACCAGGTGATGGCGCTTCCCGGAAGCCAGTCGGTCTCGACTGTCGAGCCGAACATGTACGTCTTGATCTGCGCGGGATCGACGAGTGCCGACCACACTCGCGTTGCGGGTGCGGTGATGTCGATCTCTGCGGTTGCGACGATGCCGGTCACGATGTGTCCGTTTCTGATCGGTGGGATACCGGATGCGCCAGTGCCGGGCGGCCGAGGAACGCGAGCAACTTCTCGCTAGGCCCACCTAGCGCGGGCGGGCGAAGGGGTGGGGCGAACAGCGGGTGACGGTTGCCATCGGATAGCAGCAGAGCCGAGATCGCGAGTAGATCCACGGCCAGGGCTGCCGGGATCAGTCGGTGGACGCCCGTGGCCTGAGCGATGTCCCACCCATGCACGGCGATCTCCACCGCCGCGACGCCGGCCGCGAGTGACAAAGGCATCAGGCAGTCGGCGACCGCGACCAGGCCCACTGCGTTGCTCGCTGCCCAGTCGTCGACCAATCTTGTGACGCAGCTACGAAAAGCCAACACCGGATTCGCGGCGGTGTCATAGGGAACGGTCGAGAACAGTCCGACGCGGCCGCTGTCAAGGCCCTCGTGCAGCGCAGCGACCGATTCGCTCGCGTGGTCGAGCAACATCCGCAGATCCCACTCTGAGCATGGTGTTGGCAGCGACAAGAGTCCGACATCAACCGTGTCGATCGCGCTCAACGCATAGTCGCCCGCCCGTTGGAGCAGCTTGACGTCGTTGTTCATCGTGACTGCGCTATTCATCCTTGCCGCGCGGAGTCGGGCAGCACCTGGGGAAACCCGAATGTTGTGACAAGGCGCGGATCGTTGAAGGAGACGACTCGTGCGATCGACGAGCCGGCGAATGTCAGCACCTGCACCGCATGCGCGCGGTAGCGGCCATCGTCACCGCGTCCGTAGCCGACTAGTGCGGGTTGACCGTTGGCCGCGGTGGACATCATCCGGAAGCGACCTGGCTCGGGAAGCACTCGTGTTGCGAGGAACTCGATGATCCGATCGCGGCCGGCGAACCACATAGGTTGCGGAGGCATCTCGAACGTGGCGTCGGCGTGTAACAGTTCCATGAGCGCGGGGATGTCCGCGTTCTCGAACGCGGCTGCGTACCGGTCGAGCAATGTGCGTTGACCGGCGTCGGCTGGTTCGTGCATGTCGTCTTCGGTCGGTGACACCTGCTGCAATTGGGCGCGGGCGCGTTGCAGTGTGCTGTTGACTGCGGCGCTGGTGGTACCAAGAAGGTCCGCGACCTCGGCCGCACGCCACTCGAGCACGTCGCGCAGGAGCAGGACGGCGCGTTGGCGTGGGGGTAGGTACTGCAAGGCGGCTATGAGGGCGAGCCGCATGCTTGCGCGCGACACGGCGGTGACCGCGGGATCGTCGGTGTCCGCCGTGATGAGCGCGTCCGGCATCGGTTGCAGCCACGCGATGTCTGACCCTGCGGAGGCCGAACGCGCGTCGAAGGTCTCAGTGGGTGCGCCCAGGCCTGAGGGCAACGGCCGGCGGTTGCGGTTTTCCAATGCGCGCAAACACGCGTTGGTGGCGATGCGGTATAGCCACGTCCGCAGCGACGAGCGGCCCTCGAAATCGTCGTAGGAGAACAAGGCGCGGACCAAGGTCTCCTGGACCTGGTCCTCGGCGTCGTGTACCGAGCCGAGCAGGCGGTAACAATAGGCGAGCAGTTCGGGGCGGAAGGCGTCTGTGAGCCGCGCTAGCTCCTCGCTCGACGACGACATCGGTGGCTCCTGGGCTGCCCGTGGCGCATGCCTGGTGCCTGCGCTCACCAATACAGATCCGCGCCGAACCGAAAACTCATCGCGATGAGTTTCGGCTCGCGTACGTATCTGTACCAGCGAGTGCTAGAACACCACGCGCCACCTAGGAGGTTCCCCGTGAAGTACGCGATGTTGCTCCACTACACGCCCGGCTACTACGAGGTGCTGTCCGAGCCCGAGCAAAAGGCCATGGTCGCCGAGTACCAAGCGCTGGCGGCGGATCCGCGTGCTCGCGGCAGCGCGCAGCTCCAGCCCGCCGATACCGCCACGACGGTGCGCGTGCACGACGGCAAGACACTGCTTTCTGATGGCCCGTACGCCGACACCGAGCAGGAGCAGGTGTTCGGCGCCTACTACATGTTCGAGGTCGACAACCTCGATGAGGCGATCGCGCTGGCCGCGCGGATCCCGGCAGCCCGTTTTGGCGGCGCCGTCGAGGTCCGGCCGATCCTGGAGCGCTAGCGCTCCAGGAAGTCTTCCCGCGACGGATCCTGCCGTCGCGGCCCGGCGAGCCAGTCGGGCGCCCCGGCACAGAGTTCGTCGCTGAGCGCCCCGTCGAGGTGGGACAGCCCAGGGTAGAGCTGCACGTCTATCCGGTCCGCGGCGAGGCGATCGCGCTCGATCAGGTCGGCGCGGAAGCGAAGCGCGCCGTCGGGTTCCACGTGCTGGTCCTTACCAGCGCACAGGAACCTGATCGCCACGTTCAGCTGCAAACGCCAGGATCAGCCGTCGTGCATCGCAGCGGCAGGGACTGCGACCTGCGTCGGCAAGCGCTCTTCGGCGCGCAGTGAGGCGAGACCGAGGATGCCGCCGGCATCGATGCAGATCCGCGGTCCACCGAAAAGCACCGCGATGAGTTTCGGTCTGCTCGCGGATCTGTATGAGCGAAGGGCCACAAAGGCCTGCGGTACCCCGAAGAAAGGTGCCGGACAACGAACGAGGTCCAAGGAGATTAGGTGTCTCATCTGTCGGGAAGCACGGCCATCGTCACCGGAGCCAGCAGAGGTTTCGGGCGAGGCGTGGCTGCCGCGCTCGTGCACGCCGGCGTTCAGGTCATCGGCGTCGCGCAGGACCGTTCCCAACTGGAGCACGTGCAGTCCGAGATCGGCGATTTGTTTACCCCAGTGGTCGCTGACGCGGCCGACCCGGTCGCCGCCGGTCAGCTAATCGACGCATACCGGCCGCGAACCTTAATCCTGAACGCCGGTGCAAGCCCGCTGGCCCGTCCGATCCACCAGCACACCTGGGCGACGTTCAGCCGCAATTGGCACGTCGACGTGCAGCACGTGTTCAACTGGACCCGCGAAGCACTGCTCCGGCCGCTGCCACCTGGCAGCACCGTCGTCGCGTTTTCGAGCGGCGCCGCGATCGCCGGCTCTCCGCTTAGCGGCGGGTACGCCGGGGCTAGGGCCGCGATCCGGTTCATCACCTCCTACGCCGCCAGCGAATCCGAACGAGGCGACCTCGGCATCAAGTTCACCGCCGTTCTCCCGCAAATGACGCCCGCAACAGACCTCGGCGCAACCGCCGTCGCTGCCTACGCCACGCGTCAGGGCCTGGACCTGGCAACCGCACTCCAACGATTCGGCCCGGCCCTCACCCCCGAGCAGGTCGGCAAAGCGATCATCGACCTTGCCACCGACCCGAGCCTCAACCACACCGCTTACCTGCTCACCTCAGCCGGACTCGCCACGGTGACGTGACGCTGCGCATCAGCGGGTATTCACAACCAAGCACAAGAGCTTCTCGCGAGCCGGAGGGACCAAAACATTGGCCAAGGTCGTGGTATTCACCGAGTACGGACCGCCGGAGGTGCTGCACGTCGTCGACGTCGACGACCCCACACCTGCAGGCACCGAACTGCGCGTCGGGGCCGCCGGCGTCCAACCGTTCGGCGCCAGCTACCGACGGGGCGTCTTCGCGCAGTATCAGCCGGCAATGTTCCCCGCACGAATGGGAAACGACGCCGCTGGCGTAGTCGACGCCGGGGGCGCCGAGGTAACCGGCTTCGCAGTCCGGGACGAGGTCATCACCTTCGTCGACGCCGTCGGTTACCCCGACACCCTAGTCACCCGCACCGCACAGACCGTGCACAAGCGACCGACCATGCCATGGGTTGAAGCCGGAGTCCTATCCGCCAGCGGACAAACCGCCGACACCGCACTTGACGCCCTGAAGATCACCCAACGCGACCACCTGCTGATCCACGCCGCAGCCGGCGGCGGCGGATCATTCGCCGTCCAACTCGCAATCACCCGTGGCGCGGGCGTAATCGGCACCGCCAACAAACCGACCATGCCTACCTGCGCGACCTCGGCGCCACGCCGGTGAGCTACGGACCGGGATTTGGCTGAGCGCACCCGCGCGCTCGCGCCGACCAGCGTCATCGCCGCTCTCGACTGCGTCGGCGGCGGAAGCGAACGACATCTCAGTACAACTCCTCGGCTCCCCCAGACCGCGCGATCACCCTGGTCGATTGGGAGGACTGCATGAACAATCGCGATGACCCTCAGCCGATCGACCACGATCGGCGTTCCGAAGCGGTCATGAGTGCGTGGACGACGCGCGGCGACGGTATCGACAAGCTTCGCTGCGACACCGTTCCGGTCCCAGTCCCGCATCGCACCCAGATCCTGCTCAAGATGGTGGCGTACTCGTTGAACTACCGAGACCTCCTGGTCATCGAGGGGGTCGGTGGCTGGCGCCCGCAGGCTGATGTCGTCCCGATCTCTGACGGCGTGGGGATGGTGGTCGCGACCGGGCCGAAGGTCACCCGATTCGCCGTCGGCGATCGGGTATCGGCGATGTTCCTGCCGAAGTGGCGCCTCGGCCCCTTGACGCGTGAAACCTACGTGTCCCCGACCGGTGGTCCGACGAGCCCAGGGGTGCTCGCGGACTATGTGCTCGTCGACCAGGAGGACGCGGCGTCAAGTCCGAGAAGTCTCAGCGACGAGCACGCTGCGACTCTGCCGGTCGCGGCCGTCACGGCCTGGCACGCGGTCGGTCGCCGCAGCCGCATCGGCGAGGGCGACAATGTCCTGATCCACGGCACCGGTGGCGTCGCGTTGTTCGCGTTGCAGTTCGCTGTCGCGCTCGGCGCGCAGGTCGTCATTACCTCCAGCAGCGACGAGAAGCTTGCCAAGGCTCGGAAGCTCGGGGCATCGGCCACCGTCAACTACCGTGAATACCCCGATGTAGCCGAGCAGGTTCTGGAGTGGTCCGGCGGCGATGGCGTGAATCACGTCATCGAGACCGTCGGCGGCGACAACCTCAACAATTCCCTTTCCGCGGTCAAGATCGGTGGGACGATCAGCTTCATCGGCCTGATCGCCGGGACTGCAGCCCGCATCAATACCTACGAATTCGTCACCAAGAATGTCACCCTGCACGGCATCGAGACTGGTTCTCGCGACATGTTCGAGGAGATGACCCGCTTCATCGACCAATACGACATCAAGCCCGTCATCGATTCGACTTTCCCGCGCAGTGAGATTGCGACTGCCCTGACGCGACTCCAACGCAATGGACACTTCGGCAAGATCGTCATCACAGGGTGAGGCTGGCCATCCGGCGATTGAGCCTGCCCTCTTGGCTCACCAGACGCCAGTTCAGCTTTGGCGGGCTCTTGACTTGGCGCTGCAGCACGGTGCGTTGGTGACGTAGCAGCAGATCTCGGCCGACCTCCACGACTCGGGACGGCGCGACAGCCGCAGACACCCGAACAGCCGGCTGATGGTCAGGTGGATCAGGCGCAGACCCACAACCCACGATCATCCCGGTATGGCCAAGGCGGCGGAGTCAGGGACCGATGAGCTCGGATCGGGTATTCGGTACCCACAGATGCAACCGACCGGCGGTGAGAAGCCAGATCTCTATCCACGACATTCTGCGGGACAAGATCGCGGCCACTCGGCTCAATCGAGACAGAACTCGTTGCCCTCAACGTCCTGCATCACGAGGCAGGACTCGTTCTCCTCATCGGCAGTGAGGAGTCGCACGCGTACCGCTCCTAGCGGAAGCAGCCGTTTGCATTCGGCCTCGAGCGCGGCCAAGCGCTCGTCGCCCACGAGCCCTGTACCGACTCGTACGTCGAGATGCAGCCGATTCTTGACGACCTTGCCTTCAGGGACGCGCTGGAAGAACAATCGTGGGGCCGCACCCGAAGGATCAATGCCAGCACACCATGAACCTTGATCGTCAGGCGGTTGCGAGCGATCAAAGTCGTCCCAAGTCTCGAAGCCCTCCGGTATGACGAGGACGTACCCCAACACCTCGCACCAGAATCGCGCGACGCGCACGGGCTCTGCGCAGTCGAAGGTAACCTGGATCTGCCTGACCGACGCCATCGGTACACCGTAAGGGAGCGACCAAAGGCGCGGCGACCGCGTATCGGACGTGCCATGCCGTGCCATGTGCGCGACAACGGTCGTCGACGAATGTGGAACAGCCGCAGAGACGACAGGCGTAGCTCCGACAAGCGGACCCTCGCCGCTGGCCGCGCGTGCCCGCATAAGGATCCCATCCGGGCAGGCGTCCGGTGATGGGGCCGCTTGCGAGACGATCTTGATCGTCCAACGCCACAGCTCGCTGGACCTACCGTCGGCGTCTGCCGAAGTTCGCTTGCGGGCACCGGCAAACCAACCGGGCCTATCTCGCCGTCAAAACCAAACGCCGAGGGGAGTGCGGCTTTCATCGAACGCGCCGCCCAGTCTCACCGCCCTGAAAAAACCGGCTTGCAAACCATTAGATGATCGCGTTGCTGGCGTCGGACCGCGTCGCGCGGGCGCCCTCTCACCAGGCAGCAAAGCCCGGCCCCAATCATTGGCAGACGGAACGCAACCGAATCCCGGAAGGTGGAGTCTGTCTGGGTGTGAGGACCCGACTGGACCACGATTTCGAGGCGTTCGTGCTGGCGCGGTCTGCGTCGTTGCTGCGCACCGCCGTGTTCTTGGTGGGTGATGTCGAGCATGGCCAGGACATCCTCCAGCAAGCACTGTGGCGAACCCACCAGCATTGGAGTCGGATTCTTGATCCCGATGCGTATGCGCGGAAAGCCTTGGTGAACCTTGCCCGCGATCGTCATCGCCGCGCCAGGCGTCGGGTTGTGGAATCGGTTCTGACCGATGCGACCGAGCCTGTCAGCGACGATGCAGCGAACACGGTGATCGACCGTGACGAGCTGATGTCCGCGCTGCGCTCGGTGCCGGCCAAGCAGCGCGCGACCTTGGTGTTGCGGTTTTGGGACGACTTGTCGGTGGAGGAAACCGCCGCCGTCTTAGAGTGCTCGCCGGGCACCGTGAAGTCCAACACCAGCAGAGGTCTGACGAAGCTGCGCGACGTGCTGAACAGCGACCAAGAAGTAGATGCCGAGACGGGACACACACCATGATCACCGAAGCCGAACTCCGCGACGCCTTCCACGACCGGCTCGGGCCGGCCCTGTCTGGACTCAACCCCGGCCCCACCATGTTGGAGTCGCTTCGCGGCCGGGTTCGCCGCCGCAACCGACTGACCGTCGCCGGCGCCACCGCAGCTGTGATCGCGATCGTCGCAGCGGTGGCAGGTCTGGCCCAGCACACGTCAGGCCCGGGAAGCGTGACTGTCGGCACTAGCCAGCCCTCGGGCCCGGCGAGCCTACCTAGCGCTACTACCGCGACGGTTCCGTTGATGACCAGTGGGGCGTGTGCCGGTCTGGCGGTCACCGCCACCGATCAGGACATCGCTGACAAGCGGACGCTGGCCGTCGCGCCGGGAAGCGCGAACGCGACCACCATGCCGGGCAACGACTTGATGTATCTGCAAGCTAGCGGGCCGTGCGTCAGCCGGCTGACGTTTCGTACCAGCGGAGACCTGCAAGGCCCCGATCCGGGCGCCACGGTCAGCACGTTCAACAGCCAGGACACAGGTGTGGTCATCTCCAAAGCGGCCGGCCGCGGCACCATCGAACTGCTACTCGGATGCGATCCGACCAGCCGCAGTAGCTGCCCACCGACACCGACACAACTCGCAACGATCACCGTGACCGTTACCGCACCCAACGGTGCGATAGGCACGCAACAAGCCCAGCCAGCCGCCACGTCGGTGGTTACGACGGTGCCTGACGTGCTGCGGTTGCCGGCTGGTCAAGCGTTGTCCGCACTTCGGGCAGCAGGTTTCGTTGTCCACGAGTCATCGGTGTCTTCATCGGTCGCACCGGGCGTGGTCGTGGCTCAGCAGCCACTCGCCGGGGTAGCTAGCCCGTCGGGCGGGACTGTGACCATCGACGTG
>DATCFU010000225.1:0-16090 GCA_036509315.1 Acidothermaceae bacterium
CAGGGGCCCCACGGGAGAAACCCCGCGTGGCTGCAAACGGTGACATCGTGGCCCTCCTGGCGCACGAGTTCAAGGCGTGACGGGCACAAAAGGCCATGTATACGGTTACGGTTTGGCATCGTTCCCACGATCAAGCGCCAAAGCGCATTGCCGAGCCCGTGCCGACCAATGCCAAACGAGGACGGGTGCAGTCCAAAAGCACTGCCGGACCCGCATGGAGCAGTGACTTCAACCTACTCAGCGACGATCGCCACATCCATGACGAATCATCTCGAAATGGCAACACTTTGCCAGCAAATGGGCAGCTGGCGTGCCGAAGGCAGCCGGCGTGCCGAACGTGCCCTAGGCGACCGTTCGGTGCAGCGTCGTCGAACCTCGCACGCACAGCTGGGTCGGCAACCGGAGCACCTCGGGCTCGCGCGCGGGGTCATCGAGCAGGTCGAGGAGGCATCGGGCCGCGGCAGAGCCAAGTTCCTCCGCGGGCTGCGTGACGGTTGTGAGGTCCAACATGTCGCACATCTCGTGCCCGTCGAAACCGACGAGCGCGATGTCGAGACCTGGACGGATGCCGTGGCGCCGCAGTGCCCGCAGGGCCCCGAAGGCCATTTCGTCGGACATCGCGAAGACAGCAGTCGGCGGTGTCCGCTGGGCAAGCTGGGCGGTCATCGCGTGCTCGCCGCCCTCGATCGTGAAGTACCCGGGCACCTGCAGCGACGCCTCGACGCTGAGGCCCGACGCTTCGAGCGCTTGCCGGTAGCCCGCCAACCGGTCGTTCTCAGGGAAGAACGGAGTGGGCAACGGCCGGCCGGAAATCAGCCCGATGCGCTCGTGCCCGAGGTTGATCAGATGCTGGCTGGCCATGCGGCCGCCTTCGACGTCGTCGATCGACACACTGGACACGCCGACGCTGTGCGCGCCGATGAGCGTCACAGGCATGTCCAACTCGAACAGTTCCTGCAGGTCGGGGCTGTCTGCGGGCAAGCCGATCACCAGCACACCGTCGACTCGGCGGCGCAGCCGGCGGTGCGGCGGCACCCGATGCTCCTCACTCGGGTCACCCGTGCTGTAGAGCAGCAGGTCGAGGTCGGAGCGTTGCAATACCCGCTCGACCCCGCTCAGCACCTTGGAGAAGTACCACCGGCCGAGGAACGGGGTGATGACCGCGATGCTGCCGGCGCGGCCGCTCGCCAGCCTCGACGCGGCGGGTGAGATCACGTAGTCGAGCCGATCGGCGACCCGGCGGACGTGCTCACGCGTCACCGGGTCGACGTTCGGCAAGCCCCGCAGCGCTCGTGACACGGTCGCGGTCGACACCCCTGCCTCACGGGCGACGTCGCGGATCGTGATGCCGAGCAATGCAGCTCCGTCAGTGACCACCCGGGTGATCCTCTCGTCGACGGGGGTTGTGCACCGGAACGATAGTCCGTTTGTAAGCGGTGTCATCCCCTGGGCGTAGGGAAGATTTCAAGCCATGCGGACGGACGGCGACAAGCTAGGCGAGCGGGGGCCTAGCGGGTCCGGGCAACCACGAAATCGCATAGTGACTCAAGGGCACGCTTGGCCGGGCCTTCGGGAAGTGGCACCAGCGTCGAACGCGCGTCGCTTGCCCATCTGTCGAGGTCAGCGCGGGCAGCCTCGATTGCCGGGTGCGAACGAAGCAGACCCAAAGTCTCACGGTGCCGACCCGCATCGGTGAGGTCGCCATCGAGCAGTTCGAGCAGGCGGGCGTCGGCGGGATCGATCGACCGCCGTGCATGCAACACCGGCAACGTGACGACACCCTCGCGCAAATCGGTGCCTGGTGTCTTGCCGAATCCGGTCGCGTCACTCGTCACGTCGAGCAGGTCGTCGGACAGCTGGAAAGCGACGCCGATGCGCTCGCCGAAGCGGATCATCACCTCAACCACCGACTCGGGGGCGCCAGAAAACATTGCACCGAAGCGCGCCGACGTCGCGATCAGCGAGCCTGTCTTGTCGGCGACGACCTGCAGGTAGTACTCAAGTGGATCGGCCCCATCGTTTGGACCTGTCGTCTCGCGGATCTGGCCCTGCACGAGTCGCTCGAACGTGCGGGCCTGAATGCGAACTGCCTCGGGACCAAGGTCCGCAAGCAGATCGGAGGCTCGGGAAAACAGGAAGTCGCCGGTGAGGATCGCGATGGTGTTCGACCACCGGGCATTCGCGCTGATCGTGCCTCGCCGGACGAGCGCTTCGTCCATCACGTCGTCGTGGTAGAGCGTCGCAAGGTGGGTCAGTTCAACGACGACCGCAGCCGGCAGGACGCCGGGTGCCGCGGGATCGCCGAACTGCGCAGCGAGCAAGACCAGCAACGGCCTGAACCGCTTGCCGCCGGCAACGACGAGGTGCCCCGACGTCTCGGTCACGAACGGGTAGTCGCTCTTGACCGCGTCGCGCAACAACGTTTCGACCGCATCGATGCCGACCCGGATCTCCGCCTCTAGGGCGGGGTCGGGGACGACCAGACCGAGCGGGCCTTCGCTCACGCCGAAGACCTCCCCTACTTAAGGAACAGCCCAGCCTTGCCGGCGAGGTTGAGCAGTGGCTGCGGGACCACGCCAAGCACCACGGTAACCGCAAGCCCGAGCCCGATCGCAGTCGAGGTGAAGAACTGCGGCAGAACCACGGTCGGGCCGTCAGGGAGCGGCTCCTGGAAGAACATCAGGACGATGATGCGGACGTAGTAGTAGGCAGTGATGGCACTTGCCACGACCCCGACGACCACCAAGGGCCAGGCGCCGCCCTCGCCGGCGGCCTTGAACACGGCCACCTTCGCCCACAGGCCGCTGGTACCGGGCAACCCGGCGAGTGCCAACAAGAAGAACGCAAAGATGCCGGCGACCAGAGGCGATCTTCGGCCAAGGCCGACCCATCGCGACAGGTGGTTCGCCTCGCCATCACCGTCGCGGACGAGCATCACGATGGCGAAAGATCCGATGGTCATGAAGCCGTACGCGACGAGGTAGAACTCCACTCCTGACAGGCTGTCGCGTGCACTGGCGGGGGCCAACGCGGCGACCGCGGTAAGGATGAAGCCGGCGTGGGCGATGGACGAGTACGCGAGCAAGCGCTTGACGTCGGTCTGGGTAACACCAACGATCGCTCCGACCGACATCGTGATGATCGCAATGACCCACATGACCGGTCGCCAGTCCCAGCTGAGACCACCGAAGGCAACGAAGAATACGCGCAGCAACGCGCCGAATGCGGCGATCTTTGTGCCCGCCGCCATAAACGCGGTAACCGACGTCGGTGCCCCTTGATAGACGTCGGGTGTCCACCAGTGGAAGGGTGCACCGGAAAGCTTGAACAGCAAGGCAATTCCGATGAGCGCGACACCCACCAGGATCAGGGAGTCGCCCCTGCTCGAGGAGGTGAGCGCGTCGGCAATGCCGGAGAACTGCACCGTGTCGGCGAAGCCGTAGACCATCGCCAGGCCGTAGACAAAAAACGCCGAAGAGAACGCGCCAAGCAAGAAGTACTTGACGGCGGCCTCCTGCGAAAGCAGCCGGCGGCGCCGTGCCATACCGACAAGCAGGTAGAGCGGCAAGGAAAGTACCTCAAGCGCGACGAACATCGTGATGAGGTCGTCAGCCGACGAGAACAACAACATGCCGGCTACCGCGAACATGGCGAGCGGGAAAACTTCAGTGTGCGTGAACCCGGCCCGCAGGCTGGCTCGCTCGTCGGCCGAACCCGGAACGTCGGCGGCCTGTGCGACGAAGTCGCCGTCATCGTCAAACGAGCGGTCGGCGATGAGCAGCAGCCCACCGATCGAGACGGCAAGGATGGTGCCCTGGATGAACAGGGCGGGGCCGTCCATCGCGACCGCACCCTCGACGACGATCCGCCGCAGGTGGCCGATGCCGGCGTTCATGACAACGAACACGAACGCCGTCACGAGGCCGAGCAGCGCCAACGTCGTCTGGGCGAATGCGCGCTGCCGCCGTGGCAGGAAGGCCTCGAAGATGACGCCGACAGTGGCCGCACCGAACACGACCAACATCGGCGCGAGCGCCCTGTACTCGATGCTCGGCGAGTGAATGGCGAGCGGATCTGGAGTCGCCGTGGCAGGTTGAAGCCCGGACGTCAGGTGCGAGACCGCCAGTTGCGTCAAGAGGGCGGCGCTCACCCTGAGCCTCCCGAAGATGTCGACGGTGTCGCCGCGACAGCGGCGACCGGTACGGGAGGCACTGGGTCTGTGTTGCCGGTTTGATGCAGCGTGGCGCTAACAGCCGGGTTGATCACATCGAGAACCGGCCGCGGGTAGAAACCGAGCACGACGATGATCGCCACCACCGGAGCAATGACCCACTTCTCGCGAAGCGAGAGATCATGGCTGCCTTCGACGGCGGGTGAGACCGGGCCCGTCATCGTGCGCTGGTACAGGATCAACATGTACAGCGCGGCCAACACGATGCCCGCCGTGCCGAATGTTGCGGCCACCTTGTAGCGGGTGAACGTACCGATGAGCACCAGGAATTCGCTGACAAACGTGCTCAACCCCGGAAGCGCGAGCCCGGACAAGCACGCGACCAGGAAGGTGCCCGCAAGGATCGGCGTGACCTTCTGCATGCCGCCGAAGTCGTCGATACCGCGCGACTTGCGACGCGAAATCATGAAGCCGACGACGAGCAGCAGCGCGCCGGTTGAGAAGCCGTGGTTGACCATGTACAGCGTCGCCCCGGTCTGACCTTGGCTGGTGAACGCGAAGATTCCCAGCGTGATCAGGCCGAAGTGCGAAACCGACACGTAGGCCAGCAGTCGGAGAATGTCCTTCTGGCCGATCGCCTGTAAGGCGCCGTACAACACCCCGATCACCGCGAGCGTCAGCACCGTGGGCGTGAACCAGTGCGAGGCGTTGGGGAAGAGGTCTAGGCAGTAGCGCAGGAAGCCGAACGTGCCTACCTTGTCGAGGACGCCGACGAGCAACACCGTGCCGCCGACCGGCGATTCGGCCGCCGCGTCAGGAAGCCAGGTGTGGAACGGCCACAGCGGTGCTTTGACGGCGAAAGCGACGAAGAAGCCGAGGAACAGCCACCGCTCGTCATTCACACCCAGATGCATGTGCTGCAGCGACGAGTACAGGAACGTGTGGCCGCCGAAAACATAGAGCCCGATCACCGCGGCGAGCATCATGAGCCCACCGAACAGGCTGTACAGCAAGAACTTCAGCGCGGCGTAGGAAGATCGCGGCGTACCAGCGGCGCCGATGATGAAGTACATCGGGATGAGCATCGCTTCGAAGAACACGTAGAACAAGAAGACGTCCGTGGCGGCGAACACGCCTATCAGCAGCGTCTCCATCGACACGAGGAGCCCGAGGTACGTCTTCACGGTGCGCTTCGTAGTCTCGCATTCGTGCCACGACGCGAGGATGACGACCGGCCATAAGACAGCCGTCATCAAGATAAGTACCAGCGCGATGCCGTCGATCCCGACCGAGTAGTGGATGCCGAACGCGGGGATCCAGCTGGTGCTCTGATTGAACTGGAAGCGAGCGCCGTGCGGTGCATACTGCGTCGCCATAGCGATGGTCATCGCGAGCGTCACCAGCGAGACGCCGAGGGCGACCTTCTTGAGCAGCACCACGTTGGTGGCCGGCATCGCCGCGACCACACCCGCGCCGACAAGCGGGATCACGCCGATCACTGTGAGCCAGGGAAAACTCATCGCGACTCAGCCCCTGACCAGTAAGAGAGTGGCGAGTACGAGCACAACGCCGCCGAACATCGACAGCGCGTACGACCGCACGAATCCGGTTTGGAAACGGCGGAAGCGACTCGATGTCCCGCCGACGAACGCTGCGAAGCCATTCACAAAGCCATCAATGCCGCGGTTGTCGAAGTAGACCAGCAGCCGCGTCAGGTACTGGCCAGGACGCATGAAGACGGATTCGTTGAAGGCGTCGGCAAGCAAGTCGTGTCGAGCGGCGACCGTGAGCGGGGTGCCGACCGGTGCCACGACAGGAACCGGACGTCGGCCGTATATGTACCAGGCACCGACAACGCCGACCAGGACGGTCGCGGCAGTGCCCAGACCGATCACGCCGATGGGCTTGAATGCGATGTCGGCCGGCCGCGGCACGACAACGGCAAGGAACTTCGCAAGCCGACCGCTGAGGATCAGCGCGTACCCGCCGCCGACCGAGCCGATAGCCAGGATCCACATCGGCACGACCATCACACTGGGCGACTCGTGCGGGTGCGCGTCGTTCGCCCACCGCTTCTCACCGAAGAACGTCATCAACATCACGCGCGTCATGTAGAAAGCGGTCAGGCCAGCTGCGGCCAGCGCGCAGGCGCCGAAGATCGCACCTGACGTGCCGCCCTTGTGGAACGCAGCCTCGATGATGGCGTCCTTCGTGAACCAGCCGGCAAGTCCTGGGAAGCCGATGATCGCCAGATAGCCAAGTCCGAAGGTGATGAAGGTGAACGGCATGTACTTGCGCAGCCCGCCGTAGCGGCGCATATCGACCTCGTCGTTCATGCCATGCATGACCGACCCCGCGCCAAGGAACAGACCCGCCTTGAAGAAGCCGTGCGTGAGCAAGTGAGCGATCCCAAACGCGTAGCCGGCGGGGCCGAGACCGACCGCCAGCATCATGTAGCCGATCTGGCTCATCGTGGACGCAGCTAGCGCCTTCTTGATGTCGTCCTTCGCGCAACCGACGATCGCACCAAAGACGAGCGTGACGGTACCGACGATCGCCACCGCCAGCCTCGCGTTTGGCGACACGTCGAAGATGAAGTTCGACCGCGCGATCAAGTAGACGCCTGCCGTAACCATGGTCGCGGCATGGATCAGCGCAGAAACCGGCGTCGGGCCTTCCATCGCGTCACCGAGCCACGACTGCAGCGGCACCTGGGCAGACTTGCCACATGCACCCAACAGCAGCAGCAGCCCGATGGCCGTCATCGTCGCCTTCGACGCGTGCGGCGCGCCGGCGGCAACGCTGGCGAAGCTGAAGCTGCCGAACGTCGCGAACATCACCATGATGGCGATCGAGAGACCGAAGTCACCGATCCGGTTCACCACGAACGCCTTCTTCGCGGCGGTCGCTGCCGATGGCTTGTACGACCAGAAGCCGATCAGCAGGTACGACGCGACGCCGACGCCTTCCCAACCGACGTACAGAGCCACAAAGTTATCGCCGAGCACCAGCAACAGCATGGCTGCGACGAAGAAGTTGAGGTAGGCGAAGAAACGCCGGCGCTCCGGATCGTTGGCCATGTAGCCGATCGAATAGATGTGAATCAGCGAGCCGACCCCCGTGATGAGCAACACGAAGCAGATCGACAGCGGGTCAATGAGGAAGTTCGCATTGGCCTGGAAGCCCGCGACCGGCACCCAGCTGAAGAGATGGTCGTCGATCCGGCGATCGGCACCACTCTTGCCGATCAAGTCGAAGAAGAAGACGACGGCAAGCACGAATGAAGCCAACGGGGCCGCGACACCGAGGTAGTGGCCCCATTTGTTGGTGCGACGCCCCCCGACAAGCAAGATTAGCGCGCTGAAAAGCGGGATGCCGACGAGCAGCCAGGTCGCCGAGAAGGCACCGCTGGCGGCGGTGAAAGGCACAGCCTCGACACTCACGGAATCCTCATCAGTACTTCAAGAGACTGGCATCGTCGACCGAAGCCGACCGGCGGGTACGGAACACGGAGACGATGATCGCAAGCCCGACAACGACCTCAGCCGCCGCCACGACCATGACGAAGAAGGCCATGATCTGGCCGTTCAGGTCACCGTTGATGCGGGAGAACGTGACAAGTGCGAGGTTGCCCGCGTTGAGCATGAGCTCGACGCACATAAAGACGACGATCGCGTTGCGGCGAAGCAGCACACCGAGCGAGCCGATCGTGAACAGGATCGCGGACAGGTAGAGGTAATAGGTCGGGCTCATGATTGCCTCGTCCCTGATGGCGGGCCACCGAGCTCGGCCGGTTGCGGGTTGCGGCCGCGTTCGAGACGCAACTCCTCGACTGCAGGCGGCACGCTCAACTCCGACGGACTCCCATCGGGCAGCAATGCAGGAGTGTCGACCGCGTTGTGCCGCGCGTACACACCGGGCCCGGGCAACGGTGTCGGATGAGTGCCGATCTTGAACCGGTCGCGCATCTGCTCGCGTTGCCCACGCTTGGGCTCGTGCGGTTCGCGGTGCGCCAAGACCATTGCACCGAGAGCAGCGGTAATCAGCAGGGCGCTGGTTACCTCGAACGCGAAGATGTAGCGCGTGAAGAGCAGGCTTGCGATCTCGAAGATATTGCCTTGCCCAGCAACCGGATTGCCCTGGGCATCGGGTGGGTTGTTCGCCACCGATAGCCCAGCGCTGCTGGTGATCGCGGCCTGGCGAAGCCCGGCGAACAGCAGCAGCAGGAAGCCTAGGCCGGCGACACCGGCCGCAAGCCGTTGCCCGCGTAGCGTCTCGACCAAGCTCTCGCGGGTGTCGACCCCGATCAACATGAGGACGAACAAGAACAACATCATCACGGCGCCGGTGTAGACGATGACCTGGACGAACGCCAGGAACGGCGCGTCTTCGGCTGCGTAGAAGACCGCGAGCGACAACATGACGCCACCGAGCAAGAGCGCGCCGTGCACCGTGTTGCGCGAGAACACCATACCGAGGGCTGCGAGCACCGAGAGCGGAGCAAAGATCCAGAAGATTGCTGTCTCCGGGCCACCGCTGTGCATGCTGTTCGCCGCGAGGATCACCGCGGGCACTAGTCCTTCACCTCCTCGGTGTTGCCATCACCGATCATTACGTGCGCCGCCGGCGTCCCGCGGTAGTAGTCCTTGGCGTCGGCCAACCGCATCGGATGCGGCGGCAATTCCATACCGGGGGCTAACGGCGCAAGTAGTTGCTCCTTGGTGAAGATCAAGTCGGCGCGATTGTCGTCGGCCATCTCAAACTCGTTGCTCATGGTCAGGGCCCGCGTCGGGCACGCCTCGATGCAAAGACCGCACAAAATGCACCGCAGGTAGTTGATCTGGTAAACGCGGCCATAGCGCTCACCGGGAGAGAACCGCTCTTCGTCGGTGTTGTCGGCGCCCTCGACATAGATGGCGTCGGCCGGACATGCCCACGCGCAGAGTTCGCAGCCGACGCACTTCTCCAGACCATCGGGGTGCCGGTTGAGTACGTGCCGCCCATGAAAGCGCGGCATGGTGACCTTCTTCTGTTCCGGGTACAGCTCGGTGTTCACCGGCTTGAACATCGTGGCAAAGGTGACGCCGAAACCCTTGACTGGCCCGAAGAAGCTAGCCATCGATGACCTCACCAGGACCGCCAGCGCCAGTTGGGTCGTCATCAGGGTCGTCGGGAACCTCGGCTCCGCGACGGCCAGCGTCACCGACGCTGCCTGCCAGGATCGGCACCGGACGCCGCGACGGCAGATGCTGGCCCGGCATCGGGGGCACCGGGAATCCACCGGCATACGGATCGAATGGGGCCGCAGCCTCAAGCTCTTCTTCGGCCTCGCGTTCTCGCCGCTTCTTCTGATCCGCATTGTCGTAGATGAACGAGCCCACGATCACGACGATCGCAATGACCACGATTCCGTAGATGAGCTGCTTGCGGTCGAGCACCTTGATCGACGCCTCGGCCATAATCCACACCAAGTTTGCCGGGATCAGCACCTTCCAGCCGAGCTTCATGAACTGGTCGTAGCGCAGCCGCGGCAACGTTCCGCGCAACCAGATGAATACGAACAAGACGATGAACAGCTTGATGAAGAACCACAGGAGCGGCCACCACCCTGAGTTGGCGCCGTGCCACACCGACACCACTCCCCACGGTGCGCGCCAACCGCCAAGGAACAAGGTGGTCATGAGCGCCGACACCGTGACCATGTTGATGTATTCGGCGAGGAAGAACAGCGCGAACTTCAATGACGTGTACTCGGTGTGGAATCCGCCAACGAGCTCGCCTTCGGCCTCAGGCAGGTCGAACGGCGCCCGGTTGGTCTCACCGACCATCGCGATCGCATAGATCAGGAACGAGACCGACGCGGTGAGGCAGAACCACCGCTGCTGTTGTGCGGCGACGATCTCGGAGGTCGACAACGACCCGGACTGGATGAAGACGCCGACGAACGAGAGCCCCATCGCGACTTCGTAACTGATCATCTGGGCTGCCGAACGCACGCCGCCCAGCAACGGGTAGGTCGAGCCACTCGACCAACCCGCGAGCACGATGCCGTAGATGCCCATCGAACTCATCGCGAGTACGAACAGCACGGCAACCGGAAGATCGGTGAGTTGCAAGTTCGTGTGCTGACCGAAAATCGAGACCGTCGGGCCGAATGGAATCACCGCGAACGCCATGAACGCAGGAATCGCCGAGATGATCGGCGCGATGATGAAGACGATGCGGTCGGCAGCACTGGGAATGAGATCTTCCTTCAGCGCGAGCTTGATGCCGTCGGCAAGCCCTTGCAGGATGCCGAACGGGCCGACCCGGTTCGGGCCAAGGCGTTGCTGCATGCGCGCAACGACTCGACGTTCGGCCCAGATCATGAAGAGCGTCATGACCATCAGGAAGGCGAACACCACGATCGTCTTCAGGATGATCAGCCAGAAGACGTCGCGGTGCTCTGGTGAGACAAACGCGGCCGCGATCAGCTGGGTGGCTACTGCATGCGGCATCACCGGGAGCCTCCTTCGAGACTGACGACCGCGCAGGGGCCGACACCGAGGGTACGGTGCACCTCGCTGCCAACCGACCGGGTGGGCACCCACACCACGCCGTCCGGCATTGCAGTAATGAGCAGGTCGAGCGTGATCGCCGGACCACCCTTCGCAGCCCGGATCGTCACCGGTGCACCGTCAGCGACGCCCAGCGCCCGCGCGCTCGCGGGCGACAACCGGGCCCGCAACGGCTTGGCCGTGGCAGCGAGGTATGGCGTCGCATCTTGAAGGCTGCCGGCATCGAGCAACTCGTGCCAGGTCGCGAGGATCGCGCGACCTGCACTGAGTTTCGCGGGTGGCCCAGGCTTGGTCGCCGGAGCGGCAACCCCACCAGGACGCGTACCAAGTGCTTCGAGTTCGGCCCGCGCGGTGCGCAGATCAGGCAATCCAAGATGGACGTCGAGTGCATCGGCCAGTGCATCGAGTACTTCGAGATCGAGCAGTTGGCCGCCGTCGGTCAGCGACGCCTCGAACGGACGCGAACGGCCCTCCCAGTCGAGGAACGTGCCGGCCTTCTCAACGGCCGCCGCGACAGGGAAGACGACGTCGGCTGCATCGGTCACATCGGTGCGCCGCAACTCCAGGCTCACCACGAAGCTGGTGGCCTCGATGGCCGCGCGCGCCGCGGCCGGATCGGGCAGGTCGTCGGGGTCGACGCCGGCGACGACCAGCGCACTCAACGAGCCGCGCGAGGCAGCCTCGAGAATGCCCGCAGTGTCGCGGCCCGGCGTGGCCGGGATGGAGGTCGCCCAGTGCGCCCCCACCTGGCCGCGCGCGTCGTTGTCGGTTACCGCGCGACCACCAGGCAACAGGTTGGGCAGCGCGCCTGCCTCGACCGCACCCCGCTCGCCAGCACGCCGCGGTACCCACGCGAGTTTGGCGCCGGTCGCTTCCGCCAACGCGACGACCGCAGATAGCCCGCCTACCACGCCAGCAAGTCGCTCGCCAACCAGGATCACGCTCGACGGCAGTGCGAGGCCAGCCGCCACCTCGGTGAGGAGCTGCGACCAACCGCTCGCGTCGACACCAGGCGGCACCTCGACGGTCTCACCCGATGCGAGCACTTGCAGCATGGTCGCTTCGCCACCGGGCACGGTCGCGATCAAGCGGCCGCGCATCTTGTCGAGACCGCGCGTCGCGAACGGTGCGATCGACACCACCTTGGCGTGCTTCTTCAACGCAGCTTTGCGGAGCCGCAGGAAAATGATCGGCGACTCTTCCTCGGGCTCAAGCCCGACGAGCAACACGGTCGACGCCGCTTCGAGGTCGTCATAAGTCACGTCGAGGAACCGACCAGCAACGTGCGAGCCCAAGAATGCAGCCTCTTCGTCGGAGTGCACGCGGGCGCGAAAGTCGATGTCGTTTGTGCCGAGCGCAACGCGCGCGAACTTCGCGTAGGCGTAGGCGTCCTCGACAGTCAGGCGACCGCCGACAAGCACGCCGACACCGGCGCCGTTACGTGCTGCTGCGAGACCGGCGGCGGCAGCGCGCAACGCCTCGGGCCACGACGTCGGAACCAGTTCGCCATCGCTGTCGCGAACCAGCGGTGTGTCGAGCCGGTCGGGCGCGGTGGCGTAGCCAAAGGCCCACCGGCCCTTGTCACAGTTCCACTCCTCGTTGACCTGCGGGTCGACGCCGGCCAACCGGCGCAGCATCTTGCCGCGGCGGTGGTCGTTGCGTTGCCGGCAACCCGAGGCGCAGTGCTCGCAGATGCTCGGCGATGACACGAGGTCGAACGGCCGGGCCCGGAATCGGTACTGCGTGCCGGTCAACGCGCCGACCGGGCAGATCTGCACAGTGTTACCCGAGAAGTAGGAGTTGAACGGCTGGTCTTCATAGACCGCGACCTGCTCGAGTGCAGAACGTTCGAGCATCTCGATGAATGGGTCGCCGGCGATCTGCTGCGCGAATCGGGTGCACCTCGTGCACAGCACGCAACGTTCGCGGTCGAGCAGTACTTGCGCCGAGATGGCGATCGGCTTGGGATACGTGCGCTTCACGTCGCGAAAGCGCGACTCGGAGTAGCCGTTGGTCATCGTCTGGTTCTGCAGCGGGCACTCGCCGCCCTTGTCACATACCGGGCAGTCGAGCGGGTGGTTGACGAGCAGCAACTCGATGACGCCGTTCTGCGCCTTCTCGGCGACGGCCGAGGTGTACTGCGTCTTCACGACCATGCCTTCGGTGACCGTGGTCGTGCATGACGCCATCGGCTTCTTCTGGCCCTCGACCTCGACAAGGCACTGACGGCAGGCGCCAACCGGGTCGAGCAGCGGGTGCTCGCAAAAGCGTGGCACCTGGATGCCGACAAACTCAGCGGCCCGGATCACCAACGTGCCCTTAGGCACCGCAATCTCGAACCCGTCGACCGTGAGGTTGACCAGGTCATTCCTGGCCGGCTGGTTCGCGCCGCCAGGGGCGGGCGGGTTCGTCGTCACCGTCATCAGGCACTCGCTCCGGCAAACACGGTCGACGCGACCGGATCGAACGGACAACCCTTGCCGTCGAAGTGCGCGATGTACTCGTCACGGAAGTACTGGATCGACGACGTCACCGGGCTGGTCGCACCATCTCCAAGAGCACAAAACGCCCGACCGAGAATGTTCTCCGAGAGGTCGAGCAGGGTTTCGATGTCCTGCTCGTCGCCCTCGCCACGCTCGAGTCGTTCAAGGATCTGTACGTACCAAAAGACTCCTTCGCGGCACGGCGTGCATTTGCCACAAGACTCGTGCGCGTAGAACTCGCTCCATCGCAACACTGCGCGCACCACGCAGGTCGTCTCGTCGAAGAGTTGAAGAGCGGTGGTGCCAAGCATCGAGCCGTTCGCCACTGGCCCTTCGAAATCGAGCGGGACGTCGAGGTGTGCTGCCGTGAACAACGGAGTCGACGAGCCCCCCGGCGTCCAGAATTTCAGTTCGTGACCCTCGCGCATACCGCCGGTGGCGTCGAGCAACTCGCGCAAGGTGATACCGAGCGGCGCCTCGTACTGGCCCGGCTGCGCGACATGGCCGGAGAGCGAGAAGATCTTGAATCCAGGCGACTTCTCGGTACCCATCTTCCGGAACCACGCGGCGCCACCGCGCACGATCGCCGGCACACTCGAGATGGTCTCGACGTTGTTGATGACGGTCGGGCAGGCGTAGAGGCCTTCGATCGCGGGGAACGGCGGCCGCAATCGCGGCTGGCCACGAAAGCCTTCGAGTGATTCGAGCAGGGCAGTCTCTTCGCCGCAGATGTAGGCGCCGGCGCCGATGTGCACGACCACGTTGATGTCGAAGCCCGAGCCGAGCACGCCCCGCCCAATAAACCCGGCCGCTTTCGCCTCTTCGACCGCGTTGAGCAACCGGCGCACGACGTGCAGTACCTCGCCACGCACGTAGATGAAAGCCTCGTTCGCGCGAATCGCGTATGCCGAGATCAGCACGCCTTCGAGCAACGTGTGCGGGCTGGCCATCATCAGCGGAATGTCTTTGCAGGTACCGGGTTCGCTCTCGTCCGCGTTGACGACCAGGTAGTGCGGCTTGCCGTCACCCTGGGGGATGAAGCCCCACTTCATGCCGGTCGGGAAGCCTGCGCCGCCGCGACCACGCAGCCCGGAATCCTTAACCATCGAGATGAGGGCGTCGGGCTCCATCGCGAGTGCCGCGCGCAGCGAGTCGTAACCGCCCGTTCGGCGGTACGCGGCGAGCGTCCAGGACCGCGGCGTGCCCCAGTTCGCCGTGAGCACCGGCGTGAGCGCGAAGGTCATGACTCGTCCTTGCTCTCTGCTTGCGCCGGCAAGCTATCGGGAGCCGGAGCGGCGTCGCCGCGTTCCTTGGCCAACTCGAGACCGACCAGCGAACCGGGACCTGCGGAGGGACCTTCGTTCACCAGTGTGTCGGCGAAGCCAGCGAGCACGCGTGACGTCTCGACGTGCGTGATCAGCGGTGCGCCGCGGGTCGGCACTGGTAAATCGCCTGCGCGCAGCTTGTCGACGAGTTCCTTGGCGCTCTCGACAGTTTGGTTGTCGAAGAACTCCCAGTTGACCATGACCACCGGGGCGTAGTCGCACGCCGCGTTGCACTCGATGTGCTCGAGGGTCACCTTGTTGTCAGGCGTAGTACCAGCGTTGCCGACACCAAGATGATCTTTTAGGGCCGCGAAGATGGCGTCGCCGCCGAGGATCGCGCACAGAGTGTTCGTGCAGACGCCGACGTGGTAGTCGCCGCAGGTGCGGCGCTTGTACATCGTGTAGAACGTGCTGACCGCGGCCACTTCTGCCGTCGTCAGCCCGAGCAGCTCGGCGACGAGCTTGATGCCGTCTGGTGACACGTAGCCCTGCTCGGCTTGCACGAGGTAGAGCAGCGGCATCATGGCCGACCGCGCCCGCGGGTAGCGCGTGATGACCTGCGCGCCGAGCTCGCGAACGCGCGCCTTTGCGTCGTCCGACATCGGATCGGCAAGGGACGCGCCAGGACCGAGCCGTGGATCAAGCGTGACGGTCGGCAGGCCGTTCGGTTCACCGTGGCTGTGACTCGCTTCATCGTGACTGTGAGTCAACGGTCGCACCCACCCATCACCGGGTCGAGGCTCGCAACCGACGCGATCACGTCGGCAATGAGGCTGCCCTCGCACACCGCCGGGACCGCCTGCAGGTTCACGAACGATGGCTCGCGCAGGTGCACGCGGTACGGCTTGGTACCACCATCACTCACGAGATGGACGCCGAGTTGTCCGCGTGGTGATTCGATCGGCACGTAGACCTGGCCCGGGGGTACGTGGAATCCCTCGGTGACCAACTTGAAATGGTGGATGAGCGACTCCATCGACGTCGCCATGATGTGCCGGATGTGGTCGAGCGAGTTGCCCATGCCATCGGCACCGAGCGCGAGCTGCGCCGGCCACGCAATCTTCTTGTCTTCGACCATGACGGGGCCTGGACGCAGCCGATCAAGGCATTGTTCGACGATCTTGACCGACTCGCGAATCTCGTCGAGCCGCACCAGGAAGCGCGCGAAGCAGTCGCCCTCCTGTTGCGTCGGGACGTCGAACTCATACGTCTCGTAGCCGCAGTACGGCTGGCTCTTGCGCAGGTCCCACGGCAGGCCCGCGGCGCGCAGCAGCGGACCGGTGACGCCGAGCGCGACGCAGGCGTTGACGTCGAGGTAGCCGATGCCCTGCAGCCGAGCAATCCAGATCGGCTGCCCGGTCAGCAGGTTGCTGTACTCGTCAACTTTTCCGGGCATGAGCTGCACGAACTCGCGGATCTTCTCGACCGCGCCGGGCGGCAGATCCTGAATCACACCGCCGGGCCGGATGTACGCGTGGTTCATCCGCAGACCGGTCACCATCTCGAAGATGTCGAGGATGAGTTCGCGCTCGCGAAACGCATAGAGCATCGCCG
>DATCFU010000226.1:0-12152 GCA_036509315.1 Acidothermaceae bacterium
AAGCTTGGGCGGTCGCGTTCGCTAGAAGGTGACCGCCGACCAGGTCTGGCCGCCGTCTGTCGTGCGCCAGAGCTGGTCGACATCACCTGCTTGAGTTTTGAGGATCGCGAAGCCATGCGAGGCATCGGTAAATCCGACGAATGTTCCGACACTTGCTCCGGGGCCTTGGGCGACGACATCTGGTGCGTTGGTGGACACCCGGATTAGGCCACCTGGGTTCGACCCAGTGTTAACGACGACGGCATGAACGTTGTCGATGGCGCCGATGCCTGCGCCAGGGTTCGGGAAGCTGTTGGGGACCGTGCTAGCGGTCCAGGTTGCGCCACGGTCGGTCGACACCAACAAAGCGCTGGCGTGGCCCGTAGGGCAGTTTGCCCAGATGCCGAGCTTGGAATTGGAGAGCACGCCGCCTTCGTCCTGGAAGCACGGGCCGGTGTGGTCGCTGAATGGACCGCCGCCGACTGAGATGAGTGCGTGCGTCATGAGCCCGCTCCGCAACGGTCCGTCCGCGAGCACGGTAACGGTGCCGTCCTGGTCAACGATGCTCGGTTGTGAGGCGCCCAAAGCAATGGGCATGGCTACCCGAGACCAGCTTTGTGCTCCCGTTCCGTAGCTGCTCGAGTAGATGGCGTAGTCCTGAGTCGCGCTGGTTGACGCTGATCTAGTTGCCGCAGCGAGGCTCACTACCGCCCATACCCTGTTGTTCGCCGCCGCGAGGTCGACAACGTTGCCGGGTATTTGCGTCACTGCTGTCCAGGACGTGCCGCCGTTGGCGGTGGCGAACAGCCCACCGCCGTACGCCCAACCATTGTTGGTGTCGCCGAACCGGATGTCAGAAATCACCTTGGTGTCGGTCCCCGGAGGGCCGCGGGAGATCGTGCCGATAATCGCATCCGGGTTGCCGACGCTGGCGAAAGTTTTCCCAGCATTCGTCGTTCGCAACACGGTCGTCGACGTCGTGACTCCAGCCTGTGTGTATCCGAGCACCCAGTAGTCGTTCACGCTAATGGCGCTCACGGAAACGGGGTTGAAGACCTGGACCGGCGGGGTCGATGCGACAGCTGGTGCTGTTGGCACGACGACTGCGGTTGAAGCCACCGCACTCGGCATGACCGCCGGTGATGCGATTGGCGCAGAGGGGGACGCTGGCGGGCTTGATGAGACAACGGTAGTTGGGCTCGGAGAACCCTTGTGTGCCGCCAGAGTCGAGCCGTGATCGTGCGGTCGGAGAGCGATGGCGATGGCCGCGATCGCGATGATCGCGATCGCGCCGAGCGCGCTTGCACCAGTGCGTCGTTGCTGTCGTCTGCGAGCGCCAGCGTGAATGCGATCAATCGCATCCGGCGAAACGGGCACGCCCAGACCGCGAGAAGAAAGGACGTCGCGCAGCCGGCGCTCGAGTTCCTCGTCGCCGTTGTTGCTCATCGGCTCAGAACGTCACGGCGGCCCAGTTTGCGCCGCCGTCCATTGTCCGCAGCAGTTGCGTGGTCGTGCCGTCCTCGCCCACCGTGATCGCGAACCCGACGGTCGTCGTCGTGAAGCCCAAGAACGTGACGTCTGACACGCTGGTGGCACTCGTCGCGGTGACCGTCGTGCCGGAGATTTTGCTCAGCCGCTGACCAGCCGCATCGAAGACAACCGCACTGGTGTCGTCGATCGCACCGACCGCCGTACCTCTCTCCACCTGGATCTTCCTCGGATCGTTGACGCTCGCTGCCCACGTAGCGCCGGCGTCCTTGGACACGAACAAAGTCGCGCTGGTGCCACCCGGGCATTCCGCCCAGATCGCCTTTTTGGAATTCGAGAGTGTGCCGCCGAGATCTTGCTCGCACGGTCCAGTGTGATCGGCGAACGGCTTTCCCGCCGTCCCGATAAGCACGTGCACTTTGTTGCCCGTACCCGATGGTCCGGCTGCCATCACCGTGACTGTGCCGTCTTGGTCAACGATGCTTGGGGTAATCGATCCGAGATTGATCGGCAGTGCAACGGGGGCCCACGACTGCGCTCCCTTGCCGTAGCTCGTCGACCACAGCGCGTACTGATCGCTGACCGCGGAAGGGCTCGCGCCGCTACTCGATGCTGTTTGCACGATCGCCCAGGCGGTGTTGTTTGCGGCCACGAGATCGACGACCCCACCTGCGACGCCGTTCACCGCCGACCAGGATGCACCGGCATCGGTTGTAGAGAACAGCGCGCTGCCAAATGTCCAGCCATCCTTGGCGTCACCGAAACGGATCTGCGAGATCGTCGTGCCGCCGGACGCTCCCTTGATCGGAGCTTGGCCGACTATGGCAGGGGGAGTTGTATCGACAGTGAAGTGCTGGCCGCCGTCGGTCGTTTGCTCGACCGTGCTGGTGATTCCGAAGCCGTCGGAGGTCTTTGTGGTCGTGTACCCGAGCACCCAGTAGTCGTTCAGCCCGGCGGCACTCACAGAGACCGGCGTAAATCCAGCGGGCTGACCGGCGGCGGAGCTTTCTGATGCCAAAGGTTGGCGGAGCGGACTGAGGGCCGGCGCACTACTCGCGGGTGCGGCGGACGCCGAAACCGGCGCGGAGGCGACGCCGAAAAGCCTCGCCGTAGGTGATGCGCTGCTCGCAGCTGCCGCAGTCGGTGACGGGCTTGCGGTTCGCAGATTGCCTGCCACGTTCGACGCATGACCGTGTGGGCGCACCGCAATCGCGACCGCCGCGATGGCGATGATCGCGACGGCGCCAAGTGCACTTGCGCCAGTGCGTCGTTGCTGGCGTCGACGTGCACCGGCGTGGATGCGATCAATCGCGTCAGGCGGAACTGGCACGCCGAGATTTCGCGAATGCAGGACGTCGCGCAGCCTGCGTTCGAAGTCGTCTGGCGGTTGCTGTGTCATCGGCCGACCCCTTCGGCCGGTCCGTCGGATTCGGCGAACTGGTACGCGTCGCGGCGAAGTGATGCCAGCGCGCGCGAGGCTTGGCTCTTCACAGTACCGACCGATGACCCCATCAGCGCGGCGATCTGCGCCTCTGACATGTCTTCGTAGTAGCGCAACACGATGACCGTTCGTTGCCGCGGCGGGAGCGCGCGGATTCGATCCCACAACGCGGTATCGCGGACCACCGGTTCAGTGGGCCCAGCCCCTCGCCGTCCAGCCTCTTCAGGCACGTCTAACACCAGCGTCTCGCGACGATGACGCCGCCAGATGCTGATGTTGCGATTCACCATGATCCGCCGCACATACCCCTCCGGGTCGCCCTGGTTCTCTACCCGCCCCCAAGCGAGCATCGTTCGCTCTAGCGCGTCCTGGACGAGATCAGCCGCGGCATGAGGGCTACCGGTCAAGGCGTGACCAAAACGCAGTAGCTCCGGCATGCGGGCACGGGCGAACTCGTCGAAGACCTGTCGCCGCTCCTCGTCCACCGTCACCCCGGGCTCTTGTACGCAGTGACGACGCTGGACGCCGCCGGTGGGTTGCATCGGTCGTCCCACAGGTTCCCGACCGAGCGTAGAGCTACCCGTCAGGTGGGCAGGCCCTGCGGAAATGCCAGCAGGTTGCTCGGGTCGGCCGCCGCTTTGACGTTCGTCAGCCGCGCGAGGTTCGCCCCGTAATAGGCGTGTTGCCAATCGGCCAGCTTGGGGTCGATGTAGTTGAGGTAGGCGTAGCCGCTCACGTAGGGCCGCAGCTGCCCGTACAGGCCGTCGAGCCATGCCTTGTTCGATGCCACGACGGACGACGGCGCGCTAGCCGCCCACGGGGCCACGTATTGCAGGCAGGCGAGCTTGTCGCGATTGAAGAAGGCCGTGTCGCCGGGCGCGATCGAGTTGATCGCCCCGCCATACGCGTCGAACAGCACGCTCCCGCCGGGAAGGTTCAGGGTCCGGCGCCTCTCGATGCCCGCAAGCAAGGCGTCGACGCCAGCCGACGCGAGCGGGCTGGCGATGAAGTCGGAGCGGGCGTAGTTGGCCTCCCTGCCGAGCTTGCCGCCGGGATCAATGTCGGCCCGGTGGCATTCGGTCGCGGTGAGGGTGGCGCAGCCGCCTTCGACGAACATCGTCGACAGGTAGTCGCCGGCTTGCACGAAGCGGGTAGTCATCGGTGCCTTCGACGCCGACTGCAACGAGTCGAGCAAGGGCGACAGGCCGGACGGCGAGCCGACGAAAACGCCACTGGCGTAGACGTGGGGTGTGTCGAGCGATGAGCCGGCGCCGTCGATGTGCAGGCTCGACCACAGTTCGTTCGGGGTGGTCGGTAGCCATTCCTGCCAGGCCGTCACGACATCGTGCGCATGCGACCAATCCCATCGCACCAGGAAGTGCGTGAGGCTCTGCGTCGCATTGGTCTGAAACTCGATCGAGGTGACGATGCCGAAGTTGCCGCCGCCGCCGCCGCGATGCGCCCAGAAGAGGTCGGCCTCGGTTTTTTCCGTGCAGCGGATGGCTTTTCCGTCGACTGTGACGAGGTCGATCGCGGTGACAGCGTCGCAGCTCAGGCCGTACTTGCGCGCCAGGACTCCGACACCGCCGCCGAGAGTCGATCCGGTGATTCCGACGGTCGGACACGAGCCGCCCGGGATCGCTTGGTTCTGGCTCGCGAGCCCCGCATAGACGTCGGCCAAGGTCGCACCGGCGCCGACGGTTGCGCTGTTAGTGCCTGTCGTCTTGACCTGCTTCATCGGCGCGAGGTTGATGACAAGGCCGGACGTCGTCGAGTAGCCCGCATAGCTATGGCCACCACTTCGGGCCGCGACCGGCATGCCCGTCGCGCGGATGAACGCCAGACATTTCTGCACATCTTCCTTGGTGGCGCATTGCGCGACGGCGGCCGGTCGTACGCCGTCGTAGCGAGTCGAGTACAGCCTGGCCGCTGTGAGGTAGCCGGAGTCGTTCGGGCGCAGCAACTTGGAGCCGAGCGCTTTCGCGAGGGCGTCGAGGTCGGCGATCTGTGCGGCCGAGGAGACGGCGGGCGTTGCCGAGGTCGCGGCGCTCGCTGGTGCGGAGCTCGCGGCGGTCGAAGTTGCCAGGGCGGACGACGGTTGGGTGCCCGAGGCGGACGGCGTCCCGCTTGGGTTCGGGGTTCGGCTTGTGCAGCCCTCGAGGGCACCTACCAGGGCGGCGGCGCCAGCTAGTCGTAGGAACTCGCGCCGGTCGATGGGGAATTCCTCAAAGGTGTGGGGGCTCAAAGGTGTAGGGGCTCACGCAGGTGTGGGCTCGATGGGGACGAGTCTCTACCTGGGGACGCCCGCACGCCCGGATTGGGTGCATGGGCGGCCACTCGGCGTCCGGGTCTTGCCACCGGCCTCGCATCGGCGAGGCATACTGCCGCCGTGCGATTGACAGATTTCTGGGGCCGGATGCGGCAGCACTTTGGGCCTGCGTACGCGGCGTCGTTCGCTCATGACTTCGTGATGAGCGAGCTCGGGGGACGCACGATCGACCAGGCGCTGGCCCAAGGCGTCGACGTGCAGGAGATCTGGCGGGCCGTCTGCCGAACCGTCGAAGTGGCGCCCAAACTGCGCTGAGCTGTGACTTCTGGGACTGGTGTGTCCCCTGAGGATCGGTAGCTTTTGGTGGTCGGCGTGTCGCCGATCGTTCGAACAGGTGTTCGGTTAATGTCCACAGCTATCGGAGTGGTCCACAGCGGCCGTCCGGCGGCAGGAAAGTGGCATACCTGGCGCCTAACGTCGTCCACGACCCGAGATTTGCGACCGCAAACGGCGACTGAACGGATGGCGACCATGGCAGCACCCGACCGCGCGAAGGCTCTTGAGAACGCGCTGGCCCAGATTGAGCGCGCGCACGGCAAGGGCTCGGTGATGCGCCTGGGTGACGAGGTGCGGTCGCCGATCGAAGTGATTTCGACCGGCTCGATCGCCCTCGACGTCGCACTCGGCATCGGTGGCTTGCCGCGGGGTCGGATCGTCGAGATCTACGGACCTGAGTCCAGCGGCAAGACCACGCTCGCGCTGCACGCGGTCGCGAACGCCCAGCGCAACGGTGGCATCGCGGCCTTCATCGACGCCGAGCACGCACTTGACCCTGAGTACGCCGCCAAGCTCGGGGTCGACAGCGACGCGTTGCTGGTGTCGCAGCCCGACACCGGTGAGCAGGCACTAGAGATCGCCGACACCCTGATCCGTTCAGGTGCCATCGACATCATCGTGATCGACTCGGTTGCCGCACTCGTGCCTCGCGCTGAGATCGAAGGCGAGATGGGCGACAGCCACGTCGGTTTGCAAGCACGGTTGATGAGCCAGGCGTTGCGCAAGATCACCGGTGCCTTGAGTAACTCGGGTACAACAGCGATCTTCATCAACCAGCTAAGGGAAAAGATAGGTATTTTCTTCGGGTCGCCAGAAACAACGACGGGTGGAAAGGCACTGAAGTTCTATGCGTCGATCCGGATTGATGTTCGACGCATCGAAACTTTGAAGGACGGCCAAGAGGCGGTCGGTAACCGCACCCGCGCCAAGGTAGTGAAGAACAAGTGCCTGGCAGAAGGCAGCCTGGTTTTCGACCCGACTACCGGTCTTACGCACCGGATCGAAGACATCGTCGATGGGCGTCTTGCTGTCTCCGTGGTGTCAGCCGCGAAAGACAACTCGCTGCACATTCGGCCGGTCGTCTCCTGGTTCGATCAGGGCTTGCAGCAGGTGCTCGGCCTTCGCACTGAGGGCGGCAACACGTTGCGAGTCACTCCCGACCACAAGGTGCTGACCGACCAGGGCTGGGCGCTCGCGGGTGACGTCAAGGTGGGCGAGCGGCTGGCACGTCCGCGCCGGTTCCTCGGCTTCGGCGCCGCGGAACCCGTCACACCCGACCATGCCCGCATGCTCGGCTATCTCATTGGTGATGGATACGTCGGTGGCAAGACGCCGATTCACTTCATCAACGCCGAGCCGACGCTGCACGCCGACGCCGCAGCCATCGCGCGCGGGCTCGGCTGCGAGATTCATTCATTGACGGACCCGTTCGGAGCGTCCTTCTCCCATCGCCAGGGCGAAAAGAACGGCTTGCTAACGCTGTGCCGCGAGGCCGGTATCTACGGCAAGCTCGCATGGGAGAAGACCGTTCCGGCTTACTTCTTCCAGCCCGACACTTCGGCCGATGTCGTCGCGAACCTGATCTTTGGGCTGCTCGAGAGCGATGGGCACGTGAGTAAGGAGCAGACCGGCTCGATCCGGGTCGGTTTCACCACGACCTCAGAGCAGCTCGCGCAACAAATTCACTGGTTGCTGATGCGCTTTGGGATCGGTACCTCGGTGCGGCACTACGACCCGACGGACCAGCGCGGTGGCTTGATCAAGGGCCGCAGGATCATCGCGCAGCGACCGGTCTATGAGGTTCGCATCTCTGGGATTGACAATGTCGCGGCGTTCTCCGAGGCCATCCCGATGTGGGGACCGCGCGGCCAGGTACTGGTGGCCGCGCTCGATGAAGAAGGCATCGCTCGCCACCGTGGCTCGCAAGGCAACTACCTCGCAAGTGCTGTCACCAAGCCGGTGCTGGCTCACCTGCGTGGCCGGGTGACCGCTCGTGAAGCGGCGAGTCTGGTTGGTCCGTCGGCGGGGGATCCCCGTGGAGGGATGCGCCAGGTACTCGGAATGGGTCGCCTGCGCCGCGATCGCGTGCAGGCACTCGCCGATGCGCTCGACGATCCGTTCTTGCACGAGGTACTCGCTGAAGAGGTCCGCTATTCCGTGGTCCGTGAGGTCCTGCCGCTTGAGCCGATGCGCACGTTCGATGTTGAGGTCGACGAGTTCCACACCTTGGTTGCCAACGACGTCGTCGTGCACAACTGCGCTCCGCCGTTCCGCCAAGCGGAATTCGACATCATTTACAACCAAGGCATTAGCCGCGAAGGCAGCCTGATCGACATGGGTGTCGACAACGGCATCGTCCGTAAGTCCGGTGCTTGGTACACCTACGAAGGTGACCAGCTCGGTCAGGGCAAGGAGAACTCGCGCAACTTCCTCAAGGACAACCCTGACCTCGCGGATGAGATCGAGAAGAAGATCAAAGAGAAGCTCGGCATCGGTCCGCGCATCGACGTTCCGATCGATCTCACGGTGCCCGTCCCCATCGACATGCCTGTTCCCGTCGACTTGTGAGCGGAAGCTTCGGCGGCCGGCGCAGCACTGCCGGCCGTCGGAACGAGTCCGTCCGCAATGACGCCGGCGGTCGCAACGGGCCTAGCGAGTCGGTAGATCCCGACGAGCCGATAGCCGACCCGACGTCGGTCGCTCGATCGATCGGGCTCAACCTGCTCGATGCCGCGCCAAAGACGCGGGCGCAGCTCGCCGAGGCCATGCGCAAGCGCGGAGTGCCTGACGATGCTGCGAACGAGGTCCTCGATCGGTTCGAGGAGGTTGGCCTCCTCGACGACGCTGCGTTCGCCAATGCGTGGGTGACATCGCGACAGTCCGGCCGCGGACTCGCGCCGCGCGCGCTGAGCAACGAGCTTCGCCAGCGCGGAATCGCCGAGCCACTTATCGCTGAAGCGGTCGGCGGCGTCGACAGCGATGACGTCGAGGCGGCCGCCCGAGACCTGGTGACGCGCCGGGCACGAGCCACGGCAGGCATGCCCAACGCCGTCCGCATGCGCCGGCTAGTCGCCATCCTGAACCGCAAGGGCTACTCCGGCGAGCTGGCAGTCCGGGTCGTTCGCGAGGTGCTCGCAGTCGACGCCGATGAGCTCGCCGACATCGAAGGCGGGGGCGGTGGCGCAGTCGGTGTCCGGCGCGCAGCCCGCAACGACGTGGTCGGCGGCGGCCGCTACACAGGTCCGAGCGACGCGGTTGACGGCCGCGATGACGGCCCTAGTGATGTCGTCGTGGGGATCTTCGACCGAGGCCATTGAGGCCTAGCCCGGCCGGACGGCGTCGTCCGGCCGGTCTCGCAGTGGTGTCCGGCCGGTCGCTTGACCCCCAGTAGGGGCGCGCATAGCCTCGGTGAATAGTGAGAACTGCCCCGCAACCGCGGGTTTACGACATCTAACATTCGCGACAATTGGTGCTGACGACACACTAGCCACAACTAGGCCCTCGGGCCTTTGGCACGACTCATCCACCCGGCGCAGGCCGTGGCGGTTTCTTTGTAAGGGTTCGGCGGTAGCCGGCAGCAGAAACTGTGCCGGTCGTCGTCCAGGCGTGAAGCTCCGATGCAGGAGCGTCTACGCCTGGCTTGGTGTTTGTCGTCGTCTTGCCGTTGTCGCTCGGTTCTGCGTCGGATGCAGCGTCGCCGCTGCGCCCGACATAGGAAGGAGCCCGGCACATGCCCACGGCGGTCTTGGTCGGGCTGGTCATCGCGATGGCCTTGGTAACGGTTGCGGCGAGCGCGGTGGTGTTCGTCGTCCTTCGCCGATCTGCTGCGACCGAGGCGACGACCGGCGGTGCTCTCGGACTTGACGCGAGCTACGCCGAGCTCGCCGACGTCCGCGCCCAGGCATTGGCCGATGCAGCCGAAACCCGCCGCCGCGCCCAGGAGCAAGCAGACCTCGTCGAGGACGCTCGCCGCGCGCATGACGCCGAGGTGCAACTGCTGAAGGGCGAGCTCAGGGAGTTGCGCTCCGACCTCGAACGACGTGAGCACCGGCTGGCCGATCGCGAGGCCCGGATCGATGCCGAGCAGCGCGATGTCGAGGTGCGCGAGCGCGACCTCGGCAAGCTGGAAGCCGAGGTCATCCGCCGGCGGGCCGAACTCGAGGACGTCGCCGAGGAGCGCCGGCTAATCCTGGAGCGCACCGCCGGGCTGACCGCCGAGGCGGCGAAGGCCGAGCTGGTCACCGCGATGCAGAACCAGGCCAAGCGCGAGGCAGCCATCGTCGTCCGCGATATCGAACGAGCCGCCACCGAGGACGGCGACCGGCGAGCGCGCAACATAGTGACGCTCGCGATCCAGCGAGTCGCCAGCGAGCAGACAGCCGAATCCGTCGTGTCGGTCCTTCACCTGCCGAGCGACGACATGAAGGGCCGCATCATCGGCCGCGAGGGCCGCAACATCCGCGCGTTCGAGACGGTGACGGGCGTCAACCTGATCATCGACGACACCCCCGAGGCCGTGTTGCTCTCCTGCTTCGACCCGGTGCGGCGCGAGGTGGGCCGCATCACGCTGGAGAAGCTCGTTCTCGATGGCCGCATCCACCCCCACCGCATCGAAGAGATCTACGAGCGCAGCGTTGCCGAGGTCGAACAGCTGTGTGCCCGCGCCGGCGAGGACGCCCTCGTCGAAGTCGGCATCACCTCGATCCATCCCGAGCTCCTCGCGTTGCTCGGCCAGCTGCGTTACCGAACCTCCTATGGCCAGAACGTCCTGAAGCACCTCATCGAGTCGGCCCACCTTGCCGGCATCATAGCCAGCGAATTGCGGCTCGACCAAGCACTCCTCAAGCGGTGTGCGCTGCTGCACGACATCGGCAAGGCACTCACACACGAGGTGCAGGGCAGCCACGCGATCATCGGTGCCGAGGTGGCCCGCAAATACGGCGAGAACGAGGACGTCGTCCACGCGATCGAGGCACACCACAACGAGGTCGAGGTCCGCACGATCGAGGCGGTACTCACCCAGGCCGCCGACGCGATCAGCGGCAGCCGGCCAGGGGCACGGCGCGAGTCACTGGAGTCCTACGTCCAGCGTCTCGGACGGCTCGAGGAGATCGCGACCTCCTACGAGGGCGTCGAGAAGGTGTTCGCGATGCAGGCCGGTCGCGAGGTCCGCGTGATGGTCTTGCCCGACCAGGTCGACGATATCCAGGCGCAAGTCATCGCTCGTGACATCGCCAAGCAGATCGAGGAAGAGCTGACCTACCCCGGACAGATCAGGGTGACCGTGGTCCGCGAGTCGCGCGCCACCGAGTTGGCTCACTAAGGGAGATCGCGTGCCTGCACTGAAGGTCTTGTTCATCGGTGGCACCGGCATCATCAGTTCGGCCTGTTCGAGGCGCGCGGTCGAGGTCGGCATCGATCTGACAGTCCTCAATCGCGGGACGACGACCAGCCGTGCTCTGCCCGACGGCGTGCGTGTCGTTCAAGCGGACGTCCGCGACCCGGCATCCGTGCGAGCCGCACTAGGCACCGAGACATTCGACGTGGTCGCCGACTTCATCGCGTTCACTCCGCAGCACGTGCAGGCCGACATCGACATCTTTGCCGGCCGCATCGGCCAATACGTCTTCATCAGTTCGGCGTCTGCGTACCAGAAGCCGGTGGGGCGGCTGCCGATCATCGAATCGACGCCGCTGCGCAACCCCTACTGGCAGTACTCGCGTGACAAGATCGCCTGCGAAGACCTGCTGGTGAGTGCTTATCGCTCCACCGGCTTTCCGGCCACGATCGTGCGACCGTCACATACCTACGACGAGACGCTCGTCCCGTGCATGGGTGGCTGGACCGACATTGATCGGATGCGTCGAGGGCTGCCCGTCGTCGTCCAGGGTGATGGCACATCGCTTTGGGTGATGACGCACCACGATGACTTTGCGAAAGCGTTCGTCGGGTTGCTTGGCCACCCGCAAGCGATCGGCGACAGCTTCCAGATCACGTCGGATGAGTGGCTGACCTGGAACCAGATCTATCACCTGATGGCCGCCGCCGCGGGCGTCGAGCCGATCCTGCTGCACATCGCGTCAGACACGGTCGCGGCATTCGATCCCGAGCTCGGCGCGTCGTTGCTCGGCGATCGAGCGAACTCGGTGATCTTCGACAACACCAAGGTGAAGTCGTTGGTCCCTGACTACGTCGCCGCAATCCCGTTCGCGACGGGTGCGAGGCAGATCGTCGACTGGTACGACGCCGATCCTGCGAGGCGTGTCATTGACGCAGACTTGAACGCGACGTTCGACAAGCTGGTCGCCGCGGTGTCTTGAGCCGGGGCCCGGGAACTCCGCTGCAGTGGCCCTGCGCCTACCGTTGCGAATGCGGTACGACGAGGCCCGACTCGTACGCCGTGACGACCGCTTGAGTCCGATCACGCAGCCCGAGTTTGCGCAGCACGCGACTCACGTGTGTTTTTACGGTCTCCTCATTGACGACAAGCCTTGCCGCGATCTCGGCGTTGGAAAGACCCTCGGCCACCAGTCGCAACACCTGGGTCTCGCGGGGCGTCAACATGCCAAGACCTGCGGTGCCCAGCGCGGCGGCGGTGTCGACGTTGGATCCGCGACGTTGCGCCGCGAACTCGCCGAT
>DATCFU010000227.1:0-7115 GCA_036509315.1 Acidothermaceae bacterium
GTCTCTTCAGACCAGCAACGGCCAGCAGAGTCGGCAAGCTGCGATCTCGCTCGCTGATCAGGCAATCGAGCTGGCGCGTGCTGTACCGGTGAACAGCCTTCTCAACGGCCGCGACCAGGCCACGTCGGACACCTATTGGAATAACTTGCCGGCCGCAGCAGCCGCAGCCAAGGCTTCGAGCCTTGAAATGTGGGACACTCCGCCAGTAGCGCCCACGACGGCGGTGCCCTTTACGGCTCCGGCCTCGACAACGTTAGTCAACAAGACGCCGTACACGGTAGACACCGTGATCGGCGGATGTTGGGTCACCTCGACCGCGCCGGTGCGTTGCACCGCGCCGGCTACGCCGCCTACGCCGACACCGAACGTCTTCCGCATCATCGTCGATGTGCACTGGCCGGCCAAACAGGGTCAGAGTTGCCTCAACTTAAGATGCGACTACGTAGTGACGACACTGCGTGACGCTTCGCCGGATCCGCTCTTCAATGTGAACGGTCCGTGATGACCCTCCACACGGTGCTAGCACGCGTGCGCGATCAGCGCGCACGCGACGATCAAGGATTCACTCTGATCGAACTCCTCGTGTCGATGAGCATCTTTGCGGTGCTGCTCGCTGTGATGATGTCAGTGATCGTCGGGATGACCAAGAGCATGAACAAGACGCAGAGCATTGCGGATGCAGCCGCTCAGGGTTTGCGCGCGACGCAAGCCCTCGACAAGGAACTGCGGTACGCGGACTGGATCAATCCCTCCTCAGTTTCCGCACCGGCGACCACAGTTTCGACGACGAGCATCAGTTTCGAGGGATTGACCGACGCGGGCGTCGTCGAGTGCTACCAGTGGCACCTCACTGGCGGCCTGCTACAGCAACGATCGTGGACCTCCGCCTCCACCACCGCTTCGTATCCCACGGCGACTTCGCCCGGGTGGTTGACGGTTGCTGTCGGCGTTGCGAACAGCGTCTCGGTGCCTCCGTTCGTAGTCACTCCGCGGCCAACGACTGCGGCGAGTGACGTGTTCAGCCAGGTCGCAGTCGATCTCGTTCTGGTGGGCAAGAGTCAGCAGGTCGGCCACGCCGAGACGAGGGTCGTCATCACCCCACGCAATAGCAACTATCCACCGGGGAGCGCGCAATGCACCAACACGGTGACGCCGTGATGCAGCGAATCATGCAGCGGATTGCGCGGCGAGCGCAGGATCCGGAGCAGGGTATTGCGATGCTGCTTGCCCTCATGGTCATTCTCATGTTGATGACGATCAGCATTACGGTCGCCGGCGTGACCTTGTCGCAGGTCAAGCCCAGCCAGCTCGACCGCAAGACGGTCGTGACAGGGAGTGCTGCAGAAGCCGGGTTCGACATCGCGCTGAATCGCATTCGCGCCGCGAACACTGGAGCGACGATGATCGATCCAGCGACACTTCTTCCGGTTCCTGTAGGGAGCCGAGCGGCTCTACCGTGCAGCGCCCCAGGCACTCCGACAATCACGGGCGCTGTAAACGATGGCGCCGCCACCGACAGCTCCTACAGCGTCTCGTTGATCTACTACACCAGTGATCCGAGCCTTCCCGGCGCTACCGTGATTGGCTGCACAGGTGGTGCCCCGGCAAGCGTGCCGGGCTTCGTGAAGATTACGTCGACCGGCTCGGCGAAGGACGTTTCCGGTACCCGCGTCGGCAGTGGCAACCGCGTGCTTCAGACCGTCTATGCCTTGCATACCAACAACCAGAACATCGCTGGTGGAAACATCCCGTTCTACAGCAACCTGTCGTTGTGCTTCGCCGTCTTCGACGCGTCCGGCCAGATTCAGGTCGGCGACGGTATTACGGTCGCCACCTGCAACCCGGCAGCCGCAGCGCAGAAGTTCTCGTACACCCAAAACCTTCAGCTCCAAATCGTTGCGACGAACGGCAATCTCCTCTGTTTCCAGGGCGCAGCCACGCAGTACGCTTTGGTCACGCTCGCGCTCTGCTCGTCGGATGCGTTGCCTCCAGCCAGCCCTTACACTCTCAGTACGCAGGTATGGAGCTACAACGACAGCGGTCAGTTCCAGGCCAGCAAATCTAACGACACCGGTCTTGTCTCGAACACTTGCTTGAACCTCTACGCTGGCGCCGCTCCGCCAACTTCAATTGCGCCGCTGGCCGCAGGCGACATGGTCGACGTTGCCACGTGCGGTGCGCAGATGGTACCGACCGCCAGCGTGGGCGCCGGCGCGGCAGGCACGGCGCTGCGCCCGTTCCAACTGGTCAACTACCAATACTTCGGCCGGTGCATCGACACGACCGACCAGCACGTGCAGGCAACGTGGCTGATCGGCTATCCGTGCAAGCAGGATCCGCTCGCCACGAACCTGACCTGGAACCAGAAGTGGTACACCGGAGTGAGCGGTGGTGACGGCGGCACCGGTGCGAACGCTGCATACGGTGGTAGCCCAGGCGGAAACACCGTCATTGCGACAACGTCGCCCGTGTCAGGCTGCCAGATCACCCAAACTCAAGCCTGCCAGTTCATCGAGTACCCCAATGGTGCTAACGGCGCGAGTTCGTCATCGGCCTACTACTGCTTAGAAGCCGGCCACACGGCATCGCCCTCGGCGCCCGTCAACGGCACCATTGTCACCTCCCAGCCGTGTCTCACTACTGACAACTATCAGAAGTGGACTTACACGAAGAATTACTACTCCAACTACTCGCAGCAGTATCTGATCCAGCCGTACGGAGCTTCCGTGAGCCACTTGTGTCTGGCGATGACGATCGGTAGCACGCCTCCTGGATTGACGTACGACACCGCGACTGCGGGCGGTGCCCCGATCCCGGCCTACGGATACATCTCCCTCCAGACCTGCGACGGGAGCTTGTCGCAGAAGTGGAATGCGCCACCCAACCCGCAGCTGAACCAGCTGAAGAACACCCTGGAACTCCCGAACCCGTAAGCCGCGCCGCGAAGAGCGTCAATGCTGAGATAGGTTTTCCGCGTGCTTGCCTTGCTCGCAGGTGTTTTTGGGCTGTTCATCGGCTCGTTCCTCAACGTCGTGATTTGGCGGGTGCCGCGAGGCGAGTCGGTGGTGAAGCCGCGATCTCGGTGTCCGCAGTGCGGTCATGAGATCCGTGGTCGCGACAACCTTCCGGTCGTGAGCTGGCTCTTGCTTCGCGGTCGCTGTCGCGATTGCAAGACACGAGTCAGCCCGCAGTATCCGTTCGTCGAGCTCACCACCGGCATCCTCTTCGGTTTGTTTGCGTGGCATTTCGGGTTGCACCTAGTGCTGATCGCGTACCTGTATCTCGCTGCGATCTCCGTCGCCCTCGCGCTGATCGATATTGACGTGCACCGACTGCCAGACGCGATCACACTGCCGTCGTATCCGGTCGCGGCAGTGTTGCTCACGGCCGGCGCGCTCGCTGCGCATGAGCCATTCGACCTTGCGAGGGCAGCGATCGGCGGCGCGGGACTTTTCGCGTTGTACGCGGTCTTATGGTTCGTCTACCCGCGCGGCATGGGTCTGGGCGATGTCAAGCTGGCCGGCATTCTCGGCATGTACCTGGGCTACCTGAGTTGGGGCACGCTTGCCGTCGGTGCGTTCTTCGGCTTCGCGCTCGGAGGCGTTCTTGGCGTCACGTTGATGGCGATCGGGCGCGCCACCCGCAAGAGCAAGATTCCCTTCGGTCCTTTCATGCTCGCCGGGGCGATGACTGCCGTGTTCTTCGGCAGCTCGCTCGCGCACGCGTACGTTTCGTTCTCGCGAGGCTGAGCCCGCTAACCAGGCCCCAGGCAACGCTCCGAGGCCAAACCCAGCGCAATACGGGTGCCCATTTCCTCAAGGCAAGCCGTGATCGTTCCGATGCCGTCTTCTGACAAGGGACCGAAGATACCGGGTCCAACTGCGGTCGACGACCGCCGTTTTGAGGGGAAGGCATCGTGGCTGGAAGAAGGGCCGTGGGTCTCGATATCGGGACGTCCGCGGTACGCGCCGCCGAGCTTTCGGCAGGTCGCGGTGGGTACACCCTCGAGCGCTTCGGACAAGTAGCGCTGCCAGTCGGTGCTGTCATCGACGGCGAGGTACTCGACCGCGAGGCAGTGACCGCGGCACTGAAGGTCCTCTGGTCGCAGACCAAGTTCTCGACGAAGCGTGTCGTGCTCGGCGTCGCGAACCAGAAGGTCGTCGTGCGGCAGGTCGATCTGCCATGGATGGAAGCGAAGGAGCTGCGCAACGCGCTCGCCTTCCAGGTCCAGGACTTCATCCCGATCCCGGTCGACCAGGCCATCATGGACTTCCATCCGCTCGAAGAGTTCACTAACGATGCGGGCAACCGGATGCTTCGCGTTCTGTTGGTAGCAGCTGGCCGCGAGATGGTCGGCTCGTGCCTCGACGCCGTGCAGCACGCCGGCCTGACTCCGGTCATGGTCGACCTCACGTCCTTCGCGCTCATTCGGTCATCGACTCATGCTGACGCGTTGGGGATTGACACCCAGGCCGAGGCTCTTATCGACATCGGTGCTCGCGTCACGAACATCGCGGTGCACCAGGGTGGCCAGCCGAAGTTCGTCCGCGTGTTGCTCATGGGCGGTGCCGACATCACGGAGGCAGTTGCCGAGCGCATGGGCGTGCCCCTTGAGCAGGCCGAAGCACTCAAGCAGCAACTCGGCATTCCGGCAACCGCCGCCGAGCGCGACGAGAACCCGGCTGGCCGGGTCATCGACGCCACGGCTGCCTCTTTCGTCGAGGAGATCCGTGGGTCGCTCGACTACTACCTCGCGTCGCCGTCTGCTGTGCCGATCCGCCGCATCGTCGTTTCGGGCGGTGGATCGCGCCTTGGCAATCTCATCTCGCGTCTCGCGACGGTCACCCGCCTGCCGGTCGAAGTTGCCAATCCGTTGGCCTCCGTGCAGATCGGAAATACCAAGTTGTCGACCGAACAGCTCGGTCACATCGAGCGCCTTGCGGCGGTGCCCGTCGGGCTGGCAATGGGAGTCGCCTCGTGAGCACCACCAGCACGACCTCCACAAGAGTCTTCGACCTGCCCCGGGTGAACCTGCTTCCTCCTGAGATCTTCGAGAAGCGCCAGCTGCAGCGCGCCCAGGCTGGGCTCGGCTTGGTCGTTCTCGCTGCGGTCGTCGGCATCGGCCTGGTCTACGTGAACGGCGGGTCGGCCGTGACTGACGCCAAGTCACGGCTACAGACCGCACAGACCGCGCAGACCCAGCTCCAGGGCAAGGTCAACCAACTCAGCTATGTCACGGCGGAAGCGGCTCAGACGCAAGCAGCCCAAGGCATGCTGACTCAGGCGACTGGCACTGCTATCCCGTTCTCCACGTACCTGGCCGACCTCAGTCTGCTCACACCGAAGAACGTGTGGTTCACGTCGATCACACTGACGAGCTCGGTTACACCGGGCAGCCTTGTCGCCGGTGCGGCTGCGCCGGGCACCGTAGGTGTCGCCACGTTCGCCGGCCAAGCACTCGCGCACAACGATGTCGCGACATGGCTCGACAACGCGGCCAAGGAAGGCGGCTTTGCCGACCCGTACTTCACGTCATCTACGGAGTCCCTCGTTCCTCAAACAGGTGGTACCACATCAATTGCGGCGAAGACCTGGGTCAGCTTCAGCTCTTCCGTCAACCTCACATCCGCGGCGCTGTGCAGCGCCCAGCCGGGAAAGTGCTGACATGACTCGAATACAACAGTGGGCAGCAGGCACTGTCGTTGCCCTACTCGTCATCGTGGCCGCGGGCTGGTTCCTCGCGATCTCGCCCCAGAAGCACAAGGCCTCGAGCCTCGGGGCCCAAGCTGCGGCGCAGGAGCAGACCAACAACGGCTTGCACGCCAAGCTGGCCGAGCTCACGGCGCAGATGTCAGCGGTGCCGAGCGAGGAAGCTGCGGTAGCGGCGGTTACGCAGAAGATTCCGAATGATCCGGCCATGCCCGACTACGTGCGCACGCTGAGCACCATCGCCGGCCAAACCGGCGTCGATCTGATCTCTATTGCGCCCGGGCCACCGGCTGCGGTGACCGTGGCGGCTCCCACGGTTCCGGCCGCGACGGCCGCAACGCCGAGCGCGTCCGCATCGGTCGCCGTCCAGGCCGCTCCATCCGGTCCAGCGGTGAGTCTGCAATCCATCCCAGTTGCGCTCACCGTGCAGGGCGGTTACTTCCAGATACAGCAGTTCACTGCGGCATTGCAGCGGCTCGCCCGCTCGACCGTCGTGGCCTCCATCGCGATTGCGCCAGGTGGACAACTGAAGCCGCCAAAGGTCGCTCCGCCGGCAAGTGACGCGTACAAGAACCTCACGGCGCAGATCTCGGTCGATGTCTTCATGAACACGAGCGCCGCTTTCGACGTCCCTGCAGCACCCGCACAAGCGTCGGGTGCGACCGTCCCGGGCGCCGCGGTTGCTTCCGGAGCCGCAGCCCCTGTGGTGCCGTCCGTGACCGCTAGCCCGAGTAACTAGGAGACCCGGATATGAGCGAGTCCTCATCCGCGCTGGCCGGGTCGGCACAGCGCAACCAGCGCCTCGCGCTGGTCGCGGTGGTCGGCGTGGCTGTCCTCGGCGTGATCGCCTACCTGCTGCTGTTCTCGGGCGGATCCAAGTCGTCGAACACCGGCGCGGTGCCGTCCCACCCCCACACGGCTGTTTCGTCGGCTAGCCCCACTGCCGTCCAGGCTGTTCCGGCTGCTTACACCGCGGCGGTCGGACGCAACCCGTTCCAGCCTGCGCTGGTGCCCCCGACTCCGCCGGCGAGCCCGACTGCCAAGGCGTCGACCAAGGCGAGCGTCGCCCCGGCTCCGACATCGACTCCCTCCCCGCTCATCGTCATCCCGACGTTGACGCTCGCACCGACGCCGACCGTGACTGTCACGGCCAACCCGTCGCCGACCGTTACCGTCACGGCAACCCCGTCGCCGACATCGCTGCCGACCGCGGGTAACGCGATCACGCTCACGCTCGTCAGGGCCGACGCGACGAACACGATCGACGTCACCGTGACCAACGGAGCGACGACGACTCCTTACAACGGCATCACGCCAGGTCAGATCTTCGGGACGTACTTCAAGCTGGTCTCGATCCTGGCCGACACGTCGGGCGCCACGCCGGTCTACGGCGCGGACTTCGAGTA
>DATCFU010000228.1:0-6148 GCA_036509315.1 Acidothermaceae bacterium
ATGCTTGACCAGTCCCCGACGGATGACGCCGGGGCTGTGGCCTATCGACGCAAATCTGGCTACCGTCCCCATCGTCTAGTGGCCCAGGACACCGCCCTTTCAAGGCGGCGGCACGGGTTCGAATCCCGTTGGGGGCACGCACGTCGCAGTTCAGCAGTTGTAGGGCTCGGTAGTTGTACGGCCACAGATGGTCCCGTGGTGAAGCCTGGAGTTCACGCCGCCCTGTCAAGGCGGAGGTCGCGGGTTCGAATCCCGTCGGGACCGCAACACAGCATTTGTGACAAGCGCCGTTTGTCGCAAATGCACTAGCAGTGGCACGGCCAGGTAGCTCAGTCGGTATGAGCGCCCGCCTGAAAAGCGGGAGGTCGACAGTTCGATCCTGTCCCTGGCCACAAATTTGGGCGACTGTCCTTAGGTAGATACATCGGTCGCCGATGTAAATTTTATGCGGACATTTCTACGTGCTCGACGACGCGACGAGGGCTTCACGCTGATCGAGTTGCTGGTGGTGATGATCATCATCGGCATCCTGGCGAGCATCGCGATCCCGATCTACCTGCATCAGCAGCACTCGGCACGTAATTCAGCTGCGAAGAGCGACCTGCGCAACGCCGCCGTCCAGATCAGCACCTTCGGCCTCGATCTAGGCGGCGACTACACGTCGTTGAGCCCCACGACGCTGCAGGCCGCCGGCATCACCATCGAAGCGAGTGCGAACACGGTCATCTACCTGGTCCAGCAGACGACGGCGGGCTTCTGCCTTGCCGCCTTCAATAGCAAAGACTCGACCTTGCCGACCACGAAGGCGAAGTTCAAGACCTTGGCCCCCCACGCCAGCTCCTGGTGGGACAGCCAGGCCGGCGGCCTGCAGCCCACGCCGACGCCCATCAAGGCTGGCAGCGGGTGCCCAATCACCTCCGGACTCAGCAGCAAAGCCGGCAAGTTGACATGGAAGTCCTAGTCCACCGCGGTGTGCGCCGTTGGGGATGAGTCGGTCAACGCTTGGAGAAGCGGCGCCAGAGTATGCAGGCCGTGGACGATCGGCCTCTTCGTGATCGCGCTCCTCGTATGGCTATGGGCACGTGCGGATTCAGTTGCCTTGCACGGAACCCTCGGACGTGTGGTGGCCGGCGTCCTGGCCGTTGCCATTTCCGTTGGCGCTGTGCAGCAGGTCGTCCGCACGGGCGAAGCCGGGTCGCGGGCGGTGTGGACCGGCAACTTCTCGGACCAACCAAGGAATTAGCGACTCGACCCTTCGGTCGCCTGTCTCGGTCGCCCAAAGAAAGCCCTGTAGTCGATTCTCTTCTGTGACCTGGCATCATTTGGGTAAAGTCAGGCCGCCATTTAGGCTGAAAGCCGTCGATGGAGCCGTCGCTGGAAGCAGCGTGGCTGCAACCACGGTGTTGGCTCAAACCACGGTGTTGACTGGAACAGAAGCGGCGGGAGGGACACCGATGCCCGAAAACGCGATGCCGGACGCCGACGAAGCTGCGCGCACGTACACCTGGCGCGGTGTCGCTGGCCCATTCGACGTCGTCGTCGATCCAGGCGTTTTCGTTCCCAGCTCAACGAGCAAGGTGCTGGCCGAAGCGTTGCGGGTCGATCCCGGCGACCTCGTCGTCGACGCTGGTTGCGGGTGCGGGGTGCTATCGCTCGTCGCAGCGAAACTCGGCGCGGCCAAGGTGATCGGTACCGACCTGTCCGCCGCTTCTGTTGCGTGCTCCGCGGCCAACGCCGCTCGTCTCGGCTTGTCAGACGTCGTCGAGTTCCGTAGCGGCAATCTCCTGGAGCCGCTAGGCGACACCAAGGCCAACGTGGTCATCGCCGACGTCTCGGGGATCCCCGACGTGATCGCGCAGGTGACTGGGTGGTTCCCTGACGGCAAAGGCGGCGGTCGCACGGGCGCAGAGTTACCGGTCCTGATGCTGGCCGAGGTGGCCGACTATCTCGTGCCCGGGGGCAGGGTCTACCTACCGACTGGCACGATCCAAGATGACGCGGCGATCCTGGCTGCGGCAGCCAAGGTCTTCGGGACGGCGATGCAGCCGGTGGTGAAGAAAGAGTTCCCGCTTCCCGACGTCGTCGCCACTTCGGCCATGGTCCGAGAGCTCATGGACGAAGGATCGATTCACCTCTCACAGCGCGGCAGCCGGTTGTCGTGGGAACTCACCATCTGGTGCTGCACACTCCAATCGACCTAGAGGGTTCCAGACTTGCAAACTCGTTACCTCGGTTCAGGCAACTCTCGACTCGCCGTCTCTGCACTTGGCCTCGGCTGCATGGGCATGAGTGAGTTCTACGGCGACACCAACGACGCCGAGTCACTCGATGTCATCAAGCACGCGCTCGATGCGGGATGCGTCTTTCTCGACACCGCAGACATGTACGGGCCCTTCACGAACGAACGCCTCGTCGGGCGGGCGATCGCCGACCGTCGCGACGAAGTCGTCGTTGCGACCAAGTTCGGCAACGAACGCAACCCCGACGGCTCGCGAGTTGGGATCAACGGGACGCCCGAGTACGTGCACGTCGCATGCGATGCGTCACTGCAGCGGCTCGGCGTCGACCACATCGACCTGTACTACCAACACCGCGTTGACAAGACCGTGCCGATTGAAGACACCGTCGGCGCGATGAAGGAATTGGTCGAGGCCGGCAAAGTCACGCACCTCGGGTTGTCTGAAGCTTCGCCGACGACGATACGCAGGGCACACGCCGTCCACCCAATTACTGCGCTGCAGACCGAATACAGCCTCTGGACTCGCGATCCCGAAGACGAAATCCTGCCTCTCGTCCGCGAGCTCGGCATCGGATTCGTCGCGTACAGCCCACTTGGCCGTGGCTTCCTTACCGGGCAGATCACCAGCGTCGACGACTTCGCGGACGACGACTTCCGCAGGCACGCGCCGCGCTTTCAAGGTGAGAATTTCCAGCGCAATCTCGATCTCGTCGAGCGGGTGAAGGAAATTGCGGCCACGAAGGGCTGCACGCCCGGACAACTGGCGATCGGTTGGCTGCTCGCGCAGGGCGACGACATCGTCCCCATCCCCGGCACGAAGCGACTGCGCTACCTAGAGGAGAACCTCGGTGGTGCAGACGTGACACTGACGGACGCCGAGTTGCTCGCGATCAACGAAGCGGCGCCGAAGGGCGCGACGGCGGGCGACCGTTACGCCAGCATGAGCTCGATCGACGAGTAAGCAGCGCGAATCCCCGTACTACTTCGTGAGGGCGGCGAGGGCAGTCGTTGCCGCCGTGACGCCGGCCGCGGTGCACACGCTCGCGGGCTTGGCGCCGTCAATGCTGCAGATCTCCGCGGTGAAGACATCCGCGCTCGCCTGAATCGCGGCACCTGCCTTCGTCGTCGCGTTGCTCATCGCCGTGGCAACCTGGTCAGGCGTCATGCCCGCCAAAATGCTGGGGTCATAAGGCGTTCCGTTCTGCTTCCACTTGCCGCCGAAGTCGATGAACGGATACCCCGGGGCGGGGTCATTGGCCGTGCCGCCAAGCGTCTGGAAGAGCGCGTTCTCCGCAGGGGTCAGAACTTGTAGCGGCTTGTTGTTGCCGTCGACCTGCTCCTTACCGTCGAAGTCGACGTAGCTGCTCTTGTATGAGGAGTCGCGGTACGACAACGTCGGAATGTGCGACGGTTTGTCGGTCGTCGACGAGTAGGTGGTGGTCAGGCCGCTGAACGTGCCGAAGCGGCTCAGCGCGACCGTCAGCGGCCAGCGGGTAGCTGCGCAGTTCGGACACCACTCCGCGCTGACGTATAACACCTGGGGCAATCCATTTGAGGCCTTGAGCGCAGCGCCGGTTAGTGCGGTCGGAGGCCCGAGAATGGTGCTCAAGTCAGGCTGTGCCGCCGTCAATGCAGCTGTCTTGGCAATAGCCTCGCTGACCGCCGACGAGGCGGGAACGACGTCGCTGGAACCGGTGCCTTTCTTGGTGTGCAGGCCAGCGAGCACGATGCCGCCGATGACGAGGAGCACGGCCAGAACACCTCCGCCCGCCATCAGCAAGTTGCGCTTGCGCGCGGATCGCTGTGCAGCCGCACGTTGAGCAGCGATGCGCTCGGCGGCGGCCTTCTTGCTCGGCGTAGGGCCCCTATGTCCGGAGCCGTCGTGTGCGGAAGTGTCGCGTACGGTAGCCATTCGGCACCTCTCACTCGCTAGCCCCGCCGTAGCTAGTCGTGCGCGCTCTCAAACATGCCGTACTTAGTTCTCCGCCTCCTCAAGCTCATCGTCGTCCGCTTCGTCGTCGTCGACGACGTCCGTGGGGATCGCGAGCGCGGTGGCGAAAACGGTGACCACGAAGATCAGCAGCGTCACGATGTGGACGCCGGTGCACCACAGGCAGATCTTCTTGATGATCACAGCCTCGGCGTAAACGAGGTAGCAGACGAACCCGATTCCGGACAGGCCGTAGATCAACCGGCCGAACCTGATGCGTGGATCGGCAGACCGCCACGCAATCGGCAGGTGCCAGGGGATCATGCCGACGAAATAGGCCAAGCCGAGAACTGCGACCGGAATGCCGAACACCTTCGACTGCGCACTGGTCGTCACGGCCTCGCAGTCGATCGCGCCCTTAGCGGAGCAGACGAGCGAAACGTGGGTGTCGTAGTGGGCGATGGTCAAGTACGTCGCGATACCGATGCCGATGGCGGTCAGGACCAGACAGGCCGGCGCCGCCCAGACCGGGGCACCCGACTGCCTCGTCGACGACACGACTGACGCCGTTGTTGGGGCCGTCCGGTTCGACGCCACCGTGCTACTTCGAAGCTGTTGCGAGCGACGCCAGTGCAGTCGTTGCCGTCACGACGCCCGTCGAGGTGCACACACTTGCTGGCTTACCACCGTCCATCGAACAGATTGCTGCGGTGAACACGTCAGCGCTGGCTTGAACACTTGATCCGACTTTGCTGGAGGCGTCCGTGAGTTGACCGGCCACCGCCTCAGGTGTGAGGCCGGCGAGGGTTGCCGTCGCATAGCTCGCGCCGCTCTGCGCCCACTTGCCGCCGAAGTCGATGAACGGGAACGCTCCACCGCCGACGCTGTTGAAGAGGCTGTTTTGCTCGGTCGTCAGTGTCCCGATCACCTTCTGTGCGCCGTCTTCGTACTCGATGCCGGTGAAGTCGACGTAGTCGCTCTTGTAGTTCGCATGGCGGAAGTCCAGCGTTGGCGTGTTCGGGCCAGCACTGTCGTTCGCGGCGGAGTACGTCGTCTCGAGGTTGCTAAAGGTGCCGAACCGACTCAATGCGACCGCGAGCGGCCAGCGAGTGACGCCGCAGTAGGGGCAGTATTCGGCACCGATGTAGAGCACCTCCGGCTTTCCCGACGTGCTGGTGAGCGCAGCCCCAGTCAGCGCCTTGGGAGGACCGGTCACCGTGCTCAGGTTGGGAGTGGTCGACGTGAGCGGGACTGCGGCGGTAATCGCGTTGGTGACAGTGGACGACGCGGGTAGGACTGGATGGACCGTTGAGGTTGACTTCTTACTCGATAGACCGGCGAGCACGATGCCGCCGATCACCACGATGACGAGGACGACACCGCCGCCGGCGTAGAGCAGGTTGCGCTTACGGTCGGCACGCTGCTGAGCGGCGCGTTGAGCGGCAATACGCTCGGTGGCTGCCTTCTTGGCGGCGTACTTGGTCGACGTCCGACCCTTGTCGTCGCGTCCGTCAGCCATCCGGTACCTCTCAGGGTTCGACCGCTCGTGCCCGCAGGCTCGACTACCTCGGGCTTCGCTTTCGTTAAGCGTAACTGCTCGCCCGCCTTGACCAACGCATCGGACTCCCGTGACGGTTCCTGAACCGACCGACTAATCCGGACAGCCAAAAGGCGCCGACCCCCAGCTAGGTAGTCGACGCCTTCGGTGCTGCTCGAGCTACTCGCTCTCGCGCTGTTGCGGAATCCCGCCCAGCAGAGCCCGAACCTCAGTCTCGCGGTAGCGGCGGTGTCCACCGAGCGTGCGGATCGACGTGAGCTTGCCCGCCTTCGCCCACCGTGTGACCGTTTTGGGGTCGACACGGAACATCGTCGCCACCTCGGCCGGGGTCAATAGCGGCTCAGCCTCGGGTGTGCGCGTGCTTGCCAAGGGAAGTTCCTCCTCGCGGACCGGCGATTGTCGGCCCTTACATTTGGGTCGG
>DATCFU010000229.1:0-24685 GCA_036509315.1 Acidothermaceae bacterium
GCCCGTTGCTTCAACAAGCCGGACGACGCGTTGCCGGTGTGGTCGGTAAGGCTCAAGAAGCGCCAGCATCCCGGCGTCGTCGGTGCGCGGGCGACCGGTGAAGAGAAAACCCACGGCGTTGGGCAGGTGGTAGTCGCCGACCGACACGACATCGCCGGCGCCGTGACTTCGCTGCACGACCTCTGCGGCTGTCCAGGCGCCGATGCCGGGAACAGTCATGAGTCGCTGCATCGCCACTTCGGCGGCCATCGCGCTGACCTCTTCGAGCCGCGGCGCGACCGATGCGGCGTTGAGCAGGGTGCGTCGCCGCGCGCCGTCCAGCCCGATGCGGTGCCACTCCCAATCCGTGATCGACCGGATCGCCGCGGGCGACGGCATCACTGCCATGCCCTCGGGCGCTGGGCCCGGTGCGGAGTCGCCGAACCGGCGCACCAGCGCGGTCCAGGTACGTCGCGCTTCGATCCCCGTGACCAGCTGTTCGAGGATCGCGGGCACCAACGCTTCGAGAACCCGGCCGCTACTACTCAGTCGCATGCCGGGTAGCCGCCGACGTGCATCGCGCACGACTCCCGGCGGTAGGTCGAGCCCGGTCCAGTCGTCGCCGGCACCAAGCAATGACGGGACGGCGGCAAGGGCCCAATCGGCGCCACTTCCCCAAGCCTGCGTGGAAATCTCGCCAGCCGCGGGGTCGGCGGCGAGCCGAACAGTGACGGCACCGGTCGGCGTCCGCCAAGTTCGCCAGTGCGCACCGTCTGGCCCGACGCAATGGCAGGGGTCGTAGCGCCCGCGCCGGTGCGGAGCCAACGTGGCGTTGAGGTCGAGTGGCCCGCTCGGGCGGTAGCGACGCTCGAGCGGCAGGACGCCTGCGGTCAGTGTCACGACTCGTCGCTCGAGAACCGCACCGAGCCGGGCGCCAGCACCACGCCCGGCCACACTCGCACGCCGGTCAGCAACTCGTTGCCGGCGCCGACGTCGGCGCCGTCGCCAATGACCACACCGTCGAGTACCGCGCCGACACCGATGTGCGCGCCGCGACCGACCACGCTCGCCCGCACTCGCGCGCCTTCCGCGATCACCGCGTCGTCGAACACCACACTGCCGTCGACGACGGCATTGTCGCCGACCAGAACATGTGCGCCGATGCAACTTCCGCCAACGACAGTTGCCGATGCCGCCACCCGCGCACCGGCAAGAACGAGCGCTTCGCCGATCGGTCCTGGCAATGCCGGTGACGGCGCGATACCACGCACCAGATCGCACGACCCTTGCACGAATGCGGCGGGCGTTCCGAGGTCAAGCCAGTAGCCCGAGTCGACGTAGCCCATGACCGGCGCGCCGACCGCCAGCAGCTGCGGGAACGTCTGGCGCTCGACAGAAATCACTTGCCCGTAAGGGATTGTGTCGATGACATCGCGGCGGAACACGTAACAGCCCGCGTTGATGAGGTTCGTCACCGGCTCCGGCATCTTCTCGAGGAATGCCGTCACGCGGCCGGAAGAATCGACCGGCACACAGCCGAATGCGCGCGCATCGTCGACCTCGGTGAGATACAGCGTGACCGCCGCATCGTGCTTTGCATGCAGGGCAAGCTGCGCGCCGATGTCGTGACCCGAGAGCACGTCGCCGTTGAACACGAGCACCGGCGAATCGACGTCCCCGCGAAGGCGCGCACTGACGTTGCGGATCCCGCCGCCAGTGCCCATTGGCTCGGTCTCCGTCACGTACTCCAGATCAAGCCCGAGTGCCGAACCGTCGCCGAAGTACTGCTCGAACGTCTCCGCACGATACGACGTCGCCAGGACCACGTGATCGACACCGGCCGCGCGAGCTTGGGCGAGCTGGTGGGTCAGGAACGGGACGCCCGCCGTCGGCAGCATCGGCTTCGGAGCAGTCAGCGTCAGTGGGCGCAGCCGGGTACCCCGCCCGCCGACCAGCACAATCGCGTCGATGACTTAACCCCTGTCTCGCCCTCCGAAGAGCTTAGGCGAGCTCGAGATCGACATCGGCGAGGCGTAACCGGCGAGCCGCTCATCCGGTTCCCAGCTTTGCGGGCTAGCCTTCGGGTCGGACGACGGGGGCGCGCCCTTCTGGAATCGAGCCCATGCAGCGTTCCAAGCCACCACTCGCCGTCTGGACCGCAATGGCGCTGCACCTCGGCGTGATGGTCATCTTCACCCTCCTCTACCCCGCCTATTGGGGGTTCGACGAGACCGGCCACGTCTCCCGGGTGCTCGATTCCCAGCACGGCGACCTCTACCCAACGCCCGGCGTGGCTGCCTACGTCGTCGGGGTCAACGACACGTACCAGATGTTCAACGTCAAGGATCAGCCGCCTTTCATCACTTACGTGCCGCTGCCGCGGGCCGATCGGCCGACGTTCGACAGCCTCGGCGGTGGCACCTTGGAGCCGGAGCCGGCAGCCGTACCGAACCAGCTCGCCCAACACCCGCCGGGCTACTACGCGGTGGCGGCCGGAGTGCTCGACGCGATCCCAGGCTCCGCGCACCTGGCGTGGGATCAAACCGTCGGCCTCTTGCGCCTGCTCGACATCCTCTTCTTGTTGCCACTGCCGTACCTGTGCTGGGCGATCGTGAAGCGCTATACGCGTGGCGGCGTCGCCGTCGCGGCCGCGTTCGCGCCGATCCTGCTACCCGCACTTGAGCGCCTTGGCGGTTCGGTCAACAACGACGACCTACTCATCCTGCTGACCAGCGTGTTCCTGTTGCAGGTGACGAAGGCGATGGCCGGCGACATGCGCATCCGCGTCGCTGTAACGATGGGCGTCAGCTTGATCCTCGCTCTGCTCACCAAGGGCTTCGCGCTCGTCTTGCCGCCGGTCGCCGTCTTGGCCTACCTCGTCGGGTGGCGGCGCAACCGCTTGCCGTTCCCACATTGGCCGGTGCGCATCGTCGTGCTGTCCGGCGCGATCGGCGGCCTGTGGTGGCTTCGCAACCTCAACGTCTACGGCAGTGTTCAACCGGCCGGACTCACACGTGCCCAGGCGAACACGGTGTGGCCTCCGCTGCCCGCAGGCTCGACAGTGCACGTCGCGACCTACGTGCACCATGCGCTCGATCGGATGACCACCGACGTCTGGGGCGCGTTGGGCCTGACCGTACCTCCGAGCCTGCCCGGCTGGATCACCTTCGTCGCCAGCGTGCTCGCAGGCGCTCTGCTGGTGCTGGGCTTCGTCGCCACCTTTGCCGGACGACGGCCAGGTGTCGAAGACGTGGGCCGGCACGTTGGGCGGCCCCCGCGGGTGCCCGCTGTCGAGCTGCTCATCGTGCTGCTGCCGACCGTGCTGGTCGTGGTGCCCCTGCTGTTCCATGGTTGGTCCGACTACCACCGCACCGGGCAGCTCATTGGCATCCAGGGCCGCTATCTCTACCCTGGCTTCGTCGGGCTGGTCGCGATCGCAGCGATCGGCGCCGACCTGGTGATCGGGCTGCTCCCGGCGGCGGTCGAACGCTTCACGCCGGTCGTGACGTGCGTGCTGGCGATCGCCGTCGAAGTGACCGCGGGCTGTGTCGTCCTGTCGAAAATGTGGCTGGGCAAGGGATCACAGCTCACAAGCAACATCTCACGCGTCGCACATGCCGTCGGCACCAACTCACCGTGGCCGGGCATCGTCACGACCGCGATGCTGGCGTTCGCGACACTTAGTGCACTGGCTGCTCTTGCAGCTGCGTCTGTCGCTGATCGAGGTACCACTCATACGTCGAACGAATCCCTTGTTCCAGCGGAATCTGTGCCGTAAATCCGAGGTCGTTGATGCGGTGGACGTCGAGTAGCTTGCGCGGCGTGCCGTCGGGCTTCGACGGGTCGAAGCGCCGCTCGCCTTCGTAACCGACGATGCCGGCCACGAGCTCGGCCAGTTCGGCAATCGTGAGATCCTCGCCGACGCCAACGTTGATCGGTGCCGGGTCGTCGTAGCGCTCCAGCAACAGTTCGCAGGCTCGCGCTAGGTCGTCGACGTGCAAAAACTCGCGCCGCGGCGTGCCGGTGCCCCACATCGTGACACTGGGCGCGCCTTCGACCTTTGCTTCGTGAAAGCGCCGGATCAACGCCGGCAACACATGCGACTTCTGCAGATCGAAGTTGTCGCCCGGCCCGTAAAGGTTCGTGGGCATCGCAGAAATCCACGTCACGCCGTACTGACGCCGCGCGGCTTGCACCTGCATGACGCCGGCAATCTTCGCGATCGCGTAGGCGTCGTTGGTCGGCTCGAGCGGACCGGTCAGCAATGAGTCCTCGCTGATCGGCTGCGGCGCGAACTTCGGGTAGATGCAACTGCTGCCGAGGAACAGCAGCCGCTCGACACCGACTGCAAGGGCCGCGTCCATCACGTTCAGCTGGATGCGCAGATTGTCGGAGAGGAAGTCCGCCGGGTAGGTGGAGTTGGCCATAATTCCGCCGACCTTCGCGGCCGCAACGACGACCGTCCGCGGTCGTCTCGCATTGAAGAACCCGGACGTCGCGAAGCGATCGCGCAGATCGAGCTCACCCGACGTCCGCCCTATCAGGTCTTCGAAGCCGGACGACGCGAAGTGTCGCCATACCGCGGAGCCGACGAGACCTCGGTGCCCAGCGATGTAGGTCAGCGCGCTCTTGTCCAGGTCTCCCATGTGGGCCAATGCTAGCCTTGACCTGCTGTTTCCCGACATGCCGCCAAGCGATGCGGAGGCGACCGTTCCCAGTTCTCGCAAGATCGCACTGGTGACCGGAATCACCGGCCAGGACGGTTCCTATCTCGCCGAACTGTTGCTGTCGAAGGGCTACGAGGTTCATGGGCTGATCCGTCGGGCATCGACCTTCAACACCGAGCGACTCGACCGGATCTACCAAGACCCGCACGACAGCGACGTTCGGTTGCGGCTGCACTACGGCGACCTGCACGACGGCGTCGGGCTTGTGAACCTGATGCGCGCGGTGCAACCCGACGAGGTCTACCACCTCGGCGCGCAGAGCCACGTCAAGGTCAGCTTCGAGATGCCCGACTACACCGGCGACGTCACTGGCCTCGCAACGATCCGGTTGCTTGAGGCCATTCGTGCTTCGGGGATCTCGACACGGTTCTACCAGGCGTCGAGCTCGGAGATGTTCGGTTCGACTCCCCCGCCCCAGAACGAACAGACGCCGTTCCACCCGCGTTCGCCGTACGGCGCCGCGAAGGTCTACGGCTACTGGGTGACAGTGAACTACCGCGAGTCGTACGGCATGTTCGCGGTAAACGGGATCCTGTTCAACCACGAGAGCGAGCGTCGCGGCGAGACGTTCGTTACTCGCAAGATCACGCGTGCGGTTGCGCGCATCCAGGCCGGCCTGCAAGAGAAGCTCTACCTCGGCAACCTGAGCGCACTGCGCGACTGGGGCTACGCCCCTGAGTACGTCGACGCTATGTGGCGCATGCTCCAGACCGACCAGCCCGATGACTTAGTGATCGCCACCGGCGTCTCGTATTCGATCGAGCAGTTCGTCGAATTCGCGTTCGAGCGCGTGGGTCTGGATTGGCACAAGTACGTCGAGACCGACCCCTCCTACCTGCGACCCGCCGAGGTCGACAGCCTCTGTGGCGACGCCTCGAAGGCGAAAGCCGTGCTCGACTGGGAAGCGAAGACCCACACGCCGGAACTCGCGCGCCTGATGGTCGACGCCGACGTGGCAATGCTCGCCGATCAACTCGCCGGGCGAGCCATCCGCGTCGACCGGTGAACCGCCGGCGTCCTGCACCGCCCACGAGCATGAGCGACTTGTCATGAGTGGTCGGCGACTGCGCGTAGCAGTCACTCTTGAGCAGCTGTGGCACGAGGTGCCGGGCGGCACCGCATCATCGGCGCTGGAAACCGTGCAGGCGTTGCAGAAACGTCACGACGTCGAGGTTCTCGGGGTCGCCGCGCGGCACGACACCCTGCCGCTGCCGCCGTGGACACCGACCGTGCGCATGCACCAGCTACCGCTCCCGCGGATCGCACTGTACGAGTCGTGGCACGCGCTTCGCTGGCCACCGGTGCAGCGCGCGACCGGTCCGGTCGACGTCATCCACGCGACAACATTTGCGATTCCACCGAAGAACGCGCCACTTGTCGTGACTGTCCACGATCTCGCTTTCTTGCACGAGCCGAACCACTTCACGCGCCATGGCCGACGCTTCTTCCGACGCGGGCTAGCGTTGGCGCGTCGCAATGCCGATGTGGTGCTTGTCCCTTCACAGTCGACACTCGACGACTGCGTCGAGGCGGGATTCGACGAGTCACGGCTGCGGTTGGTGCCGCACGGCGTCGCCGTTCCGGCCGTTAACGCCGAGGATGTGGCGGCGTTCGTCGGCGCCTATCAACTTCCGGAGCGCTACGTGTTGTGGTGCGGCACGCTCGAGCCGCGCAAGAACGTGCCCACGCTGCTCGAGGCGTTCGCGAAACTGCGTCGTACCGATCCCGAACTCGGGCTCGTGCTCGTCGGCCCGGCGGGCTGGGGCCACGCGCCGGTTCGGACCCGGTTGATGCAGGGAGTTCGACTACTCGGCTTCTTGCCAACCGACCAGCTGCACGCCGCCTACGTGGGCTCGCGAGCGTTCTGCTACCCCAGCTTGCGCGAGGGATTCGGGTTGCCGGTGCTCGAAGCGATGGCGCACGGGGTACCGGTCGTCACGTCACAGGGCACCGCGATGGCCGAGTTCGTCGGCGACGGCGGCCTGCTCGTCGATCCGCTCGATGCCAACAGGATTGCCGCCGCCCTCGAGACCGTGCTCGGCGAGAAACACGACCAGTTCGCTGCCGCAGCCTTGAAGCAGTCAACTCGCTACACCTGGGACGACGCCGCAGCACTGACCGTCGAGGCTTATCGAGCGGCCGCGTTATGACGCTCCCGGTCGATGCCTACCTGGCGGCCTCATCATGACCCTCACCGTCGGCCTCAATCTGCTGTGGCTGGTACCCGGGGTCGTCGGCGGCAGCGAGGGCTACGCCACCGGCCTGCTCGACCCACTGACCAAACGCAACGACGTCAACGTGGTCGCGTTCGGCCTGCCGGGTTTCGTCAAGACCTACCCCGAGTTGGCCGCAGCCGCACACACCGTGGTGCCGCCGATGCCCGAAGGTCGCCATGTGTTGCGGCGCGTGCTCATCGAGAATGCCTGGCTGCCACGGCACTTGCGAGCGCAGAAGGTCGACCTCGTCCACCACCTTGGCGGGATCGTGCCGCCAGGTTGCCGGGCGCCGGCGGTCGTGACGCTGCACGATCTGCAGTACCTGTCGTACCCGGCGTACTTCAGTACCGCGAAGCGCCGGTACCTCGCGATGACGCAGGGCCGCTCGTTGAAGCGTGCCGAGGTGGTGACTGCCATCAGCGACTTCACCCGCACACAGGCGATCGAGGCATTCGGCCTCGATGCGGCCAAGGTCGTTGTGGTGCCGCCGGTCGCTCGGCCCATGCCAGCGGTGTCCAATGATCGGCGTTCTGAGTTGCTCGCTGAACTCGGCGTGCACGGGCCGTACATCCTGTATCCCGCGGCGACCTACCCGCACAAGAATCACGCGATGCTGCTCGAGGCATTCGCAACGGTCACAAAGACCGAGGAAGTGTCGTTGGTACTGACCGGAGCGGTCGGTGCGGGTGCCTGGGGATCGGCGCATTCGACCCGCGCCGACCTCACCGATCTGGTCGCACGGCTCGGCATCGGCGACCACATTCACGCACTTGGCTACGTGACGTCGGAACAGCTCGCCGCCCTGTACGCGGGCGCATCGTTGCTCGCATTTCCCTCCCGTTTCGAGGGTTTCGGGATCCCGGTCCTTGAGGCGATGGCAGCCGGGTGTCCGGTCGTCGCCGCTGACGCAACCGCGCTGCCGTCACTGGTCGGCGACGCAGGCGTGCTGATCGACCCCGACGACGGGGCCGGCTGGGCTCGCGCGATGAGCGACCTGCTCGCCGACGACGCCGCCCGGCAACGGCTCTCGGACGCCGGCCGAGTTCGGGCGGCCGAGCTGGCGGCCATCGACCCGGTGCAACTGCTGGTCGACATCTACGCAAGGGTCGGCGCGTGAGGATCCTTGCGGTGCTTCCGCACTTCGAACCCGACGTCGCGCCAACCGGGGTCATTGCGACTCGTCTCGTCGAGGAACTTGGCGCGCTCGGCCATCACATCGAGGTGGTGACCTCGTTGCCGTGGTACGAGCACCACGACGTGCTCCCCGAGTGGCGAGGGAAGGTCGTTCGCCGCGAAAAGACGCCGTGGGGTCGCGTGACGCGGGTGCACCCGTTCCCGACTGGCGACAAGCGCAGCATCCCTAAGCGTGCGGTCGGCTTCGCCGCGTTCTGCGCACTCGACGCCGGCGTCGCAGCGGTCGGCGGCAAAGTCGATGTCACCTTCGCGATGACACCGCCGCTGCCGATGGCGGCGACCGGGTGGTTCGCGGCGTTGGCCCGACGCGCACCACTAGTTCTCAACGTGCAAGACGTCTTCCCCGACGTCGCCGTCGAGCTCGGCTTGCTCCGTGGTCGCACCCTCATCTCAGCCGCAAGTGCGCTAGAGCGCTGGTCTTACGCCCGGTGTGCGGCAGTCACGGTGCTGTCAGCCGACATGCGGGCGAACCTCGCAGCAAAGATGCGTCGCCCGCAGCGGCTGCGCGTCATCCCGAACTTCGTCGATGTCGAGGTCGTCCAGCCAGGGCCGACTGAGAACGCCTATCGCGCCGAGTACGGCCTAGACGGCAAGACAGTGGTGATGTACGCCGGAAACGTCGGCATGTCGCAGTCGCTCGACCTGCTCGTGTACGCCGCGCGATCGACACTCGCCCGCGACGACATCGTGTACGTCATCAACGGCGGCGGGTCAACGCTGCCCGAGTTCGAGACCGAGGCTGCGGGGCTCACCAACTTACGGTTCGTGCCGATGCAACCGATCGAGCGACTACCTGAGCTACTCGCAGCGGCCGACCTTCACGTCGTCCCGTTAAAAACTGGGTTGGCACGGTCGAGTGTGCCGTCGAAGACCTACTCGATCATGGCTGCGGGTCGGCCTCTTGTTGCCAGCGTCGACGAAGGCAGCGAAGTGCAGCGCGTCATCGAGGCGGCGGTCGCGGGTATTGCGGTGCCCCCCGACGATGCCGACGCATTCACCGCAGCGGTGCTGAAGCTGGCCGACGATGCGGACGCGAGGGAAAAGATGGGGGCGGCGGCGAGGGCGTACGTCGAGCGGACGGCGTCGCCGCGCGGCGTCGCGCAGACATACGCAGATTTGTTCGAATCGGTTGCGCGCCGTTCGTGACGGTTCAGCGTGAGCGAAATGCACGCGGCGGTGCAGGCATGTCGATGCGCGGGCAATTGCGCAGCGTGAGGTTGGCGTGGCGCAGTGCTTCGTCGCACAGCGAGTCGACGGTGTAGCCGGAGCGGGAGCCGACCGCCGTGATGGTCGCCCGGAAGATGGTGATCTCCCAACGGGTGGGCATGCCGTAGGCAACCTGAATGCTGCCGATGAGACCAGCCGCCGCCGCGGAGCGTTCGTCTTTGCCCTTCCACGGGCGCTCGAACAGCCGCCAGCAGCCCGGCTCGGCGTGCCAGCGACCGCCGGCGCGGACGTCCTCGGCGCGCAGTCCGTTAAGAACCCGGCGGGCGTTGCTCTCGGAGAGGACCGCTGCGGGTCGGATGACCTCGGTCACCGTGACGTCGTCGTAGAGCCGGCTGGCGAGACTTTCCACGGCCTCGCGCTGGGCGACGCCCGGCACTTTGTCCTCGCTCACGGCTCTTGTCACCCGATTTCCTGGACACCCGTGCAATGGTTGGCAGTAGCGGTCAGTAGCCATCGTGAATCAGCCGTGCAGGCGGCTACAGTGCTTATCGGCCACCCAAGGGGCCCGCTGAGGTCATTCGAGGACCTTAATCGGGGTCCCTCTTCCCTCACCGGGCCGTTCTGAGCACAATCACACCCGGACCAACTTCCGGAGAGGCCGTCCCCACATGCCAGTACGAAGGTCGTACCTCCAAGGCACCCCGAACTGGATCGACCTGTCGACCAGCGACCAGGGCGCCGCGAAGGAGTTCTACGGCGAGCTGTTCGGCTGGACGTTCGACGACCAGCCGATGGCCGAGGGCGTCTACTCGATGGCGCTGAAGTCGGCCGGTCTCGTCGGCGCGATCTCGGTCCTGCCGCCCGACTTAGCCGCCCAGAACGCGCCGGCGACGTGGAACACCTACCTCGCCGTCGATGACGTCGATGCGACCCTGGCGCGCGTTGACGCCGCGGGCGGCAAGATCGCGATGGCTCCGTTCGACGTGACGGACGCCGGCCGCATGGCCTTCATCATCGACCCGACGGGTGCGCCACTCGCCATCTGGCAAGCGAACACGCACATCGGCGCGACGCTGGTCAACGAGCCGGGGTCAGTGATCTGGAACGACCTACGAACGGACGACGTCGGTGCGGCCGCGTCGTTCTACGAGGCCGTGTTCGGGCTAAACGCCGATCCTCAGGAATCGGACACGATGCCGTACGTCAGCCTGCGTGCCGGCGACGACGCCGTCGCCGGCATTTCAGCTCGCACCGACGGAGCTGCACCGAACGAGTGGCAGATTTACTTCGCAGTCGAAGACACCGAATCTGTGGCCGCGCACGCGCGGTTGTTGGGCGGCGACGTCATCCTCGAGCCCATCGAAACACCGATCGGTCCGATGGCTACCCTCGCCGACCCGCAAGGCGCCATCTTCAACGTCATCGCGATCACCACGACCTAGCGGATGTTCTTCCGGTTCGCTCTAGGGCGCCGGGCGTGGCGCTGAGGTTGCTGCACGTGCCTCTCGGTGGGCCTCCAGGCGGTCGCGCTGACGGGCGGCAGCCAGGAGATGAAGGCCGTTGTGCCGGGCGATACCGGCTGCCACAGCCGCGAATGCGCCGTCACCCACGACGGATATCACGCGCGACGTAAGCGCTACGACTGTTGCCGACGGCACTGTCATGATCGAGCTCAAGATGGCGATCGTGATGACTTCGCGCAGGCCTGCACCAGATGGCAGTGGGATCGCGAGGAAGCCCGCAGACCACGCGAGTGCCGTGCCACCAAGCGCCAGCAATAGCGACCGACCAATCGGCGCATGCAGCGCCCAGCACAGCACGAAAATCTCGAAGCCGACCGAGAGCCAACCGATTGTCTGCCATACCAGCGCGATAAGCACGCCCCGCAGCGTGAACTCGTGGTCGGGTGGCTCGCGACGAAGAACCTTGAAAAGGAAATGTGTCAGTCGGTCGAGATTCTTCGGAAGCAGGGCGACTACCAACAAGGGCAACACAAGAAGAACCCAGATGTACTGAGCCGCCTCACCAGGCGCGGAAAACGGCAGCGTCACCACCGCGATGACCAAACCAGCAGCTAGCGACACGGCCATACCCAGCACGCTTGCTGCGACCGTTCGCCTGGGCGGTATCGCGTGGTCGCGCCCGAGGTCGGCCTGCGCGACCACTGTCCAGACCGAGCCAGGCAGGTATTTTCCAAGCTGGCCAAGGAAAAAGATGCGCATCGCAACCGGAAGGCGCAGCGGCGAGTCAAGGTCGGCAAGCAATGAACGCCAGGCCATCATCGCGGCGAAAATGTTGCCGAAGCCGAGCAAGGTCGCGATAAGAAGCGAGTACCACGACAGCCGCTCGTAGCTATCGCCAATCTGATGCCATTTGCCGTGCAGCGCCAACGCGAACAGCACGATGATAATTGCGAAAAAGACAATCCTGGCCAGCAGTCGAAAGCGCGGCGGCAGGTGCGGGCGTCTCACCGACTCGCCCGGGTGCCGGCGACTGCGACGCCCGCCAACGCCGCCGTCAGAACTTCGATGTAACCGTTCCAGCTCGAATCGGTGTCAACGATCGGGACGCCGGCCCGAAGCTTCTGTGGAGTGCCGGGGCTGTAGAAGCGCTTCAGCGCAGCGGTGAGATCGTCGACGTCGTCTGGCTCGGCAAGCACGCCATCGACGCCGTCATTGACTTGACTGCCGAGGGTGCCGGCACGCGTTGCGATCACTGGAACGCCCATCGCGTGTGCGAGCAGGACGTTCTGCGACGCGGTGCCTGCGCGGTAGGGCAGCACCAATGCATCGACGTCTCGGAAGAGACCTGCGATCTCGGACCCCGCGACGTAGCTCGGGCGCAGCATCACCCGGTCGAGCAAGCCGAGCTCGGCAATCTGATCACGCAGCCCACTCACGCCAGACCAGATGTCTCCCGCGACGACGAGCTTCACGTCGGGAACGCTCACCATGGCACGCAATAGCACGTCGAGGCCCTTGTATGGCCGGACGGTGCCGAAGAACAACAGCCGGTTGAACGGCTCGTCGGCGTCCGTCACGACGCGCCGCTCGACCGGGAACGCGGGCAGGTGCGGAGGGATGTCGGCGACGACAATCTGTGTGCGGTGGTTCACCACTGTATTGGCGAGCGCGGCCAACTCGGGTGAGTGCACCAGTACCGCCGCGGCTCGCGAGAGGAGTGCCTTCACAAGCACGGTGTCGCCGTGGTGGCGCTCGTGCGGGAACACGTTGTGCGCAACGACTACGACACGCGGCCTGCTTAGAGTGCGCCGTGCGCGCAAGGCACGAAGGATGGTCAAATACGCGGGCACCTGCACAGTCGAGGCATGCACGAGCACGACGGCGTTGTAGCCACGAAGCCCTACGCCGGTGCGCCACCAGGTGATCGGATTCCACCAAGCGAGCTGGTAGGAGGTCGCCGGATAGATCCGCACCTCGGGCTCGCCACCAGGCACCCGCAGCGTGCCTGGGTGCAAAAACGCCGGGTACTGCGCCGACCAAGAGACAAGGTCAACGTCGTGGCCGGCCGCAGCAAGGCGATGACACAACTCGGTGGTGTGGTGAACGATCCCGCCGGTATGCGGGTGCGTCGGGCCGACGACGGCGATGCGCACGTCGTCACTCCCCACGCGATCTAACGATGAGATCCGCCAGCAGGGCGACTGCGCCGATGATGAGCCCAGTGACGAAGATCAACAGTGTATTGGTCGTCAGGTGGAAGTGATACCGCGCCACGTCGAAGATGCCTTTGACGACGCCGATCACGACCAGCCAGATCGCTACCGGCATGAGCACCTTGAGCGGATTGAAGTACATCACCATCCGCAGCACTTGAAGGATGTAGCGGTAGGCGTCCTTCAACGGATGGAACTTTGACTGCCCCGCGCGCTGCGCATAGGAGATCGGCAGGTAGTCGACGGTGTGCTGGTTGGACAGGAACGACAGCGTGATCGTCGTCACGCACGAGAAGCCAGGCGGGAGCAGCCGCAGATACGGCAGCGACACCTCCTTGCGAAATGCCCGTAGCCCGGAGTTGAGGTCGGGGATCGTCGTCCCCGACAACCACTCGGCGAACTTGCGGATGACCCACTTCGCCGGCACCCGCAGCAACTTGTGGGTGCCCTGCTCGCTCGTGCGCGCCCCGACCACTTGGTCGACGTCGGGGTTGTCGTCGAGATAGCGCACTAGCTCGGGAATCCGCTCGTTCGGGTACGTCATGTCCGCGTCGGTCCAGACGACGATCTCGCCGCGGGCATCATGCGTGCCAATCCGACGGACCGTCCCGGAACCACCGTTGCGGCGGAAGGCGACTACCCGCAACTGGGGGTAGTTCTTCTCGGCGGCGCGTAGCCGCGCAAGTGTCTCGTCGGTGGACTTGTCATCGATCGCCAACAGCTCGTAGCTGTAGCCGCTCGAGTCGAGAGCGAGACTGATCCGCTCGATCTCCGCCAGCACGTGGTCCTGCTCGTTGTAACAGGGCAGGACGACGGTCACATAAGGACGAGGCGGGACGACGCGAGCTGACCCGCCTGGCTCGCTGCTCGTGGCAGGCTCGCCGGTCGAAGGCCCCGGGAAGCGCGGCCTCACGACCGGCCGTTCAGGCGCGACGCTCAACGGCTGGGCAGCCACCACAAGCCCTTCCACGCGGGAGCACCGACAAAGATCTACGGAAGTTTACCCTCCGCGCCCGTCCCCACCCCTGAAAGCTCGCTGTGAACCATCTGTGGAGGACCCAACAAACGCAAAGCGGGCCCCAAAACGTGCTCCGCGGCCGACCGGGCTGCCGGCCACCGGTCTGCGTCAGATGATGAGCGGCTTGGTGAGGGTCTCTGCTGCTGCATTCAGCGTGGCTGGGCTCACGGCGCTACTCAGACCGAGCGCTTGGAGGGTGCCGACAGTTCCCGCCCGGCCCGCGAGGTACTGCCCGATCCCGGCACCGACGGTGTTCGGGTCGGCGGTCAACACGATGACGTGCTGCTGCGCTCCAGCCACCGGACCTGCCACCAATGCGTCGGCGAAGTTGTTCCCTCGTGCCACGCTGACGAGTCCAGGGTCCGTGAAGCTAAGGCTGCCGAGCGCCGCGTAGGCGCCCGCCGCTGGAAGGCCACTCGTTTCCCATTGGGCGATGTCGGCGGCCGTCTGCGTGCGGTCCGCCCCGGAGATGCGGTACGCGACCGTGACTCCGTGGCCAGCAAGCGCCGATTCAACCGCCGACGAGACCGCGCTCGTTCCCCCGACGATGATCGCAGTCTTGATGCCGAGATCGTCGATGGTCGCGGTCGCCGACGCCGACAGCGTAGTACCCGAGGTCAGGATCAACGGGTCGCCTGTCTTGTAAATCGCGGGACCGACGGCAAGTGCGTCGGCGAAGTTGAGCCCGGTAGCGACGATCGCTGTCGTGCTAAGTGCAGGCGCCTTGTAGATGTCGACCAAGTTGTTCGTGGCGAATCGATCGGACCCAGCGATCCGAACGACGTTGATAAGTGGGTTAGCTGGGTTGTTGCTGACGTGGAGGGCAGCAACCTGGTTCAGCACGTTTTGGCTGACCGCAGATGTTCCACCAACCAAGTAGACCGTGGCAATACTGTGCGCGATCAACTCTTGCTTGGTCTCGCTCGGAAGCGATCCTGGATCGGTCGTCAGCACGCCCGTGTTGAACTCCTTGGCCAAGTAGCCAGCCGACAGCGCGTCGGGATAGTTGGCTCCTGAGGTCAGAACGACCGATGTGGCAAATGAAAACTGCGGATCAAACAGCTGGGTTGCGGTGGCGTACCGATCAGCGCCGCCAACACGAGCCTGGTTGACCACGGTTGCCACACCGACTGCACCAAGGAAAGCCGCGGTCGTCTTGTCAAATACGGCGATGTAGACCTCCCCGAGCGTGCTCGGAAGCGTGACCTGGGCGCCTGTGAGGCTCACGGTGTCCCCAGCTGACGAGGTCTTGACGGCCGTCGCCTTGACCGTGTCCGAGGGAGTGGTCACCGTGACGATTGTGGGAGCGCCGGCAGCGACCAACGTGCCCCCGACATTGCCCGCGGTAGTGAACTTCGCGCCGTACGCAAGAGTCAGATCGATCTCGTCACCGCTCGAAACCGCCGCGCCAGCCACGTCCGTGACAATGACGTTGCCCAACGAGATGCCGGTCGCAGACGGCGCACCGGTCGCTACTTGACTGTTCGTCACCGTCGTGCTCGGAATCGATCCCAACGTGATCGTCTTCGTCGCGGTCGACCCGGTGAACGGCGTACCGTTGCTCGCCGTCGCCTTGAGGCCGACAACGTGGCCCAGCGGAACGTTGGAGCCCAGCGTGATGGATATGCCCGACACGACGAATGACGTGACGTTGCTGTCCTTGGGAGCGTCCTGGTTGAGAGTAAGGGTGAACTCATCATTCACCGACGACGTGCCGCTTTGACTTAGACCAACTGAATACGCACTTGTGGCAACGCCGTTCGTGGCCGTGGTCAGTGGCGTTGCCGTAAACGCGGCGCTATCCAGGGTATTCGACGAGGTGTTCGACAGCGGGCCGTTGCTGGTGTTGTCCCACAGTTGAAACGTCACGTGGTCTCCGGCGGTCCACACGCTGGTCCCGGAGTTATCGGCAAAGCCCAGGGTGACGTCGCCCGCGGGTTGGCCCGATCCACCCGCACTGAAACTAACGCCAGCGCCGGCGGTGAGCGTCGCCGCACTCGGAGAGCCGAAGGCGAATGCGCCAGGAGCCAACACCACGGCTTGGCCGACGGCTACGGCCGCCGATGCGACGAACGCGCAACTCACTACTCGCAACGACATGCGCATGACGACCCCGTCCGTTGACACCACCTAAGTCTTGGCGACATTAGCGAACCGGTACGCGGTAGGGCTAGAGCACTGGTGAGAATCGATGGCCGGGAATGCAGATCGGGTCGGAGCTTTCGCTCCGACCCGATCCACCTACTTCAGTCGTTCCAACCAGCTATATCAGCTGGCGTCACCAAGTGCCGCACCTAGCACCGCGCCGCTGAGGGCGGACGCCAAGCCGATGCCGTTGATAACCGTCGTGCTGTATGTCGCGTTCCCGAAGAACGACGGGACGCCAGCACCCAGTGTTGTCGGCGTGGCCGACAGCAGCAGGACCTGAGGAGCCGCCACAGGCGCGCTCAACAAGCCGGTGTGGACGGCGCCGAGCACCGGGCCCGCAGCCAATGCGTCGGGGTAGTTGTCGCCCCGAGCAAGGTTGACGGTCGTGGTGCTGAAGCCGAGCCCGGCGTGCCCGGTCGTGTACGAACCGGTGGTGAACGCCGTGTTGGTGGCGTGTGCTTCCCATTCGCCGATGATCGCGGCGGTCGCGGTCCGGTCGGCGCCCCCAAGGCGGAGGTCGACCGTGACACCAGCAGTTCCGAGCGCCGTCTCAACGGCGGCCGAAACGGCGCTTGTGCCACCGACGATGATCGCGTGAGTAACACCCAGGGCAGCGATCGCCGAGGAAGCGGTGGAACTCAGCGCGTTCGGGGTGGTGAGAATGAGCGGGAGGTGCGCGTGCGATGCCGCGGGCCCGGCAGCCAACGCGTCGGCGTAGTTCGCGCCGGTCGCGATGATGGCCGTGTTACCTGACGTCGAACCGGAGACGCCGCCGTTGAGAACGACCTGGTAGTTAGTCGCGTAACGGTCGGCACCGGCGAGACGAATGACCGTCAGGTTGCCGTTGGTGGAGGTGTTGCCGACGAACAGAGCCTGAATGGCGTTCTGAACGTTCTGGCTGACAGCCGCTGTACCACCGACGATGTAGACGGTGTTGATGTGGCCGTTGGTCAGGACAGTCTTTGCGCTCTGGCTCAGCACGTTCGGGTCGGTCAGCAGGATGCCCGTGTTGAGCGAGCCCGCAAGGTACGCCGACGAAAGAGCGTCGGGGTAGTTAGCGCCGGACGTGACCACAACGGACGTGGCAGGCGCGTAGGTGGTGGTGGTGGTGTTCGCGGTCGGCGATGCGCCGAACTCGGAGTTGAACAACTGTGCCGCGGTAGCGTAACGGTCGGCGCCGCCCTCGCGGGTGGTGCTACCGGCGTACGCGATCTGGGCCGATAGTGCAGGCAACGCATTCGTGGTGGCCGCGGTCCGGGTAACGGCGACGCTGTGAGCACCAGCGGTGCCCGCGTTGATGTTCGCCGAGGCCCCGGTGAGCGTGTAGACGCCACCTGCAGGAGTCGCACCCGTGAGCGGGTAGGTCAACACTGCACCGCTGAACGTCCCAGTGCCGACGGTCACGCCAGATGGGGCCGTGAGCGTGCCAATCGACGCCCACGTGTCGCTACCCGTTGTCAGGGTGAACACGAGGTTGCCATTGTGCGTGCTGTCCGTCACCTGACCGCCGGTGACGTCAGTAACTTTGAGCGCACCAAGCGTGGTGTCAACGGAGGTCGTACCCGAAACACCGACCGACGTCGCGGTAAGCGATGCGCTCGAAATCGTGGCCTCTTGAAGGCTCGCGTGGGTCGAGGCACCAGTGAACGGGACGGCGGTGCCGTTGCTCGCGGTCGCGGTCAGGTACAGGCCGCTGGTCGGAACGGCCGAGCCGAGTGAAACGGCCAGCCCGGAGAACGTAAACGCAGTAGTACCAGTGTCGGACGGGGACGCGGGAAGGGCAAACTGGAACTCATCGTTCCCGTTGCAGGTGCCGCTTGCCTCCGGCGTGATCGTGCCCGCAGCGACCGTTGCGCCACCGCTGTCAACCGCGGTGTAAGTCGGCGTGGCCGAGAGCTTCGCAGAGTCGTTCAGGTTGGCGGATGTGTTACAGACAGCAACGGCTGCTGTAGCGCTTGACGACAGTTCGAACGTGAAGAAGTCGCCTGATGACCAAGTGCCGTTGGTCAGCGTCAGTACGGCGTTCGGGAGAGCCTGCGCCGTCTGGCCTGGATAGACGTTGCCCGTGCCCCCACCGGTAAGGGTGGCGGTGGTGCCCGAGAACGCGGCGAGCGCCGTGCCCGCGCTTGCGACGACGAGACCCGTCGCAGCGATTGTTGCGAGACCAGCGATGCTGGCTCGACGCAACCGTCTGGTTGCTGTTGTCACTCTTGCCTCCATCAGAGAAGTGGTGATGACGAGGTGGCTCAGCCCGAAGGCGCAATCCCGAATAGCCCCGTCCATACCCGAGCAGACTGCTCGATTTGGGACCTTACAGGTTTTGCGCTCACGGAAGCCAGACGCCCCACCCACGACGAATGTCGTGTCGTGGATTGGTTTCCAAATCGGACATTCGTCCGATCTAGTTCCTTGAACTTACCTACTCTTGACCATGGGCGAGACAAGGGAGGCATAAGCCTCGAGGTGGCTTCTGCCAACCTCAATTGAAGAGTGTCTTAACGTTGCGACCCCTCTAGGCGGGCCGAACGGGAGCCTTGCCAGCGCTGCAGCGAGCGCGATCGGGTCTTCGGGCTCAACCAGATAACCATCGACGCCGTCCTCGACGCTCTCGGCCAGGCCACCGACCCGGCTAGCGACGACAGACCGACCGCGAGTGAACGCCTCTAGCGCGACCATGCCGAGGCCCTCGCGCCGCGACGGAGCGACCAGAGCGTGCACGCCTTCGAGCCGGTGCATCAGTTCCGCGTGCGGCAGCGCGGGGATGAGCTGGATCCGATCGCCGAGCGGGGCGGCGAGTAGCGCAAGGCGGCGCCGTTCCGGACCTGAGCCGACAATGTCGAGCCGGACGTCGAGCCCGCTGCCTACCGCGATCCGCATCGCCTCGATAAGGACGTCAAAGCCCTTCTCATGCGACAGCCGACCGGCAGCGAGCAACCGGATAGGCGGATCGGCGGGCATCGGCACGGCAGGCGGACCAGCTGGAACCGGCAGCCGCAACACCGTCGTATGAAGGCGAGGATCGAACTCCAGAATCTGGCGCTGCAGATCCTCGGACACAGTCGCGACCAGCGACGCACGATGCATGACGTGCGACGCAAGCTGACGTAGCGCCCGGTAGCGCAGCAGGTGCACGTCGGAGCCGTGCACGGTGATGATGAGCGGGACGTCGAGGCGCCGGGCTACTGGCAACGCGCACAATCCGGCCGGCAACCACCAATGCGCGTGGATGACGTCTGGCCGGAAATCGCGGGCCGCTTTTTCGGCTGCCTTGGAAAAAGACGCGAGATAGGCGGGCAGCATGACACCGCTGAAACGCCGCGAGCTTCCGAGCAGGCCGCCGCGATATGAGAGCCGCTCCATGGATTGCAGGCCATAACGGAAGCGGTGCACCTCGACGCCCGCGACCGTGTCGACAGTGGCGAGACCCTTGTCGTGGGGGGCGAGCACCCCGACGTCCATGCCTGCTTCTTGTTCTGCGTGTGCAAGGTCAAGAAGAAATGGCGCGACGTGGTCCCGCGCATCGCGCGGGAACGAGGAGGTCAGATGAAGCACGCGCACGTCTCGTAGCGTAACGGTCAGAGCACGGAATGTCCGAGGACTGGCTTGTGGGTCGGCAACGCGTTAAGGTTCCGCGCCCGCTGGTTGAACGTTCAGTCGCCCGATACAGCGCGGGTGTAGGCAACCAAATGCGCCTCAGCGCTTGCTTCCCAGGTGAATTCGAGCGATCGCGCATGTGCCGCTGCACCCAACGCACGCCGGCGCGGCTCATCGGCGAGTAAGCCCGACAGCGCCGTCCCGATTGAAGCGGAGTCAGGCTCCGTGTAGGCGACCGCATCGCCGCCTACTTCGGGTAGCGACAACCGATGAGTCGTCAGCACTGCCGCACCACACGCCATCGCCTCGAGCACGGGCAACCCGAAACCCTCGCCGTGGCTGGGATATGCGACGACGAGCGCGCCACCGAGGAACGCCGACAGGTCGGCCATCCGTAAGTAACCAGGCCGAATAACCCGCAGGTGTGAGGGAACTTCGGCGACGGCGGCCTCGATCTCGTCGTCCCAACCCGCCCCGCCGGCGATGACGAGCGCGGGCGGCTCGGCATAGTCACCAACGGCGCTGACCCACCCGCGGATCAGGCTCGGCACGTTCTTGCGTGGCTCGAAAGCACCCAGAAATGCGATGTATTGCTGGCCGCGCAGGCCAAGCCGCGCAGAGATCCGCGCAGCTTCTGCCTCTGTGGGCGGCCGGAACACGTCGTGATCGACACCGTGATACGCGACATCGATGCGTGTCGAGTCGGCGTCGACGAGGCGGACGAGCTCGTCGCGCGTGGCCTTCGACGGCACGATGCACCTGGTCGAGCGCTTTACGGCCGAGCGAATCGCCGCGCGGTAGAACGCGCCGCGGGTCGGTGGGTATAGGTCGGGCTCGCTGAAGAACGTCGCGTCGTGGATCGTCGTGACCACCGGGCGGCCAGGCCGCATGGGTACCGAATAATTTGGCGCGTGAATGACCTTGGCGGCCACGTGCTCGGCTACGAGGGGAAGACCTGTCTGCTCCCAGGCGATCCGCGCGGTGCGGTTCGTGAGGGATGCTGGCCCGGCTACGATCTGAGCGGCGGGCACCAGCCGGCCGTACCGCTCGGCGTCGACCCGCTGGCACACCACCGCGAGGTCGGCGTCCAACTCCTCGAGTGCCGCGAGCAGACCGTCGACGTATCTCCCGAGGCCACCCCGGTCAGCGGGAACAGCACTGGCGTCGATGAGAACTCGTGGCGCCACGATGCAGTCCACCTCGAACGGTCACGTCGGTCAGTTGCTTCGGACCGTCATGGTCCCTGGTAGTAGTCAGCGTAAGCCTACGCCGCGAGTCCGCTAGCGAGCCGCAGGAAGGATGGTGGGAGTGGCCGGGTCGGCCGCGACGGACCGGTCGGTCGTCGCAACCGTCGTCGTCGTCGCCTGGAATGGCGCCGACCTGATCGGTCCTTGCCTCGACGCACTGTCTGAGCAGGAGCTCGCTGACGGGTTCGTGACCTGGGTGATCGACAACGCCTCGACCGAGTCGACCGCGGCTGTCGTCCGCGCGCACGCAGTCGGGGCTCGGCTGGTGACCGCCGAGCGCAACCTCGGCTTCGCCGGGGCCGCCGAGATCGCCGTGCGTGAGGTAACGACGCCATTTGTCGTCGTCCTGAATCAAGACGCGCGCCCTGAACCGGGCTGGCTTGCCGCCCTGCTCGCGCCCCTGACCGCGTCCGACGCGCATCGCATCGCGGCCGTCACCAGCAAGGTGATCTTCACCGCGGACGGTCGACTGAATAACACCGGCGTGATCGTGGGCCGCGACGGCTACGGCCGCGACCGCGGGTTTGGCCAGCCGGACGACGGGCGGTTCGCCTTGGCCGAGGACGTGTTCGCCTTTTCTGGCACTGCGGCAGCGTTACGAGTGGTGGCAGCTCGCGACGTCGGCTCGTTCGATCCTTCGTTTTTTCTGTACTACGAGGACACCGATCTTTCGTGGCGCCTACAGCTCGGTGGTTGGCGGGTGCGCTACGCCCCTGACGCAGTCGTGCGTCATGTGCATGCTGCGTCGACCGACGTGTCTTCGAAGTCGTTTGCGTTCTACAACGAGCGCAACCGGCTGCTCATGCTGGCGAAGTGCGCGCCGCGATCGCTTGCGGTTAAAGAGGTTCTGCGCTTCGCCGGTATCACGTTGGTGTTGCCTCTGCGGCGACTCATGCGTGTCGACATCCCGAAGGGTCATCAGTTCCGCACAGCGACGCGGGTGCGCGTGCTTGCGTCGTTCACGCGCATGCTGCCCTCGGTACTCACGAAGAGGCGCGCGGTCTCGCGGGTCTGCCGACGCCCGCGTGCAGAAGTAGCCCGCGAACTCAGCAAGCCCTGACCAGCGTTGAAGTCCAGCGCGCGACCGCACCACTCGCCGTCCCGACTTATACGGCACTGACCGCCATCGCGACAGCGACAACTGCTCCGACCCGCACTCCGTCCCCTTTCGCCAGATTCACAAACGCGAGCTACCCGCGAAAGGTTGTCGAGACACATCGAGCTAGGTGGTATTTACCGCCTTGCAACCTAGTGACGTGTTGGTATCGCCGCGGCCGACGTTGATCCCAAACGCGCACACAGTGTGCTTGCCGGCCTTGACTGTCACCGGCAACGCAAACCCGTGCGCAGCACCGAACGGCGGGTAATCCGCTGCGATGTCGGGCCTGGACACCGAGGCCGTCTGCTGCAGCGCAACCACGCCGTCGACATAAATCGCCACTTCGATGGACGACGCGGTGTTGGGGTCGAGTGCCCAGCCGGTCGCCGTCAAAGATCCCTTACCGCCGACGACCGACTCGAGATGGCCGATCGGGTTGCCGCTTGGCACGGTGACGGTCGTACAGCCGAGCTTCGGATTGCCATCGCCGGGCCCGGTGTTCAGGCCGTAGACGCAGACCTGATCCTTACCCGCCGGCGCATTGACCGTCAGCGAGTACCCGTGCTGGTCGCCGAACGGCGGGTAGTTGGCTGCGACGTCCGGTCGAGAGATGTTGGCGACACCGTCGGATGCGAGCTTGCCGTTGACGTACACGGCGACGCCGATCGGGTTGGCCGTGTTCGGGTCGATGGTCCAACCGGTGACCGTGACAGCACCTGACGAGGGCTTCGCACTCTCGAGATCGCCGATCGGGCTACCCGACGACACCTTGACGGTGTCGCAGCCCAGGCTCGGGTTCGTCGTGCCGAGACGCTGGTTGATCGCGTACACGCAGACCTGATGCGTACCACCCGACACGTTGACCGAGGTCGAGAAGCCGTGAGTAGCACCCCACGCCGGGTAGACCTGGGCGACGTCTGGCCGCGACACGTTCGCCGTGGCCTCGCCGGTCAACTTGCCGTCGACGTAGACAGCCACGGTCAGCGGCGCAGCGGTGTCGGGATCGATCGTCCAGCCCTGCACCGTGAGCACTCCAGCCTTACCTGAAGCGGTGTTGAGGCTACCGATCGGGTTGTTCGTCGGAACGGTCGCGCCGATGCAGCCAAGCTTCGGGTTCGTGGTGCCGGTTCCGACGTTGATGCCGTAGGCGCAGATCTGGTGTTGACCAGCGGGCAAGTCGACGGTGGTGTCGAATCCGTGCGTCGTGCCATAGGCGAAGTAGATGTTGCCGACGTCAGGCCGATCGACACCGGCCAACGTGCGGGTGAGGAACTTCCCGTCGACGTAGAGGTCGACGTTGATCGGCGCGGTCGAGTTCGGGTCGATCGACCAGCCCGTCGTGCGCACACCGCCCGGCCACAACACGGCGCTGCCGATGCTGCCGAACGGGTTCGGGCCATACGTCGCCGCGCGCAAAACGCCCCAGATCGCCGGGTCCTCGTTGCCGAATGACCACATCGCGATGCCGCCGAGGCCGTACTTGCCAACGAGCGGCAGTCGCGCCTGTAGCGACTCCGCGTCGTCGTACCAAACCGTGTGGTGCGCGCCCGCCGCATCGGTGTAGGTGAAGAACGGCGAGCCGTCTTGCACAGACCATTGCCGCGTCGCGTGGTACTGCGCCATCAGATTTGCAGCTTGTGTATAGGACACCGCGCTCCCGCGGTTGGTCTTGCTCGACCAGTCATAGCCATACAACGGCACACCCATGTACAGCTTGGCGGGCGGTATCTCACTCGCCGCAAACGCAATAATCGGGTCGACCCAGCTGATGCCACTCACCGGTCCACCGGGGTAGCCGGTGCCTTGCGCATGCTCGTCGTACGTCATGATCCGCACCCGGTCTGCGTAACGACCGAGAGTCGGATAATCGTAGACCTGCTGCGCGGGAGACCCGCCGGGTTCGCTCAGCTTCGTGATGACGTCGACCGCGAGGATCATGCCGCGTGCGTGCAACATGCCCGAAAGTTCTTGCACCATTGCGTCGAATCCAGCGCGGGTCGGCGCAACCAGGTTCGGGTTGCCGTTCGCGAAGAACGCCATGTTCTCGTAGTCGAGGTCGATGCCGCTCGCGTGATAGCGAACAGCAATCGCGATCAGAGCCTGCTCTTGCTGCCGCCGTGTCGTCGGGTTCGACAAGATGCCGGCCATCACACCGCCGCCGGTGCCGTCAGTAACCGTGATCGTCACGGGCACGTCGTGGCTGCGGATGCCGGCGATCGACGAGCTCAGTTGCGCGTCAGGGGTGGTGCCTGACGCCACGATCGACGTGGCGCTGGCCGCGTGGAACCAGAACTCGGAGACGTCGGAGAACAAGTCGGGGTTCAGGCTCGCATCGGAGGTGCCGTTGGCGAGTTGGTAGTACGTGATCCAGCCCGAGACCTGCCGCTGCGGAGTCGCAGCCTGGGCAGCGGGAGCCGACACGGTGGCCGCGGCTGTGACGATGCCGCCGAAGGCCAGCGCCACCGCGAGACCGAACACGACAGGACGACGGGGAAGGACAGTCACAGCGAAATCTCCTAGCCGAGCCTGCGACCGGGGGGAAGGCCGGTCGGTCACGCGTGAACGGTCACGCAGCCTAACGATGGATTCGTGGTGCCTGGTCCAGTATTGATGCCATACG
>DATCFU010000230.1:0-4147 GCA_036509315.1 Acidothermaceae bacterium
CTGCGGATTGGGACCGTTCACGCGGATGTTGCGAATACGGTTCTCGGCTTCGTCGGTCGTCGGCCGATGGCCAGCGGGTACCCACCAACACACGGTGTAGGCGTCGCTCATCCGGTGGAACCACTCACGGCGCCGGCGCAACACTTCCCGATGCATGTCGCCGAAAACGAACGCCGCCAGTTCATCGAGGCCGGTCCACACGGACATGTTCACGATGACGCCCGCACTGTCCCCGCCGTCCCACTCGAAAGCGGTGATCGACGTCGCGTCGCCATCGTCACTTTGCAGCCGCCACACGAAGCCGGGAGCCTTGTCTGCCGCCGCGTTGACGGGCTCGAGCAGTTCGACGAATCCGGCCAGCTGGGCGTGGTCGAGCGGCGCGACGAGCCTCCCGATGTTCACCTGCGCAAGCTCGTACGCCATGCGCGAAGTCTAGGCGAGCGTCCCGGCACCGCTGTCGGTTGATCACGTAAGGGGGGTGTCGGGTCCCCTCAACAGGTGGGCGCACCTACTGGAGTGACGGTTCGCCTAGCGCGACGGGGGCGACGGGACGGGGGCGACGGGCGGCGGACAGCAGGGCGGCGGACAGCAGGACGGCGGACAGCAGGACGGCGGGTGCTTAGGGTTCGGTGCTATGGCTCGCGGTGGACCTCGGCCGGGGACTTGTCCGGCCGCAGACCGCGCCACGACGGGTGACGCAGTCGTAGCTCGCGGGTGAATTCGCTGTAGCTCACCTCGCCCACCAGCGACGGTGTCACCCAGACGGCGTCGCGCGCATGCAGCCTCGGCACCTCGTCGGTGAACGGCGAAGTCTTGCGCTGCAACGGCTTGAGCCGCGTACCCAACTCGACCAACGCGCGGTCACTGAAGCCAGTGCCGACGTGGCCGACATAGACGAGCTCGCCCGCGTCGTTGTTGATGCCGAGCAGCAACGAACCGATACGGCCGGCACGTCCACCTTCGCCCGGCTTCCAACCACCGATGATGACCTCCTGCGTGTGCTCGTGCTTGACCTTGATCCATGAAGGCGATCGACGGCCCGGCAGATAGCTGCTGTCGACAGCTTTGGCGACCACTCCCTCAAGACCCTGCGCACGGCTCGCCGCGAGCACCGTGGTTGGCGCATCGTGAAATGCCGGGGGTGTCAGCACATGAGAGCCGACAAGCTCAAGCCCCTCAAGAACCGACCGTCGCTGCGTGTACGTCAACCCCGTCGTCGCCTTGCCGTCGAAATGCATGATGTCGAACAGCAGCAGGGTCACCGGCACCTCGGCGGCCAACTGTTTGACCTTCGCGCCGCGCACATGCATCCGTGCTTGAAGCGCCTCGAAGGAGGGTCGGCCGCGGTCGTACGCGACGATCTCGCCGTCCAGAATCGCGCTGTGAGAACCGAGCAACGAGCCGATCGCCGATAGTTCGGGGTAGCCCGCCGTCACGTCGTTGTCGTTGCGCGACAACAGGCGTAGCTCCCCGCCGTCCCAATAGGAAACGGCGCGCACGCCGTCCCACTTCATCTCGACGGCGAAGCTGCCGTCGTCCTTCGCCGGAATCGGTCCGGCGACGGCGAGCATCGGGCGGACGAGGGGAAGCGGGCTCACGTTCCTCGCGCGTCGGCCTCGCGCACCAGTTGCGTATCGACCTCGAGTTCGCGCATGACCTCTTCAGACGGCTGCCACCCGGCGGCAATGCGATCGCGCAGCACCGCGACCCGGGCCTTAAGCAAGTTCTCGGCCAGCGGTAGCACCTCGTCATCGCTGGCGCCGTGCGCCTCTGCGGTTCGCAACGCAGCACCGGCGCGCTGCCACTCATCGAACAGCTGCGACAGCGGGGTGATCGTCATCGGAAAAAACCTCCAGAAGCTCGCCACCCAGGGATTGGAGGCGCGCGCGTACTGGTGCAAACAAGGCAAATACTACGGGGCCGGACGGCGGGTGGGCTACCCGCGGTGGACGGCGAGTGGACGGCGAGTGGTTAGCAGCGGTGGACGACGGTCCGGCCCGACCCAAGGACGGTGGATTCCGCCCCGTCGGCGCAGGGGCAATCGGCGCCGTGCGGCCAACTTTCGGGCACCGGCGTGCGCACCCACACCGCTTTGCCGTCGCTCAACGGGCTGACCCCCCACTGTGCTGAGAGGGCATCGACAAGTAGCAGACCGCGCCCGCCCGCAAGCGAGCCGGCGTCGCCTACATACACGCGTGGGTCACGCTCATCGATAGGTCCGATGGCTGCGGCTTCGGCTGCTGCATCGGCTTCGGCCGCGAGTGCCCGCCTGATATCGCCCTCAATGTCTGTCCGGTGCGGTCGGATCGCCGGCATCGACGGGTTGCCATCGTGCACGGCGATTTCGACCATGCCGCGTTCGCAGCTGATCGCAACGACGAGGGGCGCTGCTGCATGCATGACCGCGTTCGCAACGAGTTCGGTCAGCGCAAGCGCGGCGTCGTCGTACAACTCCATGAGGTCCCAGTCAGTGAAGCAGTCGCGCAAGAAGGCGCGAGCGACGCTGGCCGACCGCGGCTCAGGGGGCAGCTCGCGCGAGGCATGTCGGCACACTGTCCATCACCTGCCAGGCCGGACGACTCGTGACTCCCATTGCGTCACTGGCCAGGACGTACCCCGTGCGCACGGCAGCCTCCGGTGCGTGATCCGCGTGATTACAGGACATGCCATGCCCACGGTCGACGCGCGACAAACACGAGCGTCGGGAGCCGCGGCCGGCTGCGTCAAGCCTGTTCCGGATAGGGGCGATGTGTCAGAATCACACGCAAATGTTCGCCCTTCGATTGCGTCCGCTCAGCGCCGGGGTGGTCGGGATCGGCGTGGCATTGACCCTGGGCTTGACCTGGGTCACCGACATGGTCAACACCCACAACAACGACCGTTTGCTTGCTCAGGAGGTGCAGCAGACTGCGGCTGCCATCTCCAGCGCACTGCCGGTCGTTCAGTCGCAGCTTGTCGACGCGGTGCAGGTCGGGATCGACACGAACGGCAATCCCGACACCTTCAAGCGTTTCGTAGCCGCGGGGACATTGTCGACCGGCAACTCCGGGTCGATCTCGCTGTGGCGGATCACCAACGGGCGCGCCCAAGAAATCAGCGCCAGCGGACCTCCGCTGTCGCTAGTCAGCGAGCATCTCGACAACGCGTTCTTTGCCACCGTGCATCCGAGCTCAACACTCTTCGTCACCGGAATCCTGCCCGGACCAGCCCCGCGGTTGGGGTACGCAGAAATGCCCGTGAGCGATACAAGCGGATACGTGGTCTACCGGGAGACCTCGCTGCCTGCCAGCCGTCGGGTCGCAGTTCCGGCTTCGTCCCCGTTCGCGCACTTGAAGTTCGCGCTCTACCTCGGGTCGAAGCCGGTTGCTGCTGACCTGCTCGAAGCCACCGGCAGCACGCCGATCCGCGGCCGCACCTCATCGACGTCCCTGCCCTTCGGCAACACCTTCATCACGATGGTGGGCGCGTCCAGTAGGCAGCTCGGCGGCAGTTTGTCAGCGGCCCTCAAGTGGATCGTTCTCGGCGTCGGACTGGCGCTCGCCCTCGGCAGTGGCGCGGCCGTCGAGTATGCCCTGCGCCGACGTCTGTTCGCGGAGAGTCTTGCCCGAGACAACGGCCGGCTGTACCGCGAACAGCAGAACATCGCGGGCTACTTGCAACACGCCTTGCTGCCGCGAGTACCAGAGATCGATGGGGTGGAGATTGCCGCCAGGTACCTCGCGGGTGTCGTCGACATTGAGGTTGGTGGCGACTGGTACGACGTCATCTCGACCGGCAACGACCGCTGCGTGTTCTTCGTCGGGGACGTCTCGGGCCGTGGCCTGGAAGCTGCCACGACGATGGCGTCGCTGCGGTACGCGATCCGGGCTTACACCGCGCAGGGCGATGACGTCGCTACCGTGCTCGTGAAACTGAGTGCGTTGCTCGACATCGAATTCGATCAACAATTCGCCACCGTATTGGCGGGTGAGATAGACGTCGATCGGCACCGTGTGACGTTGGTTTCCGCGGGGCACTTCATGCCACTTGTCGTGCGCGATGGCGTTGCCGACTTCATCGTCGGCCCTGCCGCGCCGCCGGTCGGTGTGGTGCCGCTCGCCAATCTGAGCACGGTCACCTTCGACGTCCCGCCCAATGCAACGCTGAT
>DATCFU010000231.1:0-4025 GCA_036509315.1 Acidothermaceae bacterium
GGGTCGATTGCGGCAGCGCCCTCAGCTCGCAATTCGAGGTCGAGCCCAAACCGATCGCGAAACCACTCGCGCTCGCGATTTCGGTTGCGACTCCACCATTCCTGCTGATCTTCGGTCAGGTCGGTCAACGAGAGTACGGGCGATTCCAGCAACTGTCGACGGATGGCAACCCGAGCAACGCCCGCGGCAGACGGCAACGCGGCGACGTCGAGCAATTCATCGGGTGTCTCGACGTTCGTGAGCGCACGCACGATGAGGAGCCGCAGCCGTTCGCGGCGCACGTCGAGGAGGGATTGCACGCGCCCGTCGTCTGCCCATCCCGCCAGATCGCCATCACGTTCGACGACGACGCCGAACTCGATGAGCGCCACGATCGCCGCATGGAGCGCTCGGCGATCCGCGTGCGAGTCGAGATCGATATCAAGACCACCTTCAGCAATCGCGGAACGGATCTCCGCGACGAGTTCGTCGATGAGCAACTGCTCTTTGCAGCGGGTGAGCGCGGCGATAGTCAGACACAGCAGTGCGTAAGCCCGGGGCGTGAACGGTGTGCCGGCGGCGTTGCCGCGACGCAGCGGACGAGTGCCGTCGCGACCAAGTCCGGCTTTGAAGAGGCGGGCGGCGCGCGGCTCGACGACAAGCCGGTAGCCGAGTCCCTCGGCGAACAACCGCTCAAGGTCGGCGCGGTGGCGTCGCACCAGCCGCAGCTCGTCTGCGGCGCCGCTACTGCCGTCGTCCGTCAAGAAGGGACGTCGTAGCAACGCGCGTGCGGCCTGACGTCGTTCCGCCGCCGACTGCACATCATCGGCAGGTGCGGGCCGCTCGATGCGGCCGGCGATACTCACGCGCTGACCTCACTGGTTGCCGCGGAAGCTGCAGCGATGCGTACTTCGGTGATCGCGAGGACGACGTCCACCATCTCCAAGCGACCGCTCGGACTGGCCACGACGGTCGATCGGCCAGGCTCGTGCCGCACCTGCAGCGCGGCCGCAACTTCGGGCACGTCAACCTGCGAAGCTCGCGCTCCGGACGGATCGCGATCGGCGAGCGCTCGGCTGTACAGATCGAGTAGGACGGCTCGCGCGTCGTCTGACATCTTGACCCGGCCGAGATCACCCCGAAGCGCGAACAGCTCTGCCAGCGCGGCGCGACGGCGCCGTTCGAGCGCTTCGCGTTCGGCCAAGCGGGCCGCCTTGGCAGCCGAGAAATCGGCGCGCTTCGCGGAGCGCCCGCGAATCGCCCGGTCGCCTGAGAGGCGAAGCGTCAGCGGAACATCGGCGACCGGTGCCCGCCACCACGACGCTGTCGACGGCAGCGACTCCGCGTCGGAGCCATCAGGCCGGGCGGGAAAGCCGAGGTGGCGGCAGGAATATAGCCCGTACGCGGCGGCCCATAACGCGTGGCAGGTGACGTCGTCAGCGCGATCGAACCATCGCGCGAGGGTGAGCAAGTCGTCGTAACGGCTGGCCTCGCGTTCGCCGGTGGCGGCAATCCGCCGCAGATTCACCAACAGCGCACGCATGGCCTGGGTGGCGAGCGCGCGAACCTCCTCGGCGTCACTACGCCGGCCGCGCTCGCCAAGAAACCAGGCGCGAAGACCCGCCCAGTCTCGTGCGTCGAGCCCTCGTGCGCGCCGCGCTTCGGTGCCGTCGATGCCGACGAGTCGCTGACCGCTGTTAGCTCGGGCGACGATCAACTCGACGCGAGTCAGCACGCCGCTCAGCTCGTCGGCGATTTGTGGCATGTTGCGCGCGACCTCGTCAACGAAACGCTGCAAGTAGTCAAGCAGCGCGGTCTTGAACGCCTGGAACTCCGCGCGACCTAGGTCATAGCGAACCAGCACGTGCGATAGATAGGTGTAGAAGTCGCGGGTCGACTCCACGAGCCGCTCGAACTGAGCGAACAACGTGCCGACCTCGCGCGCGACCGCGTCGGGGTCAGCTACCCGAAGCGCCGCGTCGTCGTAACGCGCCAGCCCGCGCAGACCCTCAAGAATGCCGCCGAGCATCTCACTGGAGACTTCGCGTGCTGCGTCGGCCGAGGCGAGCAACTGCTCGACCTGGCGGTGCACGAGTTCACCGCGCTGGCTGAGTTGATAGCGGGCCCTGTTGGTGAGGTATTCCTTGACGCTGCGGGCCTCGGTCTCACGAGGGCTGCGAGCCAGGTTGCCATGCTCGACCAGGTAACTCAGCCGAGCGTCGAGAGTGTCGATGTCAAGCTCGAGGCCGCCCTCCGCAAGGCGGCTCGCTACCTCGGCTGCGCTTTGGTCGGAAAGCAGACCGGCAGTGCCTGCAGTGAAGAGCCGCATGATGGCGATGTACTGGGCAGCCTCGTCGTTGACCGCGTACCGCAGCGACTCGAGCCGTGCCCGGTCAACGGGCGTCGGTTGGTCGAAGTCGGGCACGGGACGACGGTAGCCGAGCATCCCGACGAAAGGCGCGCGGAAGGCCGCCGTCATTTCGCGGGTGTTCGTATGAACCCACGGCGGTGTCCTCGGCGCGTCCCTGGGAGCCGTCGTCTCCGCTACGAATAGCCGGTTGGGCGGAATAGGATTTGCTGGTTAGTTGCTATATGATTTGCCGGTCAAGATAGATAAGATTCACCTGTTGAGGGGAAGCAAGCGTGGCGCGACCGTATCTGCCGCGCGTTGCTGACGGCGAGCTGGCAGCCAGGATGTCATCGGCTGGGGCAGTGCTGATCGAGGGCCCGAAGGCGTGCGGAAAGACAGCAACGGCGATGCAGGTCGCAGGCAGCGTCGTCCGTCTCGATGTCGATGCTGGCGCGCGAGCGCTGGGCGCGGCGGCCCCCGAGGTTCTCTTCGGCCAGCAGATCCCGATCCTGTTCGACGAGTGGCAGATCGTGCCAGCGCTGTGGGATCTGGTGCGCCGCGCCGTAGACGATCGTTCGCCGCAACGGGGCCAGTTCATCCTCACCGGATCTGCCACCCCGAACGATGCAACACGACGTCACTCCGGCGCAGGGCGGATCTCGACGCTACGGATGCGCCCGATGAGCCTGCATGAGGCCGGATACTCAACCGGGTCGGTCTCGCTTGCCGACTTGTTCGCTGGCGGCACTCCAGCAGCATTGGATCCTGGTGTGACCGTCCCGGAACTGGTCGACCAGATCGTGGTCGGGGGCTGGCCCGATCTCGTCGGCGCCGGCATCACCGACGCACAGCTATGGCTGCGTGACTACCTGCGCAACCTAGTCGAGGTCGATATTCAGAGCCTGGGCGTAAGGAGAGACCCACAACAGGTCCGCAAGCTCTTGACCGCGCTTGGTCGCAGTGTCGGCACCGAGATGAGTGTGCAGTCTCTAGCGAAGGATGTTGGTGGCGCTGGCGGGCCGGCCGACCGAGACACGGTTGCTGCCTATCTGAAGACGTTGAACCGCCTGATGGTTGTCGAGGACATTCCGGCGTGGGCACCGCACATGCGGTCGAGTACTCCACTGCGGAAGTCACCGACGCGATACATGGTCGACCCGTCGCTGGGTGTGGCCGCGCTCGGCACCGGGCCGCGGCAACTGCTGGCAGACCTGGGAGCCACGGGATTTCACTTCGAGGGGATGGTTGTCAGAGATCTGGGCATCTACGCCCAGCCCTTGGGTGGAACCCTCAACCACTGGCGGGACAACAACGGCCACGAAGTCGACCTCGTGCTGACGCTGGAGGACGGACGCTGGGCCGCGGTCGAGGTAAAGATGAATCCCGACCACACCGACGACGCTGCCCGCTCAATACAGCGATTTCTCGAAAAGGTCGACACAAGCAAAGTCGGCGAACCGATCTTCACCGCAGTAATCACCACACGCTCGCCGGCCTACCGACGACCGGACGGTGTCCTAGTAGTACCGATAGCGACGCTCGGACCATGACCCACCTAGGGCGTGTCTCCGATGTTGAGCGCGGCTGAGGGGTGATGCTGCGGGGATGACTCGGATGATGGTGCTTAGCGATGAAATGTGGGCTCGGATCGAGCCGGTGCTTCCGCCGGTGAAGGGCGTGATGGGCAGGCCGATGC
>DATCFU010000232.1:0-4392 GCA_036509315.1 Acidothermaceae bacterium
TCCTTGGGCAGACCGCACTGGTGCAGCTTCAGCTGCGGACCCACGACGATGACGGAACGCGCCGAGTAGTCGACGCGCTTGCCGAGCAGGTTCTGACGGAACCGGCCCTGCTTGCCCTTGAGCATGTCCGACAGCGACTTCAGCGGCCGGTTGCCCGGGCCAGTGACCGGACGACCGCGGCGACCGTTGTCGAACAACGCGTCGACGGCCTCCTGCAGCATCCGCTTCTCGTTGTTGACGATGATCTCGGGCGCGCCAAGGTCGAGCAGCCGCTTCAAACGGTTGTTGCGGTTGATCACCCGGCGGTAGAGATCATTCAAGTCGGACGTCGCAAAGCGGCCACCGTCGAGCTGCACCATCGGGCGCAGGTCCGGCGGAATGACCGGCACGCAGTCGAGCACCATGCCCATCGGGCTGTTGCGCGTGTTGAGGAACGCGGACACGACCTTGAGGCGCTTCAACGCGCGAGCCTTCTTCTGGCCCTTGCCGTTGACACACAGGTCACGCAAAATCGCGGCCTCGGCCTCGAGGTCGAACGACTCGAGCCGGTCCTTCAACGACTGCGCACCCATGCCGCCCTTGAAGTACGCGCCAAAGCGGTCACGCATTTCGCGGTAGAGCACTTCGTCGCCCTCGAGGTCTTGCACCTTCAGGTTCTTGAAGCGGCTCAGCACCTCATCAAGGCGATCGATCTCGCGCTGCGCGCGCTCGCGGATCTGCCGCATCTCACGCTCGGCGCCTTCGCGCACCTTGCGCTTCGCATCGCTCTTGGCGCCTTCGGCTTCGAGGGCCGCGAGGTCTTCCTCGAGCTTCTTGGCACGGCTGTCGACGTCGATGTTCTTGCGGTCTTCGATCTCCTGGCGGTCGACGGAGACCTGAGCCTCGATGCTCGGCAGGTCGCGGTGACGTGCCTCATCGTCGACCCACGTGATCATGTAGGCCGCGAAGTAGATGATCTTCTCGAGGTCCTTGGGCGCGAGGTCGAGCAGGTAGCCGAGGCGACTCGGCACACCCTTGAAGTACCAGATGTGGGTGACTGGAGCGGCCAGCTCGATGTGACCCATCCGCTCACGACGCACCTTGGCCCGAGTGACCTCGACGCCGCAGCGCTCGCAGATGATGCCCTTGAAGCGGACGCGCTTGTACTTCCCGCAGTAGCACTCCCAGTCGCGGGTGGGACCGAAGATCTTCTCGCAGAACAGGCCGTCCTTCTCAGGACGAAGCGTGCGGTAGTTAATCGTCTCCGGCTTCTTGACCTCGCCGTGAGACCACTGACGAATGTCGTCAGCAGTGGCGAGGCCGATACGCAACTCATCGAAGAAGTTGACGTCAAGCACAGGTTGTCTTCTCTCTCCTGGTAACCGTCGATCAGGACCAAAAACGGCGGGTCAGCGCCGGGCTAGCCCTAGACCTCTTCGACGCTGCTCGGCTCGCGCCGGGACAGGTCGATACCGAGCTCTTCCGCGGCGCGGAAGACCTCATCGTCGGTGTCGCGCATCTCCAACGTCATGCCGTCGCTGGAGAGCACCTCGACGTTCAGGCACAGCGACTGCATTTCCTTGATGAGCACCTTGAATGACTCGGGAATGCCGGGCTCGGGGATGTTCTCGCCCTTGACGATCGCCTCGTAGACCTTGACCCGGCCAAGGACGTCGTCGGACTTGATGGTGAGCAACTCCTGCAGCGCGTAAGCCGCGCCATAAGCCTCGAGCGCCCAGACCTCCATTTCACCAAACCGCTGGCCACCGAACTGCGCCTTACCACCCAACGGCTGCTGGGTGATCATCGAGTAGGGGCCGGTCGAGCGAGCGTGGAGCTTGTCATCGACGAGGTGGTGCAGCTTCAGGATGTAGATGTATCCGACGCTGACCGCCTCCGGGTAGAGCTCACCCGAACGACCGTCATAAAGCCGCGCCTTGCCGTTCTCGCCAACCGGGCGTTGTCCGTCAGCGTTCGGCAAAGTCGACCCGAGCAGACCGGTGATCTCGTCCTCGCGGGCGCCGTCAAAAACGGGCGTCGCGACGAGGGTGTTCGGCGGAGCCTCGAGCGCGCCGATGTCGGCGAGCCGCTGCTGCCAGCCATCCTTCGCACCGGTCGACTCGACCTTCCAGCCACTCTTTGCGGCCCAGCCAAGGTGGGTTTCGAGAACCTGGCCGACATTCATGCGGCCAGGCACACCCAGCGGGTTGAGAACGATGTCCACAGGTGTGCCGTCAGCAAGGAATGGCATGTCCTCTTCCGGCAGGATCTTGGAGATGACGCCCTTGTTCCCGTGCCGGCCGGCCAGCTTGTCGCCGTCCGTGATCTTGCGCTTCTGCGCGACGTACACCCGCACCAATTCGTTGACGCCCGGGGGCAGCTCAGCGTCGTCACGGGTGAACACCTTGACGTCGATGACCTTGCCCTTTTCACCGTGCGGCACCTTCAGCGAGGTGTCGCGCACTTCGCGCGCCTTCTCACCGAAGATCGCTCGCAGCAGCCGCTCTTCAGGCGTCAGCTCGGTCTCGCCCTTGGGCGTGACCTTGCCAACAAGAACGTCACCAGGGACGACGTCTGCTCCGACGCGGATGATGCCGCGCTCGTCGAGGTCAGCGAGCACTTCCTCGCTGACGTTCGGGATGTCGCGGGTGATCTCCTCCGGCCCCAGCTTCGTGTCACGTGCATCGACTTCGTGCTCCTCGATGTGGATCGATGAGAGCACGTCGTCTTGCACGAGACGCTGCGACAAGATGATCGCGTCTTCGTAGTTGTGGCCTTCCCACGGCATGAAGGCCACGAGCAGGTTGCGACCCAACGCCATTTCACCCTGGTCAGTGCACGGACCGTCGGCGATCGCGGCGCCGGCCTGCAGTCGCTGGCCTTCGCTCACGATCGGGCGCTGGTTGATGCAGGTGCCCTGGTTGGAACGGCGGAACTTCGCCATCCGGTACGTCGTGCGCGTGCCGTCGTCGTTCATCACGGTGATCGCGTCAGAAGAAACTTCCTCGACGACACCGTCCTTCGCGGACGTGACAACGTCGCCGGCGTCGACAGCGGCACGAAACTCCATGCCGGTGCCGACCAGTGGCGCCTCGGACTTCAACAGCGGCACCGACTGGCGCTGCATGTTGGAGCCCATCAGCGCACGGTTCGCGTCGTCGTGCTCGAGGAACGGGATCATCGCTGTCGCGACCGACACCATCTGGCGCGGCGAAACGTCCATGTAGTCGACCGCTGCGGGCGTGACGAAGTCGACCTCGCCACCCTTACGGCGAACCAACACCCGGTCTTCGGCGAAGTGACCGTCGTCCTTCAACGGCGCGTTCGCCTGGGCGATGACGAAACGATCCTCTTCGTCAGCAGTCAGGTAGTCGACGTCGTCGGTGACCTTGCCCTTGACGGCGCGGCGGTACGGCGTCTCGACGAATCCGAACGCGTTGATCCGGCCATGCGTCGCGAGCGATCCGATCAGGCCGATGTTCGGACCCTCAGGAGTCTCGATCGGACACATGCGGCCGTAGTGACTCGGGTGAACGTCGCGGACCTCGAAACCTGCGCGCTCACGCGACAGACCGCCCGGGCCAAGCGCCGACAGGCGACGCTTGTGGGTGAGGCCGGCCAACGGGTTCGTCTGGTCCATGAACTGGCTGAGCTGCGAAGTCCCGAAGAACTCCTTGATGCTCGCGACCACGGGGCGAATGTTGATCAGGGTCTGCGGCGTGATCGCCTCGACGTCCTGTGTCGTCATCCGCTCGCGGACAACCCGCTCCATACGAGCAAGGCCGAGCCGCACCTGGTTCTGAATCAGCTCGCCGACCGTACGCAAACGACGGTTGCCGAAGTGGTCGATGTCGTCTTCCTCAACCGGAACCGCGCGACCGTTCAAGTTCATCTCGGTCTCGCCGGCGTGCAGCCGGACGATGTATTCGACCGTGGCAACGATGTCATCTTCGGTCATCGTGCCTTGCGTGAACGGCAACTCGAGACCGAGCTTCTTGTTGATCTTGTAGCGACCAACCTTGGCAAGGTCATAGCGCTTCGGGTTGAAGTACAAGTTGTCGAGAAGCGTCTGCGCAGCCTCACGCGTGGGCGGCTCGCCCGGGCGCAACTTGCGGTAGATGTCGATGAGGGCTTCGTCCTGCGTGTGGACGTGGTCCTTCTCCAGCGTTGCGCGCATCGACTCGTACTGACCGAAGCGGTCGAGAATACGAGCGTCGTCCCAGCCCAGTGCCTTGAGCAGCACCGTGACGCTTTGCTTGCGCTTGCGATCGACACGCACGCCGACGGCGTCCCGCTTATCGATCTCGAACTCGAGCCACGCACCACGGCTCGGGATGATCTTGCAGCCGAAGACGTCTTTGTCGGAGGTCTTGTCGATCGTCTTGTCGAAGTAGACGCCCGGCGAGCGGACGA
>DATCFU010000233.1:0-17485 GCA_036509315.1 Acidothermaceae bacterium
ACTCTTGGACGCTCTGGGTGAGCCGGTCGACTGGGTAGTGCACGGCGACTTCCACCATCACAACCTGGTCCGGCATGGAGAGCGCCACGTCGCCATCGATCCGAAGCCTTACTTGTGTGAACGCGAGTTCGACGTCCCGACCTTCCTGTGGAATCCAAAGGACAACGTCTTGGACGACCGGCGGCAGACAGAGGATCGAGTAGCGGCGTTCGCCGCCGCCGGTCTCGATGAGTGGCGCATCCGCGCGTGGACCGTCGTCCGTGGTGCATACCTGCGCCCTGCATTCGCTCCCCGCATCATGGCGCTCTTCGAAGGATGATGGGAGGCATTCATGGGTTCGTTCGGTGTGCCGTTGGAAGACGAACGCACCCAGCTCGACGCGTTCGTCGAGGAGTACCGCAGTGCCCTCGAGTCGACCCTGAACGGCCTCACCGAGGAGCAGGCCCGCCGCCACCTCGTCTCGTCCGCGACGACGTTGCTTGGGCTGCTCAAGCACGTCACCTGGATGCAACGGGTGTGGTTCGAGGAGTGCGTCGGCGGCACGTCCCGTCGTGAGATCGGCCTGGTGCAGAGCGCGGAGCAGTCCTTCCGGCTCACCGATGACGACACTGTCGGCCACCGGGCCGGGCCGCGCACGCTTCGCTGGGTGTACCTGCAAGTTCTGCGGGAGCTGGCCCACCACTGCGGACACACTGACATCCTGCGCGAACAGGTACTTGCTGGCTGAGAAATCGAGCCTGCTCGCGTTAGCCGGCGGCCATGTCGACGAAGCGGCTGTAGTGGCCTTGGAACGCGACCACGATCGTGCTCGTCGGTCCGTTGCGGTGCTTGGCCACGATCAGGTCGGCCTCACCGGCGCGGGGTGACTCGCGTTCGTACATGTCTTCGCGATGCAACAGGATCACCACGTCGGCGTCCTGCTCGATGGCGCCCGACTCGCGAAGGTCGGATAGCTGGGGCCGCTTGTCAGTGCGCTGCTCAGAACCTCGGTTGAGCTGCGACAACGCGATCACTGGAACCTCGAGCTCTTTCGCCAACAGCTTCAGCGATCGCGAGATCTGGCTGACTTCTTGCTGCCGGTTCTCGACCTTCGAGTGCGATGTCATCAGCTGGAGGTAGTCGACGATCACCAGCCGCAACTCGTTGCGCTGCTTCAGGCGCCGCGCCTTCGAGCGGATTTCCATCATCGTCATGTTCGGCGAGTCGTCGATGTACAACGGTGCGCTTGCCATCTCACCAAGTCGGCGGGTCAGCTTGACCCAGTCGTCGTCACGCATCTGACCAGTTCGCATGGTCTGAAGCGGGATGCGAGATTCCGCCGACAACAACCGCATGGTGATTTCGTGCTTGCTCATCTCCAGCGAGAACAGGACGGACGTCTGGTTGGCCCGAATCGACGCCGCTCGTGCGATGTCGAGACCGAGGGTCGAGTTGTGCGTTGGGATCATCGAGTACCCCGCGAGGTACAGGTGGGCGGCGTTGTCGACCTCGACGCACTTGACCGGGACAGATGGGACCGGGCGCACGTCGACGATGAAGCGCGAACCGATTCGTGGCGTGTGTTGCGTGGCTTGTCTCTTCAGCGCCAACCGTTTGCGCTCAAGCCGGAACGGATTGTCGGCGGGCGTGAACGAGGTCGTATATGCGGTTGCGGACGTGGCCTGACCGTTCGCCGGTCTCGTAGTAAAGCCGCATCGGTAGCCCAGGCTGATCGTGAGCTCATAAATGTTGCGGGCCAGTTGCGCGTCCATGACTGTGATCTGCACCGCACCTGTGGGTGACACGGTTGCCTCGCTGTCCAGCAGACCTGCAAGGAGCGCCCGCCGCTGCACTTCCGAAGCACGCAGGTAGTTGGTCGGAATGTGCTTGTTGTTGAGCACGCCGATTCGCTCTAGTTGGCCTAGGCCCTCGTCGAGCGTCAACCCGTCGGCTTCGATGTGCCAGCTGATTTCGGCATCGTCGCTGGTCATCCGCGCCAACGCAGAGCGTCCGGCCCCTAGCCAGACCCCCAGCGCGTAGGGCGCAATCGGCAGTCGTTGCTCGTCGAACTGAAGCGGCAATGCGGTTCGCACTGAGTGATTTGGACGTGTGTCCGCCGTCACACCTCGCAGCGTCTCGGCGATTTCCTGTGTCGTGCGTACCGCGGATTGGCGGCTGACTCGGGTCTCCGTGAGCCATTGGTGCTGGGCGTCAGCCAGGATGACGGAACCATCGTCGAACTCGACTTCGTAGCACGGACGCTCGAGGAGCACGCCGGTCGCCGCGACCACCTGCGTCGGCCGGCCGTCGGCGCCCATCAACCAGTCGCCGACCACGACCTCGCCCATCGTCGTCCAGCCGAATGGCGTTGGCAGGGGCGTTTCGAGCGCGAGTGCCTTGCCCATTGCCGGGCGGCCAGCGATCACAACGAGCTGGCCGGGGTGCAAACCGTTCGTCAATGAGTCGAGGTCGGCAAAACCAGTCGGGACGCCGGTGAGGCCGCCACCGCGATGGCCACTCGCTTCGATCTCGTCCATCGTCGGCTGCAAGAGCGACTCGAGGACGCTGTAGTCCTCGGTTTGGCGGCGCTCGGTGACGTCATAGATCGCGGCTTGCGCACGGTCAACGATGTCGTCGACTTCGTTGCCGACGCCCGAGTAACCCAACTGCACGATCCGCGTGCCGGCTTCAACGAGCCGCCGCAAGATGGCTCGCTCGGCCACGATCTTCGCGTAGTAACCGGCGTTCGCGGCGGTCGGTACTGATGAGATGAGCGTGTGCAGGTACGGCGCCCCGCCGACGCGAGCAATCTCGCCGCGTTTCGTCAGCTCTGCCGCGACTGTTACCGCGTCAACTGGCTCGCCACGACCGTAGAGGTCGAGCACGACTTCGAAGATGGTTTGGTGCGCAGGCCGGTAGAAGTCAGCACCGTGCAGCGCCTCGACGACATCAGCGATCGCGTCTTTGCTCAACATCATGCCGCCGAGCACGGACTGCTCGGCGTTGATGTCTTGCGGCGGTGTGCGGTCTACTTCCCGTGAACTCGAACCTGGGAGTTCGATCACACTCACAGCTGCACCTCGCGCGCCTGATAACTCATGAATGACATACGTACGTGAAGCGGACGACACTTTTAGCCGGCGCTCGGCGTGCACCTGCGTTGTAGGACCTTAGAGAGTCCAATCCTGCGAGTGAAGGGCCGCTTGCGAACCCACCTGTGCGCGAGCTGGGGACAACACCTCCAGGCCTGGGGACAGGGTGTGGACTGACCTGTGCAGGACCGAAGCACCGAACCGCGATTGGCCGCTGCCGCCTCGGCTAACGCCGTCCACTGCATGTGGACGAGAGAAATCTGAGCGATTTCACAGAACAGTCTCAGCGTGTGGACACCTTCGGCGAACTTGTCAGCCCCAGGACGCTTTCTTAAGCGTCCACGCACTGACAGCTTCGGAGAGAGGACCAGGGACGTCAGCTGCGTCGCGTCAGAACCAGGTGTGCGAGCAGCGCGGTCCATCCGGTTTGGTGCGACGCGCCGAGACCCTCGCCGGTGTCGCCATGGAAGTACTCGTGGAACCACAGCAGCCCATCGGGCCAGGAGCGCTTGCCGGACGCCGGCAACCGGCCGTCGTCCGCTGGCAGGAGCAGTCCCACCAATCGACGCGACAGCTCGTCCGCGGCGTCGCCGAGCGTGCCCTGGCGGCCCGATCCGGTCGGAACCTCGAGCGTGAACTCGGCACCCAGGTGCTTGTCGAAACGCCTTAGCGCCTCCACCAGCAACGCATTCAGCGGCAGCCACACCGGACCCCGCCAGTTCGAGTTGCCACCGAACAAGCCCGTCGACGATTCGCCCGGTTCGTAGTCGACCCGGAAGTCCTGACCGTCCACGTTGAACATGAACGGGTGATCGCGGTGGTACGCAGAGATCGATCTGACGCCGTGCGGTGAGAAGAACTCGGCCTCGTCCAACATCCGGCTCAAGAGCCTGCGCAACTGTCCCGGATCGACCATCGAAAACAGCGTGTTGTCGTCCACTGTCTCCGCCACGCAGTGCGTCAGCAGCGGTCGATTCGTCGTGAACCATCTAAGTCGGCTCGCAAAGCCCGGCAGCGACGTCAGCACCGAGTTAGAAACGTGGCTGACTGCGCAGACCGCGATCAGACCGACGAGCGATCGAACCCTTATTGGCAGCCGCTCACCGTCGGGCAGCCGCAACTGGTCGTAGAAGAACCCGTCGGCGTCGTCCCACAGGCCCTGCTGCTGCGCGGCGGTCGCGATATGCGCGAAGTGTTCGAAGAACTTCGTCGCGACGTCTTCGTAGGTGGGGTCATTCATCGCCAGCACGAGGGCCATGTCGAGCAAGTCGAGGCAGAACATCGCCATCCACGCGGTGCCGTCGCTTTGCTCTAGCTCTCCGGCATCGGGTGAAAGTCGTGAACGATCGAACGGACCGATGTTGTCGAGACCGAGGAACCCACCCTGGAAGAGGTTGTTGCCGTCGTGATCTTCCTGGTTCACCCACCAGGTGAAGTTGAGTAACAGCTTGTGAAACGCCCGCTCCAGGAAGTCATAGTCAGTCCCACCCGACACCTCGAACACCCGCAACGCAGCCCACGCATGCACCGGCGGATTAACGTCGGAGAAGTTCCACTCGTACGCCGGCAACTGCCCGTTCGGGTGCATGTACCACTCGCGCAGCAGCAGCAGAAGTTGTTGCTTGGCGAACGACGGATCGGCGTGCGCGAGAACCGCGCAGTGAAACGCAAGGTCCCACGATGCGTACCACGGGTACTCCCACGTGTCGGGCATCAGCAGCACATCGTGGTTGTTCAGGTGCGTCCACTTGCCATTGCGAATCTCGCCGCGGCCGCGTGGCGGCGGTGGCCCAGCAGGGTCGCCGTCGAGCCATCGCTGCACGTCGTAGTGGTAGAACTGCTTGCTCCACAGCAGTCCCGCGATCGCTTGCCGAACCACAGCAGCTTCGCCAGCTGTAACGGTGCCCGACAAGGTCGCATAGAACCGGTCGGCCTCCGCCTCTCGGGAAGCGAGCACCGCATCGAAGCTGGCCCCGAGGTCAGTCGATGAAACCGACCCTGCCTGCAGCCGCAACTTGATCACCCGCGTCTCACCTGCTGCCAACTCCAGCCGATACCGCAACGCACCCTTCGTGCCGTACCCCTGCGGGTTCACGGTCGGTGTGCCGTGCACGACGTAGTCGCCGATGCCGTCCTTCGGATACGCCGGCCCCGCCACCCCGTACAGGCGCTGCGTGTTCGTCTCGTTGTCGCACGCGAGCGCTCCGACGAAATCGGTCGGTGCGCCGGTCAAGGTCAGCGTCCCGATCCTTTCCTGGACGGCGATCAGTGCCGACCCTGCAGCCGTGATCCTCGGTTCGGGCAAAGCCTTCGACAGCCCCCAGCGCCAGGTATTGCGGAACCACAGCGTCGGGAGCACGTCGATCGTTGCGGCGTCCGGGCCGGCGTTGCGAACGCTGATCTGCATGCACAGGTCGTCGACCGCAGCCTTCGCGTAGTCGACGGTGATGTCGAAGTAGCGGTTGTCGAGAAACGCGGTCGTGTCGTCGATCTCGTACTCGGGCTCGAGCCGCGACCGACGGCCGTTCTCCGCTATGAGCTCGTCATAGGGAAAGGCCTGCTGCGGGTAGTGGTACTGCCACCGCATCCAGGAATGGGAGGGCGTTCCGTCGACGAACCAGTAGCGCTCCTTGACGTCCTCGCCGTGGTTGCCCTGGCTATTCGTCAGTCCGAACAGCCGTTCCTTCAAGATCGGATCGCTGCCGTTCCAGAACGCGAGGGCCAGACACCACGTCTGGTCGGAGTCGCAGAACCCTGCCAATCCGTCTTCGTTCCACCTATATGTGCGCGATCGGGCGTGATCGAAGGGAAAACTCGACCAGGCATCGCCGTCCGCGCTGTAGTCCTCGCGCACGCTGCCCCAGGCGCGCTCCGACAAGTAGGGGCCCCAACGCCGCCAGTTGGTACCGCCGGCGTCGGCTTCGCGAATCCGCAACCGCTCGGCGTCCATCTCGTTCATGGGCTAACTGTCCCATCCCGGTAGGCTGGCTTTGCGTCAGTCCGCCCCGACCCTCGCCCCTGGAGCGCCCGTGACCCGCGTCGTCGTCGACGTCATGCTCAAGCCGGAGATTCTCGACCCCCAGGGCCAGGCGATTCTCGGTGCGCTTGGCCGGCTCGGCAGGTCTGGAGTCGCGTCAGTGCGGCAGGGCAAGCACTTTGAAATCGAGTTGGACGGCGAGGCGGACCCAGCTGCATTAGCGCAGGTAGAAGAGCTGGCCGCGAACTTCCTGTCGAACCCGGTGATCGAGGATTTCGTCGTGACGGTTGGTGCCTCGTGACCGTGTCGGTCGGCGTTGTGACGTTCCCGGGATCGCTCGATGACCGTGATGCCCTGCGGGCGATCGCCGCGGCCGGAGCCGAGCCGATTTCCTTATGGCACAAGGATCCATCGCTCCATGGCGTCGATGCCGTCGTGCTGCCCGGCGGGTTCTCTTACGGTGACTATTTGAGATGCGGCGCGATTGCCCGGTTCTCACCGGTGATGGATTTGATCATCGCCGGTGCGCGCGACGGGCTCCCGGTGCTGGGGATCTGCAACGGATTCCAGGTGCTGTGCGAGGCGCATCTGCTGCCAGGCGCGCTGACCCGCAACGTCGATCTGCACTTCCAATGTGTCGATCAGGTGCTAGCGATCGAGAACACCGAGACCGCCTGGACGAATGGCTACGCCCACGGGTCGCGGGTGGTCATTCCGATCAAGAACGGCGAGGGCTGCTTCGTCGCCTCCGCGTCGACGCTCGATGAGCTGGAGGCGCAGGGCCGCGTCGTGGCCCGCTACTCGGGCAGGACGCCGAATGGCTCGATGCGCGATATCGCCGGCATCACCAACGAGCGCGGCAACGTCGTCGGGTTGATGCCGCACCCCGAGCACGCGATTGATCCACTCACCGGGCCGAGCTCCGACGGGCTGACGTTCTTCACCAGCATCGTCAAGGCGCTGATCGCCGCGTGACGATCGATTCGGTCAGTCACGCTGTTTCGACGCCCGACGTCGTCCTGCCATTTGCTGCTCTTGGTTTGAAGGACGACGAGTACGCGCGGATCGTTGAGATCCTCGGGCGGCGACCAACGTTGTGCGAGTTGGCGATGTACTCCGTGATGTGGAGCGAGCACTGCTCCTACAAATCGAGCAAGCGGCATCTGAAGCAGTTCGCCGAGCGAATTCCGGTGCAGACTAAGGACATTCTGCTCGTCGGCATGGGCGAGAACGCGGGCGTCGTCGATGTCGGCGAGGGCTTTGCGGTGACGTTCAAGGCGGAGTCGCACAACCATCCGAGTTACGTCGAGCCGTACCAGGGTGCGGCGACCGGAGTCGGTGGCATCGTGCGCGATATCTTGACGATGGGTGCGCGGCCGGTCGCCGTCATGGATTCGCTGCGGTTCGGCCCCGCCGATGCTGCCGGTACCTTGCGCGTGCTGCCGGGTGTCGTCGCGGGCATCGGTGGCTACGGCAACTGCCTCGGGCTGCCGAACATCGGCGGCGAGATCGTGTTCGACCCGTCCTACTTGGGCAACCCCCTGGTGAACGCGCTGGCGGTCGGTGTCATGCGCACCGACGGCATCAAGCTCGCAACCGCTCCTGGGCCGGGCAACAAGGTCGTGCTGTTCGGCGCGCGCACGGGTGGCGATGGCATCGGCGGCGCTTCTGTGCTGGCGAGCGCGACGTTCGAGGCCGAGGGACAACGCAAGCGCCCGAGTGTGCAGGTCGGCGACCCGTTCGCCGAGAAGGTGCTGATCGAGTGCTGCCTGGAGATTTTCGCGGCCGATCTTGTTGCCGGCATTCAAGATCTCGGCGCTGCGGGGCTCTCGTGCGCGACCTCCGAGCTGGCATCGGCAGGTACCGGCGGCATGCGGATCGTGCTCGACACCGTGCCGCTGCGCGACCCGACGCTTGCTCCCGAAGAGATCCTGATGAGCGAGTCGCAAGAACGCATGTGCGCGGTCGTCGAACCGTCGAAAATCCCTGCGTTCATGGAGATCTGCGCTAAGTGGGATGTCACCGCGACCGTCATCGGCGAAGTAACCGACGGCGACCGGCTCGACATCTACTGGCGCGACGAACTCGTTGTCTCGGTCCCGCCGCGCACAGTTGCGCACGAGGGTCCGGTGTACGACCGGCCCCTATCGCGCCCTGCCGATCTCGACGAGCTGCGCGCCGACGATCCGGTTTTGTTGCCCCGTCCTCACTCGGGAGCTGAACTGTTGTCGACGCTGCTCACGCTCGTGGCGTCGCCGAACCTGGCCGACAAGTCGTGGGTCACCAACCAATACGACCGCTACGTCATGGGCAACACGACGCTGGCAATGCCCGACGACGCCGGCGTGATCCGCGTCGGCGACTCAACCAACCTCGGGCTCGCACTCGCACTCGACGGCAACGGTCGTTACACCCGACTCGATCCGTATTTCGGAGCTCAGCTTGCACTTTGCGAGGCCTATCGCAATGTCGCGGCGTCGGGTGCGGTGCCGCTGGCGATTACCGACTGCCTGAACTTCGGCTCGCCCGAAGACCCCGAGGTGATGTGGCAGTTCACCGAGGCGATCCGCGGCATCGCCGACGGCTGCGTCGCGCTGGGCATTCCGGTCACTGGCGGCAACGTGAGCTTCTACAACCAGACCGGCTCTACACCGATCAACCCGACGCCGGTGATCGGTGTGCTCGGCGTGATCTCCGATGTGCGGCGGCGCCGGTCGATCGCGTTCGCCGCCGACGATGAGCAGCTCTTCTTGCTCGGCGCGACGCGCGACGAGTTCGGCGGATCGGAGTGGGCGCACGTCGTGCACGGGCACCTCGGTGGTCACCCGCCCATCGTCGACTTCGACGCCGAGATTGCTTTGGCTGGTCTGCTGCACGAAGCGACCGACGTGGTCTCGGCGGCACACGATCTGTCGGACGGCGGGTTGGCGCAGGCTCTCGTCGAGTCGTGCCTGCGCGGTGGTCGTGGCGCGCGGATCACGTTGCCACCGGACCTCGAGCCGTTCGTGGCCCTGTTCTCCGAATCGGCCGCGCGTGCCGTCGTTGCTGTTCCTGCGGATCGGGTCGGCCAGCTGGTGTCGCTGGCGGCTGCTCGCGGCGTCCCGCTACTTGCACTTGGCACCACTGGCGGCGAAACACTCGACATTGCAGGCCAATTCGCGGTCGATCTCGCCGCGCTTAGGACCGCTGCCACCGGCACATTCGCCGCGCTCTTTGGCTGATGCGAGTCAACCCCTGGGCGGACGCCGGGGTGGCGTGCGTCGCGCAATGGGTTCGGGTCGCCGACGCCGTCGATGCACTGCCAGACGATGCGTTCGACTTGCCCACCGAGTTGCCTGGGTGGCGGGTCAACGAGTTGGTCGCGCACCTCGTCATGTGTGCGAGCTCGCCGGCGCGATCGCTGACCGAGCCGGCCCCGGATCGCGCGGAGGCAACGGTCGCGGAGTACTTGCTGTGCCTTCGCGCGGCGGCGTCCTCCATCGACGAGCGGACGCACGCGCTTGCTGCTGGTCAGTCGCCGGCTCGGCTGCGGACTGCCGTGCGAGCGGCCGTCGATTCGTTGAGCGACGTTGTCGTGGAGACGGATCCGGCACGAGTGATCCCGACGCGGTTGGCACCGATGCGATTCGACGACTTCCTGGTGACTCGATGTGTCGAAGGCGTCGTGCACGGTCTCGATCTCTCGCCTGCCGTCGATCCCGACGCGGGCGCGTTGCGCCTAGCGACTCGAGCGCTGCTGGCGGCCTTGGTTGCGAAGGCGCCCGGACACACGGTCGAGGTCAGGGTGCCGCCGATCGCCGCGGTGCAGTGCGTCGAAGGTCCGCGCCACACGAGGGGCACGCCGCCGAATGTGGTCGAACTGGATCCGGTCACTTGGGTGCGGCTAGCGGCCGGCCGGCTGCCGTGGACAGAGGCGGTCGCCGACGGTCGAGTGCGCGCCAGCGGAGAGCGGAGCAACGTCAGCGCCCTGTTGCCGATCCTCTAGCGCGGGTTCTTCGCAGCCCGCAGTGTCGTTGGCGGCCCGGTTCGGCTACACCCAGGGGCTGCGAAGTCGGATCTAGGCGGTCAGGTTCTCGGCTAGTACGGAGCGGTGGGTTGGCAGTGCGGCCTCATAGCGGGTTCGGCCCTCGTCGGTCAGGTGGGCGAAGATGCCGCGGCGGTCTTGCTGGCACATCACCCGGGTCACCAGGCCCTCTTCTTCGAGCCGGCCGACGACGCGCGACAGCGCACTCTGACTGAGGTGGACGACGTCCGAGAGGGCCTGCATCCGGCATTCGGAGTGCGGCTGGCTGGCCAACTCGTCAAGGACCTCGAACTCACTGACCCCGAGCCCGTGCTCCCCGAGCGCCTTCTCCAGCGCGCACGTCACCCGCGCGTGCTGTTCGAGCAGGGTTCGCCAGTGGTCTACCAGGGGATTCGGATCCACCACAGGCGCGACATCAGGCATGTGGTAAAGGTACCGCGTAAATATGACCAGTACAAAATATTCTCTTGCAATCAATGCACGTGCATGTATTGTCGTCGCATGGACCTTTCAGATACTCACCCAGCCAGTCATCCCGCCGCCACCCAATTGCGCTGGAGCCCCGCCCTCTGGGCCGCGCTCATCGTGCTGTGCGGCGTCGTCTTCCTTGACGCGCTCGACGTTTCGATGGTCGGCATGGCCCTCCCGTCCATCCAGCGCGACCTCAAGCTCAGCACCGACCAACTGCAGTGGATCGTCTCCGGCTACGTGCTCGGGTACGGCGGCCTGCTGCTCCTCGGCGGTAGAGCGGCAGATTTGCTTGGACGGCGGCGGGTGCTGTTGTGGGCACTGTCCGTCTTCGTGATTGCGTCGGCTCTCGGCGGCCTCACCACGAACGGCGATCTGCTCATCACCGCCCGCTTCATCAAGGGCGCAAGCGCAGCCTTCACCGCGCCGGCCGCTCTATCGATCATCACGACCACCTTCGCTGAGGGGCCGGTGCGCAACCGGGCACTCAGCATCTTCACCACAGTCGGGGCGAGCGGCTTCTCGCTCGGACTCGTGCTAGGTGGCCTGCTCACTGAGCTCGGCTGGCGCTGGACCTTCTTACTGCCTGCTCCGATCGCGGCAGCGCTGGTCGTCCTGGGTCGCAAGTACGTCGCACGCGACACGCACACCCGCGGTGCGGGCGGCTACGACGTGCCAGGCGCCGTAACGGCGAGTGCGGCGATGCTGCTGCTCGTTCGTACGGTCGTCACCGCCCCGGCGTCCGGCTGGGGATCTCTCAGCACCCTCGGCGGATTCGTCGTGAGCGCACTACTGCTCGGGGCGTTCATCGCGATCGAACTACGGTCACCGCACCCGCTGGTTCGGCTCGGAATCCTGCGTTCGTCGCGCCTGGTGCGCGCCAACATCGCGGCCATGGCGCTGTTCGGCTCCTACATCGGCTACCAGTTCATCGGCACGCTGTACTTGCAGTCGCTGCTCGGCTGGTCGTCGTTGCAAACGGCATTCGCATTCCTGCCGGCCGGCGTGATCGTCGCCTTCGGATCGACTCGCATTGCGCCGATCATCGACCGCTTCGGTACGCCGCGGTTGCTGGTGATCGCGTTCGCGGTGCTGACGGCGGGTTACGCGCTGTTCATCCGGCTCGGAGCGAGCGCGTCGTACGTGACGCTGATGCTGCCGACGGTGGTGCTCCTTGGCATCGGTTTCGCGATCGGGTTCCCGTCGCTGAACGTGCAGGCGACGAACGGTGTCGCGGACGACGAGCAAGGCCTTGCCTCCGGACTGCTGAACCTCGTTCCAGCTCGGCGGTGCCATCGGCCTCGCGATCGTGACCGCAGTGGTGACGAGTCACACGGGTGTCGGAACTGGCTCGAAGGCGGTGCTCGATGGGTTCCGTCCCGGCATCGTGGTCGCCACCGGGATCGGCTTGTTTGGTCTGCTGGTGTCACTGTCCGGAGTGTGGAGCGAGCGACGCTCTCGGGGCGTGGTCGCCGAGAACACCGACGACTTCGGGCCGACTGACAAGGAGTTCGCGCTCGCGGGACAGGACAGCTAGTCGCCGTTGTCCACAGCTTGAACGTTCTGCACAGGTTGAGTTGTGCTGGCCCGCGCGGGGTCCCGCGCGGGCCAGACTCATGCGATGGAGAAGGGCTGGTACGACGGGATCGCTGAAGGTGTCAGGCTTCAATCCACGGCGGACGACGAGGGCGGAACGTGGGTGCTCTTCCTCGACGAAGAGCGGCGTCCCGTCAATGCAATGGCGCTGCCTGCGGAGGAGCTCGGGCCGCTCGAACTCGACGGGCTAGTCGAGGTTGTGGATGGTGTCGACGCGCCCGCAGTGATCGTGGCGGTGCCGCGATCCGACGGCCGACCACGCGCCGAAGACTGGCGCCTGTGGGAGGAACTGCGAGCGCGGATGTCCGTCGCTCGGCCCGAATTGATCGACCTGGTGGTGGTCGGTGAGCTGTCGTGGTGGGCGGCCGTAGGTGCGAGCTGAGGGCAGTAAGGTGCGTCTCATGGATTTGCGTGCGCCTGCTGGCGGGGTACTCGTCATGCCGATGTCGCGCGAGGAATTCGATGCGCTGCCCGAGATGCACCACACCGAGTGGTGGGACGGGGCCTGCGTCGTGACCGGCACGACACGGCGTCATGGCATCGCCGTCTCAGTTCTGACCTCGATGTTGATGTCGGTGGTCGACGCTCGGAGCTTCGACGTCATGACCGGCGTTGGCTGGCGGCTTCCCGACGCCGAGTTCGTGCCCGACCTGGCCGTTGTCGCGGTCGCCCCCGACGCAGAGGCGCTCTTCGAGCCTCCGTTGCTGCTCATCGAGGTGCTGTCGCCCTCAACCAGACACGTGGATCTTCGCCGTAAGCGCCAGCTTTACGCCGGCGGAGGCCTGCCCTGGTACTGGTTTGTCGATCTTGCTAACAATGAGCTCGTGGTCCTGCGCAACGACGCTGGCACCTTCGTCGAAGTGCAGCGACTGACCAGCGGGACGACGATTGGTCCCGTCGAGATCACCCTGACGGTCGCGGACCTCTAGAACATCGGCGAGGAGTCGACGCATCCGGTCGGGTGGCCCGTACACTGGAGGCAGATCGTTCGACCCACTCCTCCGCTCACTCCTCGCGATCTCTCCAAGGGAGCCCAGCAGGTGCCTCGTGGCGACGGCCGGCTGAATCACGATCTCCTCGCTGAAGACAAGGGTCCGCAAGACGCTTGTGGCGTTTTCGGTGTGTGGGCCCCAGGTGAAGAGGTGGCTAACCTCACCTACTTCGCGCTTTACGCACTCCAACATCGCGGCCAAGAATCGGCCGGCATCGCGGTCAGCGACGGCAAGAAAATCCTTGTCTACAAAGACATGGGCCTGGTCTCGCAGGTCTTCAACGAGTCGAACCTCGCCACGCTGAAGGGCGACATCGCGATCGGCCACGCCCGCTACTCGACGTCCGGCTCATCGGTTTGGGAGAACGCGCAACCCACGTTCAGGTCGACCGCGATCGGTAGCATCGCGCTCGCGCATAACGGCAACCTGACGAACACCGGCGATCTTGCGCAACTCGTCGAGAAGGCGCAGGCCGAAAGCGGCGAGATCGCGTTCGAGCGGCGGCCGCTGCGCTCGACGTCCGATACAGACCTGGTCACCTCGCTGCTCGCGAGCCATCCGGATCGCAGCCTCGAGACCGCCGCGGTCGAGGTGCTGCGGCAGGTCGAAGGCGCGTTCAGTTTCGTGTTCATGGACGAGAACACGTTGTACGCCGCGCGTGATCGCTACGGCGTGCGGCCGCTGTCGCTCGGCAAGCTTGATCACGGCTGGGTCGTAGCCAGCGAGACGGCCGCGCTCGACATCGTTGGTGCCTCGTTCGTCCGCGACATCGAGCCGGGCGAGTTGCTCGCCATCGACGAGAACGGCCACCGGTCGGTGCAGTTCGCTGAGCCCAATCCCAAGTTCTGCGTGTTCGAGTTCGTGTACCTCGCGCGACCCGACTCGAACCTTGACGGTCGCAGCGTGCACGCGACTCGCGTCGAGCTGGGCCGCCAACTAGCCCGCGAGGCACCGGCCATCGCCGACCTCGTGATGCCGACTCCCGACTCCGGCACGCCCGCAGCTATCGGCTACGCCGAAGAGTCCGGAATCCCTTATGCCGCAGGCCTTGTCAAGAATGCGTACGTCGGCCGCACGTTCATCCAGCCGTCGCAAACGTTGCGTCAGCTCGGCATCCGACTCAAGCTCAATCCGTTGCGTGACGTCATCCGCGGCAAGCGAATCGTGGTCGTCGACGACTCGATCGTGCGTGGCAATACGCAGCGCGCCGTCGTCCGCATGCTGCGCGAAGCGGGCGCGACCGAGGTGCACGTTCGCATCTCTTCGCCACCGGTGAAGTGGCCGTGTTTCTACGGCATCGACTTCGCGACGAGGGCTGAACTCATCGCGAACGGCTTGACCGTCGAAGAGATCCGGACGTCGATCGGTGCCGACTCGTTGTCCTACGTTTCTCTCGACGGGCTGGTCGCAGCGACGACGCGGCCGAAGCAGAATCTTTGCCGCGCATGCTTCGACGGCCAGTATCCGACGAAGCTTCCCGACCCGCGTTTCATCGGCAAGGACCTGCTCGAGATCACGCCGGTCGAGGCCCTGATGGCCACCGTGCCGTCGGGCGGGCCGACCTCGTATGGGAACTCTTCGCTCGGGCATACCGCGCTCGAACATCCGTGACGTGAGCGACCCAGACTCCGTTACTTACGCCGCCACCGGTGTCGACATCGAGGCGGGTGACCGCGCCGTCGAGTTGATGAAGGCATCGGTGCGCAAGGCGTCGCGGCCCGAAGTGGTCGGTGGTCTTGGTGGTTTCGCCGGCCTCTTCCGGTTCGATGCAGCGCGTTACCGCCAGCCGTTGCTAGCCACGTCGACGGACGGCGTCGGCACGAAGGTCGCCATCGCGCAGGCGATGGACAAGCACGACACCATCGGCATCGACCTCGTCGGCATGGTCGTCGACGACCTCGTCGTGTGTGGCGCCGAACCGCTGTTCATGACCGACTACATCGCTTGCGGCAAGGTCGTTCCTGAGCGCATTGCTGCGATCGTGGGTGGCATCGCCGAGGGGTGTAGGCAAGCCGGTTGTGCGCTGATCGGCGGCGAGACTGCGGAGCATCCTGGGCTGCTCGACGTTGATGAGTACGACCTGGCGGGCGCAGGTACCGGCGTGGTCGACGAAGACGCGCTCCTTGGCGCGCATCGAGTGCGCGACGATGACGTCGTGATCGCGATGGCATCGAGCGGATTGCACTCCAACGGCTACTCACTCGCCCGCCACGTCCTGCTCTCACGCGCCGGGCTCGCACTCGACGCGCACATCGGCGACCTCGGCCGCACCCTCGGCGAGGAGTTGCTCGTGCCGACGCGCATCTACAGCCTCGACTGCCTCGCGTTGATCAACGTGGTCGACGTCCACGCGTTTTCGCATGTCACCGGGGGCGGGTTGGCCGCGAACCTCGACCGAGTGTTGCCGGTCGGGGTCGACATCGAAATCGACCGGACGACGTGGGCAGCCGCGCCGATCTTCGCTTTGATCCAGCACCTGGGCGACGTCGCTACGCCCGAGTTGGAGCGCACCCTGAACATGGGGGTCGGCATGGTGGCGTTGGTCGCGGCAGCCGACGCCGACCGTGCGCTCGAGGTCTTACGCGGCCGCGGTGTGACGGCCTGGGTCGCGGGCCACGCGCGCGCAGGTCACGGTCCGGGCACAACAACGCTCGTCGGTTGATCGCGCCCCTCGTCGGTTGATCACGTAAGGCGGGCTGCCCGTTACTTCAACAGGCGCGCGCACCTGTGGAAGTGACGGTTCGCCTAGCGTGAGGGCCTGTGGTCGCTGGGAGGGAGGCAACCGATGAGCGCGATGCGACGTCGAACCGGCATGGGAGCTCGCCGCGCGGCGCTCACAATCACGGCCCTCGCGATAACGCTGGCCGGGTGTGCGAGCAAGACTGTCGGGTCTTCGTCCGCGTCAACCAGTCCGGCGCCGAGCGCGATCGGTTCTCCGCCTGGTGCTCAGCTGAGCGCTCAGGCGCTGACGCTGAACTCGCCCGCAGCGCCTAGCCCCGACACCGAGAAGGCACGGGCAGCAGAGGCCGCGCTCGTCGCCAACTCGCTGCTACGACTGGTGAACTTGCCCGCGGGCGCAACGCCGGTCACGAGTCCGCCGGCACCGGGACTGACCGCGGCTCCAGAGTCAGAGATGACCAAGCGCATGGCGGTTGCGCACACGTTTTTCACGGTTCCCGGCACCATCGACTCGGTGTTGACCTTCGTCCAGACGCACCTGCCGGCCGGATTCACCAGCCAGGGCGGTGGCTCGGGAGGCTCCCCGTATGAGGCAGACGTGATGCTTGTCGGTGAGTCGACGCCGGCGTTCGAACAGCCTTGGCTGCTGGTTAGCGTCGGGCTGAACGGTTCGCTGGTCGCTGTCCGGGTCGACTCGCAGGTCGTGTGGTTACCGGTCCGGACGACCGCCGAAATCATCCCGACCACCGTGGCCGGCGCGACGCTGGTGAATCAACGCTCAGGGCCTGGGCCCGCGGCCAGAACGGTGACCCTGGACGCGACCCAGGCCCGCATGCTGGCGGCGATCATCAACGCGCTACCTACCGCGTCGGACGCCGAACATGGGTGCCCTCCGCTCACGTCTTACGACACACTGACCTTCGCGTAGACGCCGAGAATGGTGATCACCGAGAGTGCTTGCGGAGTCGGACTCGATCCAGGTCAAGGTCAAGGTGTTCAACTCGGGCTGTCAGACTCAGGAGTCCTGCAGGGCGCGATGAGCCGACTCCTCGGGCTGCCGCGGACTATCCCGCAGAGCAGTGCCCCGCCCATGGTCATGACCAGCCCAGTGTCGAGTCCGAGCATCATGCACTTCTTGTGCGCCCCACCTGGTTGGTCGCCATTAACGGCCACCGCGCAGGAGCTTCAGGAGTACGGCTATCCGCCGCGGCCTAGTGCGGGGCACGACCAAGGGTGGTTGCAAGCGATGAAGGCCGCCGGGCCGCCCTACACCTGTCCGGTGGCGGCGTCCTCGAACTAGCCGGAAAACGCGCGGCGGGGACGGCGGGTGGCGCGCCTAGTGCCGGCGGGTGGCGCGCCTTTGTGGAGGGCGGGCTAGCGGGAGCCGGAAGCCCCGTACTTGCCGTTCAGATCGTCGTCGTCGTCATCTTCGTCGTCGAACTCGGCGTCGGTCTCGTCGTCGACCCAGCCTGATGGACTGGGGGCGTTAGACGGCGGCGCGCTCGCTAGTTCTTTGCGCAGTGCTTCAAGGTCGGTCCCGCCAGTTGAATATTTCAACTCACGGGCGACTTTGGTCTGCTTAGCCTTGGCCCGGCCGCGCCCCATGGCTCGACCCCCTCGTCGGGACAACAGCCCCGCATCGGACGACAATTCGAAGTACTCACGAACAGTAGTGAGG